>NZ_LMRC01000034.1:0-382252 GCF_001425565.1 Methylobacterium sp. Leaf466 | reverse complement strand
GCGCAGGTTCATGACGAAAGGCTGCGCCGTGGTCAGCGCCGACTTGTCCGCCTCCCAGCGATCGTCGCCGAGGCCACCGTCGATGACGTCGACGCCTTTGGCAGTGCTCAGATGATCGTGCCCGGCTCCGCCCGAGACAGTGTCGTCGCCGTCGCCGGTAAGGACATAGTCGTTCGTTGTTCCCACCGCGACGTTGAAGCGCTCGACGCCAGTGAAGACGACGCGGTTGTGACCCGACGAGCCGTTGTAGACGTCGGCGTAGCGGCCGGAATATCCGTCCGCGAGGCTGCCGGCGAAGTCGAAGGTGGTGAAGTCGTAGGTGCCAGTCATCGCTGCCCAGTCGACAATCAGCGTGTCGACCGTGCCGGCGGCGTTGCCGCCCATGTTCACGATGTCCATGCCGCCCTTCACCGTGACGGTGTCTGCGCCGGCATTGGTGTCGATGAAGTCAGAGAGATAGTCGGCGCGGGTGACGATGACGTCGTTACTGGAACCGGTTGCAAAACGCCTGCCGGTGGCGTCGACGTCGCCCAGCGCCTCGATATTGGTCACCGTGCCGGTGATGCCCGAGATGACATAACTTGAGGTCACCGCGGTCAGGTCGATGGTCAGGCCCACCGTCGCATCCGACTTGTCGGCCTGCCAGCGGTCGGCCCCCGAGACCAGCACGCCGGAGGCCAGCGTCTTGCCGCCGTCGATAATATCGGCGCCCTTACCGGTCGAGAGGAAGTCGCTGCCGCCGCCGCCCGCGACGGTGTCGTTGCCGTCGCCGGTGACGATGATGTCGTTCGACGTTCCCACCGCGATGTTGAAGCGCTCGACGCCGGAGAAGTTGACGAGATTATAGCCCGACGAGCCGTTGTACTGGTCGGCGTAACGACCGGTATAACCAGTCGCCAGGCTGCCAGTGAAGCTGTGGGTGACGGTGTCGTAGACACCCGTCTGCGCCGACCAGTCGACGATCAGCGTGTCGAAGCCGTCGCCCATCGCGACGGTGTCGCGACCGCCTGAAATGGTGACCGTGTCGGTCCCGGCATTGGTCGTGAGTTGGTCGTCGTGGAAAGCCAGCAGGGTTGTGACGACGTCGTTACCCGCGCCCGTGAACAGCGTCAGCATCTCGACGCCTCGCACCGTACCCGTGCCGACATAGGTCGACTGGATGCCGAGGTTGCGCAGGTTCATGACGAAAGGCTGCGCCGTGGTCAGCGCCGACTTGTCCGCCTCCCAGCGATCGTCGCCGAGGCCACCGTCGATGACGTCGACGCCTTTTGCCCGGCTCCGCCCGAGACAGTGTCGTCGCCGTCGCCGGTAAGGACATAGTCGTTCGTTGTTCCCACCGCGACGTTGAAGCGCTCGACGCCAGTGAAATCGACGAGATTATAACCCGATGAGCCGTTGTAGACGTCGGCATAGCGGCCGGAATATCCGTCCGCGAGGCTGCCGACGAAGCTGAAGGTTGTGAAGTCGTAGACGCCGCTCTGCATCGACCAGTCGACGATCAGCGTGTCGAGGCCGTCGCCGCCGGCGGCGACATCCCGCCCCTGGCCCGTGACGAGTGTGTCTCCGCCGAGCCCGCCGGTGAGCGAACTGCTCTGGTCGTTGGAGACCAGCCGGTTGCCGAGCGCATTGCCTGTCAGATGAACGAGGCGGCCATTGTCGAGCAGGACGACGTCCTCGATATTGACCAGCCACGAGACCTGCATGTCGATGGCGTAGGGCGACTGAGTGAAATCCGGGGCAGGGCCGACATTGTAGAAACCCGCTGTCGCGACCCGGATCTCGTCCGTGCCGGCATTGGCGTTCTCGACCACGCGATCGGCGGCGGAATCCAAGAAATAGAGATCGTTGCCCCAGCCTCCGCGCAGGTCGTCCGCGCCTCCGGCGCCGTCGATAGTATCGTTGCCGTCTGTGCCGGTGATTAGGTTGCCCAGCGCATTGCCGGTCGCGCTCCGCGCGGTCCCGGTGATAGTTAGATCCTCGATGTCGTTCCGGTCGGCGGATGCTCCGAGATTGTAATTCAGTCCGGTAATGATGATGTCGCGGCCGCCGCCGCCATTGGTATAAGCCGTGCGATCGTCGTCGACGACGTCCAGGAGACTGTCGACGCGGTAGGTGTCGTCGCCGGTGCCGCCCCCCAAGATATCGTCGCCAAGGCCGCCGTCCAGCGTGTCGTTGCCCAATCCGCCAAACAGCGTATCGGCGCCGCCGAGGCCCAAGAGGCTGTCATTGCCGGCAAGTCCGTTAAAATTGTCGCCTGCGCCGCCGCCCGTCATCGAGTCGCCGACGCTGGTCACGGCCGTGCCGCGGAAGGCGTCGATCGCGATGAAGATGTCGCCACCCGCGTCGCCGGTTTTGGCGCCCGTGGTCAGATTGAACGAGATCGCCGCGCTCGCATGCTCGTAAGAGGCGATATCAAAGCCTGCGCTGCCGCCATCGAGTGTATCGGCGCCGGCATAGCCCTCGAGCACGTTGTCGCCGACATTGGCAGTGAGCCTCTGCGCGAAAGCGTTGCCGCCTAGTTCAAGCGGGGTGGTCGCCGCCGCATTGATCGTCTCGATGCTCTCGACCTCGCTGCCGGCGGTCAGGACGTAATTGACCGAGGTGTGCACAGTGTCGGTGCCTTGGCCAACAAGTTCAGAGACAACATCGCCGGCATCGGCGACGATATAGGTGTCGCTCTCGAGGCCGCCGGCCATCGAATCGTTGCCGGCGCCGCCAACGAGGGTGTCGTTGCCGGCCTCGCCTTGTAGGTCGTCGGCGTCAGCCTCGCCTTCGAGCATATCCGCGCCGACGCCGCCCTTGATCGTGTCGATTCCTGCACGACCCCGCAACGTATCGTTGAAAGTCGTGCCGATTATCAGATTCGCGAGATGATTGCCTTCGCCGACCCTTGCACTTCCAAAGAGCTGCAACTCCTCGATATCGGTCAGCGCCTCAATGTTGATGTCGATCGCGGAAATGATCCGGTCGCGGCCGCTACCGCCGCCGAACCTATTCTCATCGATCACATCGAGCAGGCTGTTGACGCCGTAGGTATCGTCGCCCTGGCCGCCGGAGAGAACGTCCGCGCCTAGCCCGCCATCCACTGTATCGTTGCCGTCGCCGCCGATCAGGGTGTCGTCGCCGCCACCGCCATAGAGATTGTCGTTGCCCTTCAGGCCATTGATGACGTTGGCGACAGTGCCGCCATCGATTCCAAAGATGGTATCGCCCGCGCCGGCGACGTCGGCGCCGACGACGTTCTCGATCGATATCAGGACGTCGCCGGTCGAATCACCGCCCGACGTCGCGCCATTGCCGAGATTGACGCCGATCGAGACGGTCGATCGGACATAGGTGACAAGGTCGATGCCGCCGCCGCCGTCGAGCGTGTCGGCGCCCGCGCCACCGTCGAGCACGTCGTCATTGTCGCCGCCGTCGAGGTCGTCGGCGCCGCCTGCACCAACGAGATAGTCCGAATTGTCGCCGCCAGCGAGCGTGTCGGTACCCGCGCCGCCATAGAGCACGTCCTCGCCGTCGCCGCCGGCGAAATCGACGGCGGTCGTTAGGTTCTCGTCGACCGCGATAATGTCGTTACCGCTGCCGGCCACCCCGTCGATACTGCCGACATCGTCAAAGGATTGCTGGTGCCCGAAGGCGATCACGGTGAACCGACCGACGCCGGGACCGGCCACGATGCTGAATTGTTCGTTGCCGTCGAGCTTGTTGTCGATCAGGCGCAGGCCGGCATTCACGCCGATGTTCAGCGTCAGCGCGTTGTTAGGCTCGTCGGGCGTCGCCAGGCCCGGATCGAAGGCCGAGCCCTGGCCGCCGAAATTGAAGCTGGCGAGCGAAATCATCGGCGAGCGCCATTCATGGGTGCCGAACAGATGCTCGACATAGGCGATCATGCCCGCGGTGATCAGACCGCGACCCTCGAACAGGTTCAGTGGGCTGGAGAGGGCCGCGACGAATTCGTCGTAATGGACCTTGCCGTCCTGCGGATTGGCGCCGCCGCCATCGATGATGTCGAGATTGACCACGCCCTCGATCGCGCCGCCGGCGAAGGCCTTCAGCAAACCGTCGATGCCTGCGCCCACACCGAAATTGATCTGGGCGCCGAGCACAAGTTCGGGGCGCTCCTGTCCATTCTCGTCCCAGTCGGTGATAAAGAAGCCGTTGAGCAGCTTCGTCGGGTCCGGCGCCGTGTTGGCTCCCGGCAGAAACGAGCCGCTAAGGATATATTGCGAGATGCCGCGTGTATCGTAGCCGAAATCGATGTCGATGATGGCGCGAAGCGCCGCTTCGACCTCAATATTAAGTCCCGGTAGGAAGATTGGGATATTGAAAATATCGGAGAGCGAGCCGTTGAAGCTGCCATCGGGCTCGATGCCACTGCCGAAGCTGAAGCCAACCTTCGGCAGGTTAAATTTCAGAATATCTGTGTTGCGGCCGAAAAGATATCCGAGCGCCTCCTGCGCGTCGGTCAAGATCGGCGCGATGATCTTATTGGGGGCGGCGGGTCCGTTGCTCAGCATGTTGCCGAGCGTCGCGGCCGCCGACGGGGCGAACTGGGCGTCGATGAAATCGTGAAGATCATCAACCGCGCCGGTCACGCTGGCATTCGCGCCCGACAGGACGAAGGTGGCGTCGCGGATATCGTCCGTGATCGTGAAGTCGCCGACGCTCATAAGGCCGGTGCTGGCGAGCGGTCCGGTCAGGAAATCGTACCAGGTCACGACAGCGTCGAGGATCGGGAACAGCGTCAGCGCCGTGTCGATTCCGGCCATATTCTTGAATTTCGCAATGTCGAGCAGCGAAATGGTGCCGTCCTGGCCTGCGACGAAGCCGTTGTCCTCGTCAACCACATCGAGGAAATCTGCGCCGCCACCAGGCATGTTGCTCAAGGCGCCGATATCGGCTTTGAGGATATCGAGGATGTCTCTAATCGGCTCAATGCCGGCCTTGACATTCGTCACGAACGGCAGGAGCACCTCGGTCAGGAAGCTCAGGAATGCGACGTCGGTATTCTTGAACGACACCACCGGCGCGCTGCCGAACAGGCCATTAGTGCTGCCGGCGAAATTCCAGTTGACGCCGAAATCGGTTTCAATCTTCACGACGCCTTCTAGTGAGTCGAGCGTCCGCAGATCGACGTTGAGGTTCAGGCCGCCGCTAACGGTCGGATTCAAGATCTGGAATCCGGCCGTTCCCATCTCACCAATATAGATTTTGCCGTCATTGGTTGTACCGTTCTGACCGTCGCGCAGGTCGAGAGCGAAATTCGCCGTGAAGTTAGTCGGCCGGGCCGGATCGGTAGCGACATTGGCGGAGAACAGCTGAAGGCCGCCGACCTGAACGCCGCCGCCCAGATTGAGTGTGCTTGCTGAGAGGTTGAGTGAGAGCTCGTTGGCTGTATCGCCGCGTATATAGAAACCGCTGGTGTTGGTGTCGGACCCGATAGTCAGAGCAATTCCGTAGGCTAGGCCGATATTTGCGGTGGCGGTGCTGGTAAGTTGCAGCAAGTTCCCCGGTCCTAGGCCAAGGTTGTTGCTCAGCGGCTGAGTGTTGAGCATGAATATGCCGGTATTGTTGAAGCTCCACTCGCCGTTCGTGGTGTTGAAACTGACCGGCGAGCCCAAGAAACCGGCATTACTAAGCGCGTTGTTGATGGCGTTGGCGATATTCGTGCCGCTGTACGGCGTACCGTTCGAGCCACCGGCGATCGCATTGTCGATCGCGCCCTGGACTGCGTCCTTGAAGCTTCGCACTCCGCGCAGAGCGTGCGTCGCCGCCGAGGAGGTGGCCGTGAAGGCGGAGTTGAGGTCGTCGCCGAACAGCGGCAGCGCCTGGGCGAAGACCTTGTTGGCCAGCGCGTTCTCGATCGAGGTCAGGGCCTGGGAAATGCCGTCCGAATAGGTGAGGAGCTTCTCGTAGACGATGTCGCCCGCGGCCTGCTCGACCGACAGCACTTGTCCATCGATGCTGATCGTTCCCGAATCGTCCTCGGCGCGAATGACGGCGAGCCGCCTCGCGTCGACGCCGCCGCCGCCGAAAACGAGCGCTGAAAACAGCTCGCCTTCGTCTCCGGCTGTATCGACGCCGTTGAGCCTCGCATCGAGCGCGTGGCCGATTTCCTCGATGATAACACGCGCGACCTCTCCGGCCGTGCGCGCGCTGTCAAGGGCCCAGTTCGTCGATAGATAGATTGTTCCCATGCCCTGGGAATAGGCGGCGCGCGCGCCGTTTAGGCTGCCTTCGTCTGCGAAGGCGATCTTGGGCGCGCCGGTGAAGTCGCCTGCCTGCCAGCGGGCCAGTTGGTCCTCGACCTGCGGCCTGTCGAGACCAATTCCGAAACTTGCTTCGAAGACCCGGAGCGCCTGGGCCGACGCTGCGAAGTCAGTGAGCTGGCTGCGCACTTCGGCGGCCCATTCGGGCGCAGACACGGAAGCCAGGTTATGCGTGTCGGCCCCGACGCAAAGTTCGATCCTTGGACCGGCTTGGCACGCTATTTTGGAGGCTAAGCTCGCGCCGCCCATTCTTTCCGCGTCGGGATCGGCTGCCGAAACACTAAAGCTCAAGCCTGAGCAAAAAACGCATCCGCAGCGCGCGAACTCGTCAGTCATCGGCAATCCAGTGCAAAAAGCCGGCAGATAGGCAAATGCCTTTTCTCTCGTACCAAATGCTTCTCAAAATGCCAATGATATTGCAAAAAATTGCACGGCGATCATAGCGGCATTGCTGCGATGCAATCTTGGCTTTCAATTTTCAGTCAATGCGATCATGGAATTATGGCGATGCAGTAAAAATCTTTGCACTTCAGAAACATGGAGGCTTCCGGGACTCAGATTTGTTCAGATTGAGAATGAAGCACAGAACAACTAAGACGAGAATTATGAAACGACAACTACCTTTAGTACTATTTTTGCCGACTGAAGGAAAATGGTCTGTTTTCGCGGATTTCGTGTGCCATGGTGATGATCATGGGTGACCGCAATGGTGGCGGTTTTGGAATCGCGGTTTCAAAAGCCGGAGCAAAAGCGCACAAACCATGCCGCAACTGATAGGCGGATAATCACACGGAACAGTATCCGTAAGGGTACAACTTGTTCAGTGGGCAGACGTCTATCAGGGCACGACATCAGCGGTCGGACTCGGACTGCCGATCTTCGATGTTCGCTATCAGTGTTGGGATGCTGCACACCCATGCGCTTCAGTCGGTACATTTTGGGCATGCCCTTTTCGGACTGGCCCGATCGCGGTCTGATAAATACCCCTTGACCGTTCGAAACGGACCGCATCATAACGGACCAGTCAAAACGGACTGCCGGGGTTCAAGATGTTTGTTCGGGCGTATCTCAGGGCCAGCACCACGGAGCAGGATGCCAGCCGCGCTAAGGCGCAACTCGAGGCGTTTGCCTCGGAGCGCGGGCTGACCATCGCGGCCTACTACCTCGAGAACGAGTCCGGCTCGACGTTGGCCCGGCCCGAGCTATTCCGGCTCCTGGGTGATGCTCGGCCCGGTGACGTACTTCTCGTTGAGCAGGTAGACCGCCTCAGTCGCCTCACGGCCGGCGACTGGTCGAAGCTGAAGATCGAAATCTCCGCGCGCCGCATCCGGGTCGTGGCGCTCGATCTGCCGACCTCCTGGATAATGGCGACGACCGACGCCGACGACTTCACCAGCCGGATGTTCGAAGCCGTCAACGGCATGATGTTGGACGTGCTCGCTGCTGTGTCGCGCAAGGACTTCGAGGACCGCCGCCGCCGACAGGCCCAGGGCCAGGAGAAGGCCAAGGCGGCAGGCCTCTATAAGGGGCGCCCTACCGACATCAAGCGACATGCGGTTATCGCTGACATGCTGACACGGGGCATGTCCTGGAACGCGGTCATGACGGCCTCGGGCTGCTCTCGCACCACCGTCGCCACCATCGCCAAGTCGTTGAAGGCAGCGTCATGACCGCGACCCGGCCCACCGCACCCACCCGCAAATACGCCCGTCTCGCGCCCTCCATCTGGGCTGAGATCGTCGCGCAGTGGGAGACCGGTGAATTCACCCTCGAGCAACTGTCCCACCAGCATGGCGTCACCGTTCGTGGCATCCAGATGCATCTGGCGAAGAATAAGGTCACGAAGGGATCGCAGGCGAAGGTTGTTGCCTCCAAAGTGATGGCCAGGGTCTACGAGGAGACATTGCCAGATGTAGACGCAACCGTGCAACGCGCCATCGATACTCGAGAAACCGCCTATCGAAACGCTGTCGCAATCGAGAATATGATTATCGAACGACTTGAAGGCGCGGCCGCAGACCCAGGCACGACCTTTGCAGCCGCCAGCGCAATCAAAATGCTTGGGATCGCAGCGGCTGCATTAGAACGTTTACACGGGCTCAAGCGCGCAGCCTTGGGTCTCAATGACGATAGCCTGATCGATGATGATTTGCCGACTCTTCAGATCCAGGATCTGTCGGCCGAGGAGATCACCGAGATGCATCGGAATCAACATGAAGACGATCCCGATCCCGGCGCCTTCGCTGCTGTCGATAACGAGGTGCTCGTAGTCGATTGATTGCGTCTCCGGTTCGTAGTCGGAGGCACATAGCTACATTCTGTAATCGGACCGAAGTCCCAGCGAAAATCACGATCCCTCGAAGGGGGTTAACACTGCGGTGACAGGAAAAATTCGAAGGCGAAATCTCTCGGGGTCATCACATCCGCAGGACAGAACTAATTCAGGATGGTATAATTGCAGTGCGTTGCCCGAGGAGGTGCCTGTGAGCCATTCGACCGTAAGTATCCCGACCGCCCGTGCCCATCAATTCCGTCTGCTTGCACGCCATCACGAAGTCCCCGCTGCCGATCTGCTTGACGAGTTCATCCGTGGATCGTGGGATCACGCCGGTTTCGAGTTCGATTTGCCGCCGTTCGACATGCCGGTCGGTCGTGACGATGCGACTGGCGAACAACGGGTGTTCCTCTCGACGCCTGGCGCCGACGTTCTCGATTTCAGCGCAGACCAGGCGCACGCCGTAGCGAACGGCATCATGGCGCTGCTCGCCGGCTCCGCTTCTCGCTTTGTCGTTGCCGCACGTTGCGCCGGCCGGCCTGGTGGTCTCGTAGGCGAGCGCCGGGGCAGGGGCTACACCTTGAAGATTGCCGGCAACCTCGATGGAGTGCCGCGTGCTGCCGTGGTCTCGCTCACGCGCTCCGTCGCCAACGATCTCGCACGGATCTTAGAGGACCGCGCCTCCAAGGCAGCGAAGGCGGTCTCGTGAACACAAAGGTAGAACACCAGCGCCGCCGTGACGCCGGTCTTGGCGACGTGCTCGCTGAGGTCTCGCTATGTCCGAAACCATGAAGCAGATAACCTCCACGATCCTCGAGGCCGCCCAGCGCCACGCCCGCGCCGAATACCCGCGCGAGGCCTGCGGTCTCGTCGTCGGCGATTCCTACCGGCCTTGCCGGAACGAAGCCGCCGACCCGATGCAGGACTTCGAGATCGCCACCCAGGTCTACCTCGATGCCGAGGCGACGGGTGATCTTCCTGCCGTCGTCCATTCGCACCCAGACGGTCCCCACGCCCCCTCAGAGGTCGACTGCCGCGCACAGGCTGCATCCGGCCTGCCCTGGGTGATCCTGCCGCTCGATGCCGAGTGCATGTTCCAGCCCATCACCTTCGACAGCCACGAGGCAACCCCATGACCATCGCCACCTTCGCCAGCCACCAGAAGACCATGAGGACGGTGCACCTCTATGGTCACTTGAAGAAGTCCTTCGGCTCGAATTTCCGGCTTAGCGTAGGCACGCCCGGCAAGGCTATTCGGCTCCTGAACGCCAACTTCCCGGGTTTTCAGAAGCAGCTACGCGACGGCTACTACAGGTTGGTCGTCGGCCGTCGTCATGGCGGTGATGTAATCGATCTGACCCATCTCGAAATGGGTCTGGGATCGAAGGACTTTCACATCGTTCCGGTGATCGGCGGCGCGAAGAACGGCGGGGTGATCAAAGCTGTTCTCGGCGTCGCTCTCGTCGGCGCAGCAATTTTCTTCTCGGGCGGCACGCTCGCGGCGCCCCTGGCCAGTATGGGCACCGCACTGCCAGGGCTCGGTGGGATCGGCCTCACCTATGGCACCATGGCGGGTCTGGGCGTCACCATGGCGCTCGCTGGCATCTCCCAGATGATCTCGCCCACCCAGAAGGCCACGACCGGCACCGACAAGAGCGACAGCTACGCGCTCTCGGGCCCGACTAACCTTGAAGGGCAGGGGTACCCCGTCCCGCTCGTTATCGGGGAGGTCATCGCCGGTGGCATCCCGATTTCGTCTGGGTTCGACATCGAAGACATTGCCGTGGGCTCCTAGGGCAGCTCGTAAAAGCGATTATGCGGATGGCGACCGTTGTAGTTTGCTCCAATCACCGATAGAATTCACTTATCGATTCAAAGTGAGTTCATATCATCATGTCGCCGTCTCCCCGCACCACCATCACCCTTCCGCGCGCCCGCTTCGAACAGTTGGCGGCCATCGCCGACAAGCGCGGGCTCCCGAACCCGACTGCGGTGATCGAGGCGTGGATCGCCCGCGCCATCGCCGAGGGCGAGATCTCGCCCCAGACGCCCGGCTTCTCGGTCGTTCGTGATGATGACGTGGTCGCGATCCAGATCGCCGGCCATCACCTACCCTTCGTGAAAATCCAGAAGGCCGCAGTGATCGCCTCTGTGCTTTCGGCGGCAGCCGGCGAGCCCGATGAAGAGCTCGGCTTCTATCTCGAAGTCGGCCGACCCGTGGTGCTGGATCTCGGCGACGGCAACGGCACTCTGGCGATCGGCCGCGTCGGTCGTGGTGTGAAGTTCATCCTCAAGACGGATGCAGGGAGCTGCACCAAGATGTTCTCGTGCCCGCCCGGCCTTGCGATGGATGTGGTGAACCAGATCCTCACCGTCACCCGCGTCACCGTCAACTGACCAAAGAAAAGGCCGCCAAATCCCCTGCCAGGGCGGCGGCCTTTGGTCTCAAACGATGCAGCAACAACCTAGCGATAACCCCGCCTCTACTCAAGAGGATTGTCTCGATCTCGCGATGATGATCGCCGAGATTGATGCGATTGTGCGCGCGCGGCGCAAGCCGCTGTCGCCCGAGCACGAGATCACCGGCATCAACCGGGCGCTCGACCGCGCGCTGGGCATCGCGCCTGCCGCCATGCCACCAGCCCCGGCGAACGACGACGAGTGGTGGGTGCGCGAGATCGCGACCTGGCATATTTCAGAGCCTACCGTCTCGCCCTCCATCATCATCGAGGCAGCGCCGTCCGCACCCGCTCCGGCCGTGTCTGCGATGTGCAAAAAAGGCGGAGCATCCCGGTCGCGCCGCGATGCCCTCGCCAGCATCGTTTTCGTAGGGGAATTCCTAACCGAGACGGGGGTCATCCAGCCCCATCGACCCGTGCACGCTTCAGTAAGTAGCGCCAAAGGATCTCCTTCTCCTTCTCCCTCGAGGAACCTGCGCTACCTCGAGCACAAGATCCGCACAGCCCCCACGACCAGCACCACCACCACGAAGAAGCCGCCCGCCTGGCGCGATCTCGATGATCACGCCCAGGCTGTGTTCGCCTTCGTCGGTCTCCAAGATCACGGGCCGGTGACGGGCTTCACCGCGCACCTCTCCGATGACGTCAACGCCCGCGCCTACTCCAAGGAGAAGCCGGGGCCGTGGCTCCAGAAGCAGCTCCGTGAGCAGCTCGGCAAGGCGTTCTCCGAGACCACCGACTTCACCATAAACGTCGAAGAGACGCGCGATCCCACGACTGGAAAGCCTCGGCTTCATGTCCATGGTGTGCTTAGCCTGGGTCTCGGATCACACCGGCGCGCCAAAAAAGCACGCGCTGCGATGCGGGCGGCGTTCGGCACCTGGGAGCGACCCGGCAAGGGAAAGCAGATCAAGTTCGATCACCAGATCGATGTCGGCTGGGCCTCCTACGCCTCGAAGAGCGCGCGCTGGGCCACGTCGTTCATGCGCCGGCTTCTCGCCGGCACCACCCAGATGCATCTAGCCCCGTCATTCGACGGCGCGGTGACGATGATGACGCGCGGTGCGACCCGGCTCGCCAAGGCCACGGCCGAGATGGCCCGCCAGGTCGTGCTACAGGCCCGCCTGCGGCCGTCAGTCGTTCCCGCGCCGGGAACTGCCCCGGCGTCAATTAAGCCCGCCAGCGGGGCTGTGATGCGATACTTGCTGCGGCCGACCCAGGAGCACTACCAGCGCCACCTGGTTCGTATCGACCGGCACGGTCCAGATCCACCTTCGGGATTGACCGCCGTGAACCCTCGGGCGACGAGCGGGGATGACACGCACCCTGAGCCTGATCGCACTTCTCGCCCTTACCGGATGCAGCGGCGTGCCGCCACTTGTCGACATGACCGGCGTCGACGCCGCCGCCTACTCCCGCGACCAGATCGTCTGCAACGAACTCTCGCGCGAGCGGAGCTTCTACGTCGGCGACTTCGTGTCGGACTGCCTGACCCGGAAGGGCTACAAGGTTCAGCGAATCGACCGCCTGCCGCGCGGTACGGGCGAGTAAGTCTGCGCTAACATCGCCATCGAGACCGATTCGCAATCATCACCAAGATGTAAATCAATTTTGACTGACCCAATACTTAGATAAGGGAGTGTTGTTATTTCGCTACTTCCCGGTGAATCGCCAGTCTGCAATACGGGTCAAGCACGACACTCAAGATGGACCCGAAACGATATGTACTCTTGCAGGATCACGCTGCCCGAATTCGCCGACATCCACGACCGGATGGCGGTTACGGATCGCAAAATCGTCGACGGGCTCACGGTGACAACCGGCATATGCCGGGGTCTCGGACAGGTGATCGTGATCCAGCTCGACCAGGGCGCGATGTTGCTTTCCGACACCCGCTTCGACCCACCGGGCTACAATGCTGGCACCGCGATCTATCGAGACCCCGGGTCTCCGCTCTCGAGCGCTTATAACTGGAACTGAGTGGTAGGTGGCGGCGTGGTCCGACACCGGCCGTGGCACCCACCGGACTGTTACGCCTGCAATCTCTAGGGAAAATCAGATTTCGACCTAAGTCGTTGTTTTTATTGCCATCCGGCAAGGTTGGCTGGGGCGCCAGGATTCGAACCTGGGAATGGCGGTACCAAAAACCGCTGCCTTACCACTTGGCGACGCCCCATCCTGGCAGGATCGGCGTTGTCTAGACGCCGGGCCTGCGAGTGGCAACAGGACGGGGAGACAGAATCGATGCGGCGGATCGCGGTGGTGACGGGGGCGGGATCGGGGATCGGCAGGGCCGTGGCGGAGGGGCTGGCGCGGGCGGGCTTCGTCGTCGTGCTCGCCGGGCGCCGGGCCGAGCCGCTGGCGGCGGTCGCGGAGGCGATCGCGGCGGCGGGCGGCACCGCGCGGGCCGTGCCCGCCGACGTGGCGGACGAGGCGTCCGTCGAGGCGCTGTTCGCGCGGGTGCGGCAGGAGTTCGGCCGCCTCGACCTCTTGTTCAACAACGCCGGGGTGTTCGCGCCGGCGGTGCCGGTGGACGAGGTCGCCCTCGACGACTGGCGCCGCCTCGTGGACGTCAACCTCACCGGCGCCTTCCTGTGCACGCGCGCGGCCTTCCGGATGATGAAGGCGCAGGAGCCGCGCGGCGGGCGCATCGTCAACAACGGCTCGATCTCGGCGCATGTGCCGCGGCCGAACTCGGCGGCCTATGCCGCCACCAAGCACGCCATGACCGGGCTCACCAAGGCCACGGCGCTGGACGGACGCGCCCACGACATCGCCTGCGGCCAGATCGACGTCGGCAACGCCGCCACCGCGATGACCGGGCCCATGGCCGCCGGCGTGCGCCAGGCCGACGGGTCGATCAGGTCCGAACCGCTGATGGATGTCGCGCATGTGGCCGATGCGGTGGTCTACATGGCCGGCCTTCCGCTCGATGCCAACGTCCCGTTCCTCACGGTGATGGCCACCGGCATGCCCTACATCGGGCGGGGCTGAGCCGACGCGGGGCCCCTCCACCGATGGTGGAGCGCGGCCCCCCTCTCCTGTAAGGAGGGGCGGGGCGGGCTCCTCGGCGAGCCGTCGACCTCCGTCAGACCTGAAAAAAAGGCCCGCGGACGCGGCCTCGAAAGCAATTCCCCGCGATGTTGATGCAGACCCAGCCCGACGCGAAACCCGCCCGCACCGACGACCCCGTCGCGCGCCGGCGCACCTTCGCGATCATCTCGCACCCGGACGCCGGCAAGACCACGCTCACGGAAAAACTGCTGCTGTTCGGCGGCGCCATCCAGCTCGCCGGCGAGGTCAAGGCCAAGCGCAACCGCGTCTCGACCCGCTCGGACTGGATGGGCATCGAGAAGGAGCGCGGCATCTCCGTCGTCACCTCGGTGATGACGTTCGAGTACGGCGACTGCGTCTTCAACCTCCTCGACACCCCTGGCCACGAGGACTTCTCGGAGGACACCTACCGCACCCTGACGGCGGTCGATTCGGCCGTGATGGTGATCGACGCCGCCAAGGGCATCGAGGCGCGCACGCGAAAACTGTTCGAGGTCTGCCGGCTTCGCGACATCCCCATCGTCACCTTCATCAACAAGCTCGACCGCGAGGCCCGCGATCCGTTCGAGCTCCTGGACGAGATCGAGAAGACCCTGGCGCTGGACGTGGCGCCCGTGACCTGGCCGATCGGGCGGGGCCGCAGCTTTGCCGGCACCTACGATCTCGGCAACGGCCGCGTGCGCCGGCTCGATGCGGCGGACGACGCCGGCACCGTGCCGGTGACCGGGGTCGACGATCCGCTGTTCGACCAGCTGCTCACGGAGGAGGGCGAGGCCGCGACCTGGCGAGAGGAGGCCGAACTCGCCGAGACCGGCCTCAAGCGCTTCGACCTCGACGCCTTTCGCGAGGGCCACCTCACGCCGGTGTTCTTCGGGTCGGCGCTGCGCAACTTCGGCGTGCGCGACCTCATCGACGGCCTGGCGCGCTTCGCGCCGCCGCCGCGCGGCCAGGATTGCGACAAGCGCCTCGTGGAGCCCACCGAACCGAAGATGACCGGCTTCGTGTTCAAGATCCAGGCGAACATGGACCCCAACCACCGCGACCGCATCGCCTTCATGCGGGTGTGCTCGGGTCGGTTGAGCCGGGGCATGAAGGCCAAGCTCGTGCGCACCGGCAAGCCGATGTCGCTGTCGGCCCCGCAGTTCTTCTTTGCACAGGACCGCGCCATCGCCGACGAGGCGTTCGCGGGCGACGTCGTCGGCATCCCCAACCACGGGACCTTGCGCATCGGCGACACGCTGACGGAGGGCGAGGAGATCGTGTTCCGCGGCGTGCCGAGCTTCGCGCCCGAGATCCTGCGCCGGATCAAGCTCACCGACGCCATGAAGGCCAAGAAGCTGCGCGAGGCCCTGCAGCAGATGGGCGAGGAGGGCGTGGTGCAGGTGTTCCGCCCGCATGACGGCTCCCAGGCCATCGTCGGCGTGGTGGGCGCGCTGCAGCTCGACGTGCTGAAGGAGCGGCTCCAGGCGGAGTACGGCCTGCCCATCGACTACGAGCCGACCCGCTTTTCGATCTGCCGCTGGATCGAGGCCGACACCGAAGCGCCGCTGGACAAATTCGTCGGCAGCCACGGCTCGGCCATGGCCAGCGACCTCGATGGCGCCCCGGTGTTCATGGCGACCACCGCGTTCTCGCTGCGCTACGAGGAGGAGCGCGCGCCGGACGTGCGGTTCACCGACGTGAAGGACTACCAGAAGCGCAAGGCGTAGCGCTCCGTCGCGGAATTCTCGGGGGCCGGCGGTCGCGCCGGTCCGCGAACGGAAGGCCGGCGACCGCGGCGCCGATCCCTTTACCCACGACCCGTCCATCGCAGTCCTATCGCCGCCCGATGCGGTTGCGCCACGAGGCGCGCCGGACCTGCGACCGTGGACGCCGGCGAGGATCCCCCGCCTCGCCTCCCTCCCCCCGAAATGTCTCCGGTCGAACGCCGTCGCGATTGACAGCGGGAATTTGCGCGTCCTACAGAGTATAGCAAGAGGCATACTTCACAGCATAGGCGCAGATGAGGCGACTCTCTCCATGGCTTCGGTCGCCCCGATCCGCGCCTCGCCCGCCTGCGATCGGGCCGGGGCAGCGGCCATGGGCCTCAGCGCGCGGCCTTTGCGTCGCGGTCTGCCTCGTCGCTCCCGATTTTCCGGCCGTCGCGCAGCCGAACATCGATTCGCCGCTTGCCGACAGACCGGCGCAATCGGCCGCGGTAGAGCCCGAGTCGGACTCCGCCCGACCTGCGTCGATCCAGTCGTCCCTCGGGGCGTTCGGCGATCCGGGCGGGTTTCGGGCCGCGCTCGGTGCCCGCGGCATCACCTACAACGCCATCTCCACCAACGAGGCGCTGGGGAACGTCACCGGCGGCTTTGCCCGCGGGCCGATCTACGCCGGAAAGCTCGAGACCATCGTCACCGTGGATCTGGGGACGCTCGCCGGCCTCGATGGCCTCACCTTCTTCGCCAACGCCTTCCAGATCCACGACACCGGCGGCCTGCGTGACCGCAGCTTCGGGCGCCTGATCACCGTCAGCAACATCGAGGCGTTTCCCTCGACGCGCCTGTCCGAAATCTGGCTGGAGCAGAAGTGGGCCGGGGACCACTTCGCGGTACGATTCGGCCAGCTCGTCGCCGATGGCGAGTTCTTCTCGTCCGACACCGGCAAGCTGTTCGTGAGCAACGACTGGCCGACGATCACCGGCGCCAACCTGCCGAGCGGCGGCCCGGCCTATCCGCTCGCCACCCCCGGAGTGCGCCTGCGCTACGACCCGAACGCGGCGGTCTCGGCCCTCGTGGCGATCTTCAACGGCGATCCGGGCGACCAGCGCATCGTCAACCGGACCGGCACGAACTTCCGGCTCGGCGACCCGCCCCTGGTGATGGCCGAGGCGCAGGTCCGTTACAACCAGGACATGCAGTCGCGCGGGCTCGCCGGCAGCCTCAAGCTCGGCGGATACCGGCATTTCGGCCGCTTCGACGACCTGCGGTTCGATACCGCCGGCCTGCCGCTGGCCAGTCCCTTCGCCAACGGCGCCGCCCGGCGCCTGCGCGGCACCAGCGGCGTCTATGGTGTCGTCGACCAGCAACTTCATCGTCCCGAGGGCGCGGGCCCCGATGGCGGGGTCTCGGTCTACGCCCGGATCTCGGGCAGCCCGGCGGACCGCAACCTGATCGACCTCTGGGCCGACGGCGGGGTGGTCTGCGCCGGCATGATTCCAGGCCGGCCAGACGACAGGTTCGGCGCGAGCGTCATCTACGCGCGGATCGGCGACGGGGCGCGGGCGGCCGACATCGATGGGGCGCGGTGGGGCCATGCTTACCGGCCGGTCAGGAGCTTCGAAGCGACGGTCGAGCTCAGCTACCAGGCCCGGATCGCCCCCGGCTGGATCGTGCAGCCCGACATCCAGTACGTCGTCAACCCGGGCGGCGGCGTCGAGAATCCCTCCCGTCCCGGAACCAGGACGAGGGGCGGCCTCGTCTTCGGGCTCCGATCGACGGTCGTATACTGACGACGAGGAGGCCCCGGACTCAGTGGGAACCCATAAAAAAAGCCTGCCTCGCGCATCCGGGGATACGCGAGGCAGGCCGATCGTCGGACTTCGAAAGCGTGGCTGCTTTCGATGGAAGGTCCTAGTAGGAGCCGAACTTGTAGTTCAGGCCGGCGCGGGCGATGCTGCCCTCGGTGGAGAAGCGCGAGTTGTAGCCGATGCCGGGCTGGGGCGGCAGCGAGCCGGTGTTGCCGACCAGCAGGGTGCGCGAACCGAGATCGTACCGGAGGTACTCGGCCTTCACCGTCACGGCGCTGGACTTGAAGAAGTTCAGGAACGAGTCGGTCGGGAGGGCGTATTCGATGCCGCCGCCGTAAACGTAGCCCGTCTCCATGGTCGAGCGCGAACCGGCGTAAGCGACCGGGGCGTTGGTCTGGAAAGCGACGCTGCTGGTCACGTCGCCGTAGGCAAAGCCGCCGGTGCCGTAGAACAGGACCTTGTCGAAGGCGAAGCCGACACGACCACGGACGGTGCCGAGGTAGGAGAGCTCGGTCCGGAACGTGTTGGTGAGGGTCGAGAGCGGCGGGGTACGCGGCACCGAGTTCACGCTGGTGGCCTGGAGATCGGTGTACTGCGCGTCGGCTTCGATGCCGACCACGAGGCCCGAACCCGGGGTAAACTGGTAGTTGTAGCCGACCTGGCCACCGCCGGTGAAACCTTCCTGCGAGACGCCGATCGTGCCGGGGCGCAGGTTGTTGTTCACGTTGGCCTGCAGGGCGCCGATGCCCGTGGTGCGGACGCGGTCGTTCTCGCTGAAGGCGTAGCCGGCGTTGATACCGAAGTAGAACCCGGTCCAGGTGAAGACGGGGACCGGAACGAAGACCGGCGGCGCGGCGCGGCGCGGCAGATCGGCGGCGGCGGCGGTGCCGACCATCACGGCCAGGGAGGCGCCGGCGAGGAGGATCTTCTTGAACACGGGGGCAGTCCTTCGGAGGGGCTGTTTCACTGCCCCCGTCTTACCGTCAAGCGGCCCGAGCACCTATGACATCAGAGCAACACCGAACGGCCACATGTTGGCCGCCCGGTTTCCGTTTTCCGACACGCGCGTAACGACTTGTTCATCCCCGACCGTCGCCGGACGGATCGGCGCAGGCGATCAGGCCACCTCGTCGCCGCTCTCGTCCTCGCCCTCGATATGCTCCACCGAGACCACGCGCTCGGTCTTGTCGGTGTTGAACACCGTCACCCCCTGCGAGGCGCGTCCGACGATGCGGATGTCGTCGACCGGCACGCGGATGAGCTGGCCGGCATCCGTCACCAGCATGATCTGGTCCGAGGGCTGCACCGGGAAGGAGGCCACGAGGCTGCCGTTGCGGGCATTCACCCGCATGGCGGTGATGCCTTTGCCGCCGCGTCCCGAGGTCCGGTACTCGAATGAGGAGCTGCGCTTGCCGAAGCCGCGCTCGGACAGGGTGAGCACGAACTGCTGGTTCGCCCCCATCTCGGCGTAGCGCTCCTGCGAGAGGAGCGGCGCATCCGTGGCGATCTCCTCGGAATCGGCGTCGCCCCCTTCCGTGTCGCCGATCACCGCCCGCTGCATCTTCAGGAAGGCGCCGCGCTCCTCGGGCGTCGCCTCGAAGCTGTTGAGGATGGTCATCGAGATGACGCGGTCGCCCGCCGCGAGGCTGATGCCGCGCACGCCGGTGGAATCGCGGCCCTTGAACACCCGCACGTCCTCGACGGGGAAGCGGATGCACTGCCCGTCCTTCGAGGTGAGCAGGACGTTCTGGTCGGCGCGGCAGATCTCCACGTGGACGATGTGGTCGCCCTCGTCGAGCTTCATGGCGATCTTGCCGGCGCGGTTCACCTGCACGAAGTCGGAGAGCTTGTTGCGCCGCACGCCGCCCGAGGCGGTGGCGAACATCACGTCCAGCGTCTCCCACGAGGCCTCGTCCTCGGGCAGCGGCATGATCGTGGTGATGCGCTCGGTGCCGGCATCCATGGCCAGGATGTTGACCAGCGCCTTGCCGCGGGCGTTGGGCGCCGCCATCGGCAGGCGCCACACCTTCTCCTTGTAGACCTGGCCCTGGCTGGAGAAGAACAGGATCGGCGTGTGGGTGTTGGCCACGAACAGGCGGGTGACGAAATCCTCGTCGCGGGTCGACATGCCCGAGCGGCCCTTGCCGCCCCTGCGCTGGGCCCGGTAGGTCGAGAGCGGCACGCGCTTGACGTAGCCGGCGTGGGACACGGTGACGACCATGTCCTCGCGCTGGATCAGGTCCTCGTCCTCGACGTTGGAGTCCCAGTCGAGGATCACGGTGCGCCGCGGCGTGGCGTAGGCCTCGCGGACCTCCGCGAGCTCGTCCTTGACGATCCCCATGATGCGCAGGCGCGAGCGCAGGATGTCGAGGTAGTCGGCGATCTCGTCGGCGAGCTTCTGCAACTCGCCGCCAATCTCGTCGCGGCCGAGCGCGGTGAGGCGCTGCAGGCGCAAGTCGAGGATGGCGCGGGCCTGGACGTCGGAGAGGCGGTAGGAATCGTCGGCGTTGATGCGGTGGCGCGGGTCGTCCACCAGCGCGATCAGGGGCGCGATGTCGTGGGCCGGCCAGTCGCGGCCCATCAGCGCCTCGCGGGCGGTGTTGGGGTCGGGCGAGGTCCGGATCAGGCGGATGACCTCGTCGATGTTGGCCACCGCGATGGCCAGGCCGCACAACACGTGCGCCCGCTCGCGGGCCTTGTTGAGCAGGAACTTGGTGCGGCGGGAGACGACCTCCTCACGGAAGTCCACGAAGGCCTGCAGCAGGTCCTTCAGGTTCATCAGCTCGGGGCGGCCGCCGTTGAGCGCCACCATGTTGCAGCCGAAGGAGGATTGCAGCGGCGTGAACCGGTAGAGCTGGTTGAGCACCACGTCGGCCATCGCGTCGCGCTTGATCTCGACGACGATGCGCATGCCGTCGCGGTCGGATTCGTCGCGCAGGTCGGAGATGCCCTCGACGCGCTTCTCCTTCACCAGCTCGGCGATCTTCTCCATGAGCGTCGCCTTGTTCACCTGATACGGGATCTCGGTGAAGATCAGCGCCTCGCGCTCCTTGCGCAGCTCCTCCACGTGGGATTTCGCCCGCATGATGATGGAGCCGCGCCCGGTGGCGTAGGCCTGGCGGGTGCCCGCCCGGCCGAGGATCGAGCCTCCGGTGGGGAAGTCGGGGCCCGGGATGATCTCGGTCAGGCCCTCCACGTCGATGCTGGGATCGTCGATGAGCGCGACGCAGCCGTCGATCAGCTCGCCGAGGTTGTGGGGCGGGATGTTGGTGGCCATGCCCACCGCGATGCCGCCGGCGCCGTTGGCGAGGAGGTTGGGGAAGCGGGCGGGCAGGACGGTCGGCTCCTCGCGCGACTCGTCGTAGTTCGGCTGGAAATCGACGGTGTTCTTGTCGATGTCGGCCAAGAGCGCGTTGGCGGGCTTGGCCAGGCGCGATTCGGTGTAGCGCATGGCGGCCGGCGGATCGCCGTCGACGGAGCCGAAGTTGCCCTGCCCGTCGATGAGCATCAGCCGCATCGAGAAGTCCTGGGCCATGCGCACCAGGGCGTCGTAGATCGATTGGTCGCCGTGCGGGTGGTAGAGGCCGATCACGTCGCCGACGATGCGGGCCGACTTGACGTATTTGCGCTCGGGCAGGTGCCCGCTCTCGTAGGCCGAGAACAGGATGCGGCGGTGGACCGGCTTGAGGCCGTCGCGGGCATCGGGCAGGGCCCGGCTCACGATCACGCTCATGGCGTAATCGAGATACGACCGCTTCATCTCGTCGGTGATGGAGACGGGGCGGATGTCGCTGGCGGGCGGCGGCGTGCCCGCGCCCGGTGTGTCGTTCTCTGCCAAGGTCTTCGATCTCTGCCTGCATACGGGCCGGCGCGGCCGGGGCCGCGCCGAACGACGTCGCGTTCGTGGGACTGCGGATGTCGGGCGCTCGCCGGCCGGGTCCGCCCCGGTCGCGTCGCGCCACGTCTGTCACCCTGTTTCCATACGCCATTCGCCTGCGGCACGCCACCGCGACCCCGACCGCGGCACGGGGATAAGCGAAGCGCGATAGACCGTCCGGCTCAAGGGCTTACGCAGGCCCGACCGCCGGCAGCGGGGCGTCGCGGGTCCCGCCGGCCACGTCTGTTCGACCGCTCCCGTTGTGGATAGACACGAGGCCGAGCGCGGGATCATCCCGCTCGATCGACAGACACGTCGGGAGATCGTGCATGGTTGCCACCCGCTTGCGCCGCCCCCTTGGGCTGGCCGCCCTCCTCGCCGTCGGCTTCGCGCCGCTGGCCGCCGCCGCCGAGGGCACCACCGCCGAGCGGACCATCACGGTGATGAACACCCTGTGGGGCAGCCACGCGGGCCTGCGCGCCAACCACGCCAAGGGCGTGGTGGTGGAAGGCAGCTTCACCGCGACCCCGGAGGCCGCGCCGTTGAGCAAGGCCAGCGTCTTCGGCGGCAAGCCGGTGCCGGTGACGGTGCGGTTCTCCAACGCCACCGGCCTGCCCGCCATCGCGGACGGCGCCAAGCCCGCCAACCCGCACGGAATGGCGCTGAAGTTCGCCCTTCCCGACGGCGAGTTCGACATTGTCGCCAACTCGCTGCCGTTCTTCCCCGTCGCCACCGGCGAGGAGTTCCTGGCGCTGCTGACGGCGAATGCGCAGACCAAGCCCGATACCCCAAAGCCGACGCCGCTGGAGCAGTTCGTCGCCGCCCATCCGATGGTGCCCAAGGCGGGAGCCGGCGTGAAGACGCCCTCGAGCCTGGCGCGGGAGACCTACAACGGCATCGACGCCTTCGTGTTCGTGAACGCCGAGGGCAAGAGGCAGCCGTTCCGCTTCCGCATCGTGCCGGTGGCGGGCAACGACCATCTCTCGGCGGAGGAGGCCGGAAAGCAGCCGCCCAACTTCCTGATGGAGGGCCTGCCCGCCACCCTCGCCAAGGGTCCGGTGGCCTTCACGATCCAGGCGCAACTGGCCAATCCGGGCGACCAGACCAAGGACCCGACCCAGGTCTGGCCGGAGGACCGCCGGCTGGTGACCATGGGCACCCTCACCCTCTCGAAGGCCGCGGCGGATACGGCGGCGGCCGAGAAGCCGCTCCTGTTCCTGCCCACCAACCTCGTGGACGGGATCGAGGTGTCCGACGATCCGCTGATCGACGCGCGCACCCAGGCCTATGCGGTGTCCTTCGGCAAGCGGTCGCAATAGCCCACTGCGCGTCAGAAGTACCAGGCCGCCACGGCGTTCAGCCGGGCGGTGCCGCTGAACACCGGGATGGCCACGAGGGTGGTCAGCCCGGCGGCGGCCAGGCTCGCCGCGATCACGGTCGGCTCGTGCGAGAAGTCGGTGGCGATCACCGGCAGGCCGGTGAGCAGGATGCGGCCGATGGTGCCGTCCTCGCGGGTCAGGCTCAGGGGGCCGTAGGACGCCGCGACATCGCCCTGCACCTCGCAAAGCCCCGCCTCATAGGTGAGGTGCTCGCTGTCGGGCTCCACCTTCCACACCTCGAAGCGCCGGGCGATGGGGGTGCCGAGCGCCGACAGGAAGGTCATCACCCAGTCCCGGTCGCGGTCGCCGTGGCAGGGCAGGCCGAAGGCGGTGGTCCGCCCGATCTTGAGGGCCTCCGCCTTTCGCAGAAACCGGTGCGAGCCGTAGGGCTCCTTGACCACGACGGGCCGGTCCCGCTCCCAGACCTCGCCGGGCAGGCCCTGTCCGCGTCCGAACTGGATCGCCTTCGAGTTGCGCTCGAAGAACTCCGCGTTGCCGTAGTAGCCGTCCTCGACCGCCATGGCGCTCGATCGCGCGGGGTCGTTGCTCCAGACCTCGATCGCCCCGACCTTCTCGTCGTCGTCGGCACAGAAGAACGTCACCACCGCCTGCAGCACGTCGCCGGCGAAGATCGGCAGGGCGAGGCCGCAGGTCAGCCCCGCCGCGGCGGCCGCAGCGCCGCGCTTGAAGTAGGAATTCTGCAGGTCCTTGAGGACGATGGGCCGGCGCGTCGCCCAGGCCTGCCCCGGCAGGCCCTCGCCGTAGCCGAACACCGTCTGGTGGCTCTGCGCATGGAAGCCGTCGAGGCCGCCGTAGCTGCCGCTCCCGAACTCGAGGGCCGTCCCGTCCTTGGAGGGAACCCACACCTCGGTCACGCGGATGAAGGATGCCATGGCGCCGTCTCACTCCCTTTGCACGCAAGGGGAGCAAGAACCGCGCCGAGGCACCGGGCGTAGGCGGGGTGGAGCGTCGGCTCGCCGACGTGAGCCTGCCTAGAACGGAATGTCGTCGTCGAGGTCGTAATTGGGCTTCGAGCCGCCGCCACCGCCGGACGACGGAGCCGGCCGGCGGTCCCCGCCGGAGCGGCCACCACCACCGCCACCGTAGTCGCCGCCGCGATCCGAACCGCCTCCGGAGCCGCCACGGCCGCCGCCGTAATCGCCGCCTCGGCTGATCTGGCCACCGCCCTCCTCGTCGGCGCCCATCTCGCCACCGCCGCCGCTGCGGCCGTCGAGGAGGGTGAGCTCACCGCGGAACCGCTGCAGCACCACCTCGGTGGTGTACTTCTCGACGCCGGACTGGTCGGCCCATTTGCGCGTCTGCAGCTGGCCCTCGATGTAGACCTTCGAGCCCTTGCGCAGGTACTGCTCGGCGACCTTGGCGAGATTCTCGTTGTAGATCACCACCGAGTGCCACTCGGTCTTCTCCTTGCGCTCGCCGGACATCTTGTCCTTCCAGGACTCCGAGGTCGCGATGCGCAGGTTGACCACCGGGTCGCCGGAGGCGAGCCGCCGCGTCTCGGGATCGCGTCCGAGGTTGCCAACCAAAATCACCTTGTTGACGCTGCCGGCCATGCCGCTCTCTCCTCCGAACCGATCTCACGACGGCGCAAGGCCGGGCTCCACATCGCCGCCCCCGCCGACCCACGTCCTGAGGCTTTCGCGCGCCGCCGACAACCGCATCGGCCGGCGTTGTCCACCACGCAGCGAATCTGTCCCCAGACCTCCGATGTTCTACTCATGTTCTCGTCACCCAGCAAGGGAACGAGGCCCGTCGCCTACGACAGCCTGACGAGCATCTTGCCGAAGTTACGGCCCTTGAGCAGGCCGACGAAAGCCTCGGGTGCCCTGTCGAGGCCCTCCGCGATGTCCTCGCGGTGCTTGACGCGCCCCTGCGCCAGCCATTCGCCGACCTCGGCGAGGAAGGCGGCCTCCTGGTCGGCGAAGTCCCAGACGATGAAGCCCTGGATGTGCAGGCGCTTGGTGAGCACCGCCCGCATCAGGATCGGCGAACGGTCGGGGCCGGGCGGCAGGTCGGTGAGGCTGTAGCCGGAGACGAGGCCGCAGACCGGCATGCGGGCGAAATCGTTGAGGAGCGGCAGCACGGCCTCGAACACCGCGCCGCCGACGTTCTCGAAATAGACGTCGATGCCGTCCGGGCAGGCGGCGGCGAGGCTGCCCGGCAGGTCGGGGCCGCGGTGGTCGACGGCCACGTCGAAGCCGAGTTCGTCGACGAGGTAGGTGCATTTCTCCGCGCCCCCGGCGATGCCGACGGCCCGGGCGCCCTTCAGCTTGGCGATCTGGCCGACCAGGGATCCCACCGGGCCGGCGGCGGCGGCCACAACCACCGTCTCGCCCGCCTTCGGACGACCGATGTTGAGGAGGCCCGTATAAGCGGTCATGCCCGGCATCCCGAGGATGCCCAGCGCCGTACCGACGGGGGCCACGGCCGGATCGAGCCGCCGCAGGCCGCTTCCGTCGGAGATCGCAAAATCCTGCCAGCCGCCGAAGCCGACGACGAGGGTGCCGGGCGCGAAATCGGGATGGCGCGAGGCCACGACCTCGCTGACCGTGGCGCCGACCATGGTCTCGCCGATCTCGACGGGCTTGGCGTAGGATTTCGCCGCACTCATGCGGCCCCGCATGTAGGGGTCGAGGGACAGGATGCGGTTGCGCAGGAGCACCTCGCCCTCCTGGGGGGTGGGTGCCCGCACCTCCTCCATCCGGAAATGCGCCGGGCTCGGTTCGCCATGGGGGCGCGAGGCGAGGACGATGCGGCGGTTGAGCTCGGCCATGGGCACTTTCAGGGGTTGGAGACGTTCAGGACACGGCGACCACGGCGCGAACCGGCGCGCCGCTGTGGTGCGGTCCATAGGAGTGCAGCATGGCGCGAATGGGGATGATCGCAGGCCTCGACGGATCGATTTCGGCGAGCCCGAGCGACCTCCGGTCTGTCGCGCGATCCGGGGGCAGGACCGTCGCGCCCGTCTGGACGGTCGGCCTGGCGATGGTCGCGATCGGCTCGGCGGCGGCGGTCAAGGCCGATCCTCTCTCGGAGCATCGCTGGCGGTCGCGGGTCCTCGTGATCTCCGCACCCAGCGCCGACGACCCGCGGGCACGGGCGCAACGCGCCATCGCCGCGGCGGCCGGGAAAGCCATGGCCGAGCGCGACCTCGTGAGCGTGGACGCCTATGGCGACGCCCCATCGGCGGTGGCCCTGAGGAAGAAGCTCGGACTTCCCGAGGGCGCCTTTCGGTCGGTTTTGATCGGCAAGGACGGAGGGGCCAAACTCGTGGCCACCGATCCGATCACGGCGGCGCAACTGGCCTCGACCATCGATGCGATGCCGATGCGACGGGACGAGATGCGACGCTAGGCACGACGAAAAAGGGGCCGCGAGATCGCGGCCCCCATCGTCGAGATCACCGAAGTCGGTCGCTCAGTAGCAGCGCTCGACCAGCACGCGGCGGTAACCGTAGGGCGTCCAGCGGGTGCGCGGCACGGTGTAGCACTCGCCGTAGCCGCCGTAGGATGCCGGGGCATAGCCACCGCCGTAGCCGTAACCGCCACCGTAGCCCACAGGTGCGTAGCCGTAGCTCGGGTAGTAGCCGCCGCCGTATAGACCGCCGGCCGCCAGACCGAGGCCGAGACCCAGGCCGACCGCTCCGATGCCGACGCCGCGTCCATAGCCGCGGCCACCGTAGTAGCCGCCGCGATAGCCGCCGAAGCCACCGCGATAACCGCCGAAGGCCGCCGGACGATAACCGCCGCCGAAGCCGCCACGGTATCCCCCGAAGCCGCCGCGATAGCCCCCGCCGAAGCCGGCTCCGCGGAACCCGCCGCCGCCGAAGCCGCCCCGGAAGCCACCACCGCCGAAGCCACCGCCACCGAAGCCGCCGCCGTGGAAGCCACCGCCCCGGAAGCCCCGGGCATCGGCGGTGGCGGGAATCAGGGCCAGCGCCCCGACCATGGCGGCTGATGCGAGAAGAACACGTTTCATGATCGATCTCCGAAAGACGTCACGTCCCCCATGGGCATGAAACGCGTGGTTGTCGAAAACGGTTCATGCCCCGTTTCGCCCCGTGGGCGCGGCAAGTTTGCGGGGTCCGATCCGAACGGTCGGCGCCGGGGCGTTGCATCTCGCGGCCAGAACCATCACACACCACCCAGATTTTCGGGCCGTTCGTGCCGCCGTCCTTCCGGGACGACGCGGCGCGAAGAGTCGGCAGTTCGACGCCGTCCGTGATCGATACCCAAGAGACATGACGATCATGAAGACGCGCGCAGCGGTGGCGTGGGAGGCCAAGAAGCCTCTCACCATCGAGACCATCGATATCGAAGGACCCAAGGCCGGCGAGGTTCTCGTCGAGCTCATGGCCACGGGCATCTGCCACACCGACGCCTACACCCTGTCGGGCCTCGATTCCGAGGGCAAGTTCCCGGCGATCCTCGGCCACGAGGGCGCCGGCATCGTGCGCGAAGTCGGCGCCGGGGTCACCGACCTGAAAGTCGGCGACCACGTCATCCCGCTCTACACGCCGGAATGCCGCAGCTGTAAGTCCTGCCTGTCCCAGCGCACCAACCTCTGCACGGCGATCCGCTCCACGCAGGGCCAGGGCGTGATGCCGGACGGCACCTCGCGCTTCTCCTGCGTCTCCACCGGCGGCAGCCCGGGCAGCGCGAATTCCGTGTTCCACTACATGGGCTGCTCGACCTTCTCGAACTTCACGGTGCTGCCGGCGATCGCCCTGGCCAAGATCCGCGAAGACGCCCCCTTCGACAAGATCTGCTACATCGGCTGCGGCGTCACCACCGGCATCGGCGCGGTCATCTACACCGCGAAAGTCTGGCCCGGCGCCAACGTGGTGGTGTTCGGCCTCGGCGGCATCGGCCTCAACGTGCTCCAAGCCGCCCGGATGGTGGGCGCCGACAAGATCATCGGCGTCGACATCAATCCGGACAAGCAGGAGATGGCCCGCAAATTCGGCATGACCCACTTCATCAACCCTAAGGAAGTCGGCAACGATCACGTCGTGGCGGCGATCCTCGACGCGACCGGGGGCGGCGCCGACTTCTCGTTCGACTGCACCGGCAACGTCAACGTCATGCGCCAGGCGCTCGAATGCTGTCATCGCGGCTGGGGTGAATCCATCGTCATCGGCGTGGCCGAGGCCGGCAAGGAGATCTCGACCCGTCCGTTCCAGCTCGTCACCGGCCGCGTCTGGAAGGGCTCGGCCTTCGGCGGAGCGCGCGGCCGCACCGACGTGCCGAAGATCGTCGACTGGTACATGGAGGGCAAGATCAACATCGACGATCTGATCACCCACACCATGCCGCTCGAAGACATCAACCACGGCTTCGACCTCATGCACGAGGGCAAGTCGATCCGGTCGGTGGTGGTTTACTAGGATGGATCTTGGCTGACACTGCCTCCCTCCCCCTTTGTGGGGAGGGAAAATCCATGCCCCCAATAAAATCCATGCCCCTAGCAGGAGAGCACACATGGAAACCATCTCGAAGGCCCGCGCCCATGGCGGCACGCAGGGCGTCTACAAGCACGATGCGGCGACCACCGGCTGCCCGATGACCTTCGCGGTGTTCGTGCCGCCGCAAGCCGAGAACGGCCCGGTGCCGGTGCTATGGTACCTGTCGGGCCTCACCTGCACCCACGCCAACGTCATGGACAAGGGCGAGTACCGCAAGGCGGCAGCCGAGCACGGCGTCATCATCGTGGCGCCCGACACCAGCCCGCGCGGCCCCGGCATCCCGGACGAGGCGGACAACTGGCAGTTCGGCTCAGGGGCGGGCTTCTACCTCGATGCCACGCAGGCGCCCTACGCCGCGAACTACAAGATGTGGAGCTACGTCACCGAGGAGCTGCCCGCCCTCGTCGCCAAGGAGTTCCCGGCGGACATGACCCGCCAGGGCATCTTCGGCCACTCGATGGGCGGCCACGGGGCCCTCACCATCGCGCTGACCTACCCCGACCGCTTCAAGTCGTGCTCGGCCTTCGCCCCCATCGCCCAGCCCTCCACGGCCGGATGGTCGAAGCCCGCCTTCGAGAAGTACCTCGGGGCCGACACCGCCACGTGGCGCGCCCACGACGCCACCGCGCTGATCGAGGACGGCAAGCGTTTCGCGGAATTCCTGGTGGACCAGGGCACGGCCGACAGCTTCCTCGACAACGGCCTTCGCCCCTGGCTGCTCGAAGAGGCCTGCAAAAAGGCCGGTATCGCCCTGACCCTCAACATGCGCGAGGGCTACGATCACTCGTACTACTTCATCTCGACCTTCATGGCCGACCACATCGCCTGGGCCGCCAAGCGGCTGGGATGATCCCGCCCCGCCTCCGAAGGGTCGGACTCCGTCCGACCCTTCGGAGGCCGACGCCGCTTGCCGTGTGTCAAAACAACTTTACACATTCGCCATCAGCGGCTTTGATGCGGTTCGAAGTGCGAGCACGTTGCCCATCCGGCGGCCCCGGGGATCGACCGGGACAGGTGGACGCGCTCCCAGAGTAGAGTCATGGCCGCGTCCCGTACCGAGCGATCCCTCGCATCGCCCCCCTCCCCTCCGGCCTGGCCGGTGCCGGCGCCGCGCGATCTGTGCACCGACTGCGGGATCTCCCGGACGGCCGACCCCAAGCGCTGCGGCACGGCCTGCCAGTTCATCAAGCCGGACTACGCGGGGCTGGAGGCGCGGGTGCACGGCCGGGCGCGCGACGAGGCCCGCACCGACGAACGCTTCTTCGGGCCGTTCCGGCGCATGCTGCGCGCCAACCTCGTCGCGCCGCGCGAGGGCGCGCAATGGAGCGGAATCACCACGCGGCTCGCCGAACGCCTGCTCGAGACCGGCGCGGTGGATGCCGTGCTGACCATGGCCGCGGACCCGGACGACCGTTGGCGGCCGGTCCCCGTCCTCGTCACCCGCCCCGAGGATCTCGCGGCCTGCCGGGGCATGCGCATGGGCTACGCGCCCCTCCTCGCCCTGCTCGAACCGGCGCGCGAACGCGGCTACCGGCGCCTGGCCGTCGTCGGCATTCCCTGCCAGGTCTATGCCCTGCGCGCCCTCGAAGCCGAACTGGGGTTCGAGCGCCTCTACGTGATCGGCACGCCGTGTTCGGACAACACCACCACCGAGCGGTTCCACGACTTCCTGGCGCTCCTGTCCGAGGATCCCGCCACGATCGTCTACCTGGAGTTCCGGGCGGACTACCACGTCGAGCTGCGCTTCTCCGACGGGCGCGTGAAGGCGATCCCGTTCCTGCAGTTGCCGATCTCGCAGTTGCCGCCCGACTTCTTTCCCCTCACCTGCCGGACCTGCGTCGACTACACCAACGTCCTGTCCGACATCACGGTGGGCTACATGGCCGGGCAGGGCGAGCAATGGCTCATCGTCCGCAACGAGCGGGGCGAGGAACTGCTCGCCCTGCTCGGTGACGAGGTCCGCACCGCGGCCCCCGGCAGCGCGGGCAAGCGGAAGGGGGCGGTGAAGGGGTTCCTCGCCAACGTCGAGCGCGCGGCCGGCGGCCTGCCGCTCCGCCGCATGCCCGACTGGGTGCGCCCCATCGTCGGCTGGCTGATGCCGCGGGTCGGACCGCGCGGGCTCGAATTCGCCCGTACCCGCGTCGAGATGAAGGCCGTCGAGACGGTGCTGCACCTGCGCCGCAACCGGCCGCGGCGCCTGCGCACGATGGTGCCGCCCCACGTCTGGGCCCTGGTCGCCCCCTACGGGCTGACGCCGACCGAGGACGAGACGCCCAGGGCCGCGATCCCCGTCGACCCGGCATGACGCGTCCGACGATGCAGCGGGTCCGGCGGGCCGCCGTGGCCGTGGCCGCGCTCATCGCCATCGCGGCGGCCCTGTGGCACCTGCAGGCGGCCACGCGAGGGCTCGTCGTCGAGGCGGTGTCGGTCGACGGCACGCCGGCCACCGTGTTCCGGGCGGCCGGCGCCCCGCCCGGGCCTGTGGTGGTGATCGCGCACGGGTTCGCCGGTTCGCAGCAGCTGATGCTGCCGTTCGCGACGACGCTCGCGCACAGCGGGTACGTCGCCGTCACCTTCGACTTTCCCGGCCACGGCCGGAACCCCGCGCCCCTCACCGGCAGCATCACCAGCGAGGACGGCGCGACCCGCAGCCTCGTGGACGCGACGAAGCGGGTGATCGACCGCCTGCGCGGCCGCGGCGACGGACGCTTGGCCCTCCTCGGCCATTCCATGGCCTCCGACATCGTCGTGCGCGTCGCCCAGAACATGCCGGCGCAGGACATCCCGGACCAGGAAGTGCCGGAGGTCGCCGCCACCGTCGCGGTCTCGATGTTCTCCCCCGCGGTCACCCGCGACAGCCCGCGCAACCTGCTGATCGTCGCCGGGGGCTGGGAGGGCGCCCTGCGGGCCGAAGGCCTGCGCGCGGTCGGGCTGAGCTCGGCGCCGGACGCGCCGCGCGAGGGCGTCACCTATGGCGACCTCGCGGCCGGCACCGCCCGCCGGCTCGCCGTCTCCCCCGGCGTCGAGCATGTCGGCGTGCTCTATGCCCGGGCCGGACTCGAGGAGGCCGCCGCCTGGCTCGACGCGACGTTCTTGCGGTCCGGTCCTATACCGCGTCCCCTTGACGGGCGCGGCCCCTGGATCGTCCTCCTGCTCGCCGGAGTCGTCGCCCTGGCCTGGCCGGCCTCCCGTCTCCTGCCCGTCGTGAGCCCGGTGCCTTTGGGCGCAGGCTTGAGCTGGCGCCGCCTGTGGCCGGCGCTGGCGATCCCCGCCATCGTCACGCCCCTCGTCCTGCGGGTGGTGCCGACCCACGTCCTGCCCGTCCTCGTGGCGGATTACCTCGCCGTCCACTTCGCCGCCTACGGTCTCCTCACCGCCGCCTGCCTGTGGTGGATCGGGCGGCGTGGCGCACCGGTGCGGACGAAGGCGCCGATCTCCGTCCCGGCGCTCGCCGCCGGAGCCGCCGCGGTCACGCTCTACGGATTCGTCGGCCTCGTCCTGCCCATCGACGCCTATGCGACCGCCTTCGTGCCCGCCCCGCACCGGGTGGTCCTGATCCTGGCGATGCTGGTGGGGACCCTGTCGTTCTTCCTCGCCGACGAATGGCTCACGCGCGGGCGGGGGGCCGCACGAGGGGCCTACGCCGCCTCGAAGCTCGTCTTCCTCGCGTCGCTGGCGCTCGCCGTCGGGCTCGACTTCGGGCGCCTGTTCTTCCTCGTCATCATCGTGCCGGTGATCGTGCTGTTCTTCCTCGTATACGGCGCGATCAGCGGCTGGAGCTACCGACGCACCGGCCACCCCATGGTGGCGGGCCTCGCCAACGCCATCGCCTTCGCCTGGGCGATCGGCGTCACCTTCCCGCTGTTGGCACGCTGAGACGGAGGCGGACATGAGCGAATCCCAGATCTCGATCGATTCCCGGGTCTCGACGGAGTCTCGAGGCTCGGCGACGACGGCGGCGCCGGGCTTCGCGCACGAGCCGGGCCGCGACGGCACGGCCGCGACGACCCCGGCGAGCACTACGCCGGCCAGGACCACGCCCGCTCCCTCCGCGGTGCTGGAACTCCTCAAGCCGGTGACGTGGTTTCCGCCGATGTGGGCCTTCGGCTGCGGCGTGGTCGCCTCGGGCGTACCGCTCGCCGGGAACTGGCTCGTGGCCGTCGTCGGCATCGTGCTCGCCGGGCCGCTGGTCTGCGCCACGAGCCAGGCGGTCAACGACTGGTACGACCGCGAGGTCGATGCCATCAACGAGCCGAACCGGCCGATCCCCTCGGGGCGCATCCCCGGCACCTGGGGCCTGCGCATCGCCGTCGCCTGGACGGGGCTTTCGCTCCTGGTGGCGCTCGCCCTGGGGCCATGGGTGTTCGTGGCGGCCGTCGTCGGGCTGGCCCTGGCCTGGGCCTACAGCGCGCCGCCCCTGCGGCTCAAGCGCAACGGCTGGTGGGGCAACGCCGCATGCGGCCTCTGCTACGAAGGCCTCGCCTGGGTCACCGGAGCGGCGGTGATGGTCGGCGGCGGACTGCCGCCGGCGCCCTCGCTGATCCTCGCCGCCCTCTACAGCGCCGGGGCCCACGGCATCATGACCCTCAACGACTTCAAATCGATCAAGGGCGACCTCCAGACCGGCATCCGGTCTCTGCCGGCGATGCTGGGTCCGCAGCGGGCCGCGACGGTGGCCTGCTGGATGATGGCGGTGCCGCAGGTGGCGGTGATCGGCTTTCTGCTCGCCTGGGACCGGCAGGTCGAGGCCGCGGTGATCGTGGTCTTCCTGGCCGGCCAGCTCGTGATGATGCAGACGTTCCTCAAGGCGCCGACCGCCCGGGCGATCTGGTACAGCGGCTTCGGCGTACCGCTGTTCGTGTTCGGGATGCTGGCCAGCGCGTTCGCGGTCCGCGGGCTGGTGGTGTGACCGGCGGGCGCGCAGACCGAGTCCCACCGTGCGGTTCCCCGCCCGCTGACCGACTCCGCCCTACTTGGTGATCTTCACCGAGACCGGATCGCTCGAGGGAAACGTCTCCTCCAGCGCCTCGTCGAGGCGCTCGTTGAGGGCGCCCTGGTCGTTCTCCGGGCTGCCCTTGTCCGACGGCGCGGTCTTGGCGCCGCTCGTGGGCTTGGTGTCGTCCTCGTGCGGACCCGGCGGCTGGCCCTTGCCGGGCGTCCTGGCGTCGTCGACCATCGGTTGTCTCCCAAGGTTTCGCGTCGTGCACCGCAGCGGCGATGCTCTCATGCGGTCAACGCGCGGCGGAGCCCAGAGGTGCCAGACGGGTCAGCCGGGGCCGGTCGGGCCTCGCCGCCGCGCTGCGCCGGACGACCTCGTAGACGCCCTGCAGGCGGTCGAGATGGGCGTCGAGGGTCAGCGGGCTGCTCCAGTAGCGGTCATAGGCGGTCCGTCCCATGCGTGTGGCGAGGTCGTCGTCGCAGAGCCGGCGCAGGTGCGCGGCCAGCGCCTCGGGGTCGCCGGTGCGGAACCAGAAACCGTTCTCGCCGTCCTCGATCGCCTCGCGGCCGGCGCAGTCGTCGCTCACCACCACCGGCGTGCCGCAGGCGAGCGCCTCGTAGACCGTGAGCGGCTGACCCTCGTACCAGACGCTGGGGAACACCAGGGCGCGGGCCTGCCGCATGGCGGCCGCCACCGCCTCGGGGTCCTTCCAGCCGAGCATCACCGCCTCGGGATAGCGCGCGACGAGGTCGTCCCGGCGCGGTCCGTCGCCGATGAAGACCGGGCGCACGCCGGCGAGCCGCGCGGCCTCGGCGAAGACCGGCGCACCCTTCTCGCTGGAGATGCGGCCCACGAACAGGAAGTCCCCGGGCGGCCCCTCGCGCAGGGGCGCCTGGGCGATGCCGATCGGGTTGTCGACCCGGTGGAACGCGGTGCCGGCGGGCAGGTAGGGCGTCACCACCCGCTCCTGCAGGGCGCTGATGGTGACGATGTGGGGAAACACGTCGCGCAGGCCCGCCACGTGGTCGAGGCCGGCGTGGCGCACCAGGCGCAGGACCTTGCGCGGATAGCTGCGCGCGTCGCAGTTCGTGGTGGCGCAATCGAGCGACATCGGCACGCGATGGCAGATGCGTTGGGCGGGAAACTCGTAGAACCCCCCGTTCGGGCAGACGAGGAAGAACTCGTGCATCGTGTAGAGGAGCGGCAGCCCCGAGCGCCGCAGGCTGACCCCGATCGAGGGCGACAACGCCTTGGCGAAGGCATGCACGTGCACGATGGTGTCGCGCGGGTCGCAGACACTCAGCTCCTGCGCGAGGCGCCGGGCCGCGGTCCGGTTCCAGATCGCCTGGACCGCGAAGGCGAGGCGGTTGCGGGTGGTGGCGATGTCGTCCTGGTCGAGGCAGACCACCCGGACGCCGGCGGCCGCGAGGCGCGGATCGGCCGGGCCGACGGCGGCGAACAGCGTGACCCGGTGCCCGCGCCCGACGAGGCCGAGGGCTTCGTCGATGGCGACCTTGGCCTGGCCGCCGTTGATGAAGGCGTGGTCGGCGACGAGGACGACGTGCATGGCGGGTCGACCTTCATCGGGGCGGCGGGGACCCGATCTTTACCATCCGTGCGTTGATCGGCCGTAAACCAGGTTAGATTGTCGACAGTCGGCGACGATGCCGCCCGAGCCGGTGACACGCCCATGCACGTCGTTGTCCTGGCCGAATTCGCGGTGGCGAGCGGGGGCGCCGAGAAGGTCGCGGTGGAATCGGCCAGGGCCCTGGCCGAGGCGGGCGTCGCGGTGACCTACGTCCAGGCCATCGCGGGACCGGCCGATCCGCTGCTCGACCACGCCGGCATCGCCCGGATCGTCCTCGGGAACGCCGACATCTGGGACCGGCCGCGGTTGGCGGGGGCCATGGCCGGCCTCTGGGACCGGGCATCGGCCCGGCGCCTCGCGGCGGCTCTCGACGGCCTGTCGCGCGCCCCCGACGTCATCCACCTGCACCAATGGACACGGAGCCTGTCGCCGAGCGCGTTTCCGGTACTGGCGAAGCGCGGCGTGCCGGTGCTCGTCACCCTGCACGACTACTTCCTCGCCTGTCCCAACGGGGTCTACTACCGGTTCGACCGGAACGAGCCCTGCACCCTCCGGCCGCTCTCGCCGGCCTGCCTGAGCGCACCCTGCGACGGTCGCGGGCGCCTGCACAAGCTCGTCCGGGTCGGCCGAACGGCCGCCCTTCGCGCCACCCTGCGCCGCCGCCGGCTCGACGTCGTGCACGTCTGCGACGCGAGCCTGGACCGGATGGGCGACCTCGTCGGCGGCCTCGACCTGCGCCATCACCGCATCGACAATCCGGTGCGGGCGATGCCCGGCCCGCCGGCCGAGCCGGACCGCGGCGACGCGGTCGCCTACGTCGGGCGCCTCACCCGGGAGAAAGGCGCCGACCTCGTGGCCGAGGCCGCCCGGGTCGCCGGGCTCACCGCCCTGTTCATCGGCGCCGGGCCGCTGGAGGAGGAGCTGCGGGCGCGGCCCGGCGTCGAGGTCGTCGGCTGGCAGGCGCCCGAGGCCGTCGCCGCGATCCTGCGCTCGCGCGCCCGGGCCCTGGCCGCCCCCTCGCGCTGGTACGAGACCGGGCCGCTCACGGTCTACGAGGCCCTGGCCGCCGGCATCCCGGTCGTCGCCTCGAACCGGTCGGGGGCGGCCGAGAAGGTCGTCGACGGGCTCACCGGCTTCGTCACCGCCCCGGAGGTCCCTGCCCTCGCGGCGGCCTTCGGGCAGCTGCACGACGACCGGCGGGTCGCCGACCTCGGGCGGGCGGCCCACGACCACTACTGGGCGAGCCCGATGACGGCCGCGCGCCACGCCGCGGCACTGATCGCCCTCTACGACGATCTGGCGAGCCGACGGCCGGATTGACGCGCGTGCGCCCTTGTCCGGCGTTCGGTCATGAATCCGCCCCTTCGGCCGTGGATCAGGGTCGGCGTCGCCCCGTTCCGAGAGCTGAATGACCCGAATCCTCACCGTCGTCGCCGGCCTCTTCGCCCTCGCCCTCGGGGCGCTCGGGCTGTCGGCCTGCTCGCCGCTCGCCCTGTTCGACGCGCTGGGACCCCGCGACGGCGGCGGCCGCCTCGCCCTCAAGGATGCCGTCTACGGCAGCGATCCGCGCGCGAAACTCGACGTGTTCGTGCCGGTGGCCGCGGCCAACCGGGCGCCGGTGCTGGTGTTCTTCTACGGCGGCTCGTGGAAGAGCGGCGCCAAGGAGGATTACGCCTTCGTCGGCCAGGCGCTCGCCGCGCAGGGCTTCGTGACGGTGATGCCCGATTACCGGCTGTACCCGGCGGTGCGCTTCCCCGCCTTCCTCGACGACGGGGCCGCCGCCGTCGCCTGGGTGCGCGACAACATCGCGGCCCTGGGGGGCGACCCGAACCGCATCGTGCTCGCGGGCCATTCGGCCGGGGCCTACAACGCGGCGATGCTCGGGCTCGATTCCCGCTACCTGCGCCGGGCCGGCGTCGACCCCAAGGCGATCCGGGCGGTGGCGGGCCTGTCGGGCCCCTACGATTTCCTGCCGCTGGACGAGGGCACCGCCCGCGAGGTCTTCGGCGAGGCGCCCGACAAGGCCGCGACCCAGCCGATCACCTTCGCCGGGCCGCATTCGCCGCCGGCCTTCCTCGCCACGGGCGAGGCCGACACCATCGTGCGCCCGCGCAACACGCAGAACCTCGCCGCCAGGCTGCGCGCCGTGCGCGTGCCGGTGCAGGAGCGGGTCTACCCCGGCCTCGACCACGCCGACACGCTGCTGGCCCTCTCGGTGGCCTTCCGCTCGAAGGCACCGGCGTTGTCGGAAATGACCGCCTTCCTCCGGCAATACGCCGAGGAGCGGCCCTCGGTGTCCGCGGCGCGCCGGTAAGGCGCCTATCCCCCCCGCAGCCGGGCGCGCATGGCGCGGTGGTCGGGCGCATCGACGAAGGCCGTCCGCATCGCCTGCCAGAGCGGCGTGCGCCCGTAGGCGTCGTCGAGGGGCAGCGCGCGCTGGGGCAGCCCGTCCCGGCGGCGGCGCTGCGGGTTCACGTCGAGCCAGGTGTTGGCGTTTGTGATGTCCCAGGTCGTGACGGCGAGGAGCGCGGGCTCGTCGAGGGCCACGTCGAGGAAGCGCCGCGCGAAGTCGGACACCTTGCGGTCGCGCACGGCGATGTCGGCCGGATAGGCCCTGTCGTCGACGTCGAACTCGGTGATCTCGATGGAGAGCCCCAACGCCGCGATCTCCGCCAGAAACCGGCGGAAGGCGCGCTCGTCGAACGGCAGCGTGCTGTTGAGGTGCCCCTGCAGGCCGAAGCGGCGGACCGGCACGCCGCGGGCCAGCAGGCCCTCGAGGGTCTTGAGCACCATGGCGCGGCGGCGCTCGACCCAGTCGGCGGCGGGTTCGAGGTCGTTCTCGTTCCAGACCCCTGCGGCGAGGGGATCGACCTCGCGCAGGATCGCGAAGGCGAGGTCGACGTAGCGGGGGCCCAGCGCGTCGAGCCAGGGGCTGTTGCGCAAGCCGCCCTCGCGCCCGTCCTGCGGCCCGCAGATCTCGTTGACGACGTCCCAGGATTCGATGCGGCCGCGGTAGCGCCCGGCGATGAGGCCGATCCAGCGGCGCATCAGTGCCTCCGCCTCGCGCGGCGCCGTCATCCGCTCCCGCGCCCAGGCCGGCAGGGCCTCGTGCCAGACCAGGGTCGTGCCGCGCAGGGACTGGCCGTTGGCCCGCGCGAAGGCCGCGGTCTCGTCGCCGCCGGCAAAGGCCGGCCGCTCAGCCTGCGGCCAGGCGTGGGCCATCTTCATCTCGTTCTCGGCCACCACCAGCCCGCACTCCCGCGCGATCGCCCGGCCGTAGGCCGGGTCGCGGCGCAACGGCGTGATGTTGACGGCCGAGCCGTAGGCCAGCCCCTTGGCCCGCGCGGCGGCGTGGAGGCCGTCGGGCGCCCAGGCCCGGGCCTGCCCCCCCATCCCGGCGGCGAGCGCGAGCCCCCCGGCGACGACGGCCCGACGATCGGTCCCCCCGCCGGCGGCGCGATCGGGCTCGCGCGCAAAGATCATCGCGCAGCCCTCACCGGAGAGCACGCGGCCGCCGGGGTGGAGGAGCCGAACCAGTGACCATGCCGGCGGATACCGGTTGCACGACGGGCCGTCCTGGCTCTTCCCTTGCGGCGGCCGGGACCGAGCGGCCGGGGGGCGCGCCAGGCGTGCCGAAAACGGTCGGCACAGGCGGGCTGCGGTTCCGAAAGGACCCGTCCGGATGTGCCAGGGGGAGACGGGATCGTCCGATGTGGTGGGTCAAGCCGACGAAGACGGCCGTCTACGCCAACCGTTTCCGCCGCAGGCGGGTGAGCGCGTTCCTGGCGGTCTGCGACGAGATCCTGGCGCGCCAGCCGACCTGCCGCGTCCTCGACCTCGGGGGAGCGGCCGACTACTGGCTCGGGCTGGAATCGCTGTGGAAGGACCGGCCGCTGCATTTCACCCTGCTCAATCTCTACCCGGAGAAGACGCCCGATTCCCGCTTCGTCGCCACCGTGGGCGACGGCTGCGCCCTGACCGACATCCCCGACTTCGCCTTCGACGTGGTGCATTCCAACTCGGTGATCGAGCATGTGGGCAGCTGGGGCAACAAGGTCCGCATGGCCGCCGAGATCCGCCGCGTCGCACCCCGCTATTACGTCCAGACGCCCAACTACTGGTTCCCGGTGGAACCGCACCTGCGCACGCCTCTGATCCACTGGCTCCCCCGCCCCTGGCAACGCAGCCTGGTGATGACGAGCGCCCATGGTTTCTTCCCCCGTGCCGAGACCTTCGAGGAGGCCGACCGTATCCTGTCCGATTCGAGTTTACTCGACGGGCGCGAGATGACGGCGCTGTTTCCCGACGCGCGCATCGAGCGGGAGCGGTTTTGCGGGCTGGTGAAGTCGTTCGTGGCGATCCGGTGAGGGCCGTGTCGCCGATGGTCCGAGCATGACCGAGGCGTTCGGACCGAGGTCCGACGCGGGTGGATTTCTGCCGGTCCGCATCCGCGTGGCGGAGCATCGGAACGCACGTCGAGGTCCAGCACTTTCACGAGCCGCCTCGGTCGGGAGACAGGCAGGCGGCGGAGCGGCGCTTCGGCACGGTCGGTCAAGCGAGCCTTTCCCTCGGACAGGCTCGACATGGGGGCTTCGGTTCGGCGCAGGACGTGGGAAGGAACGCGCCGACGTCGGCAAGGCTCAATCGACCTCCTGGAGATCGACCTCCTGGAGACTGCCGAGCTGAGGGCGCCATGCGCGCCCCAAGCCGATTCCGCAGATCGGTCGCGAGACTGGGAAGCCTGAACGACTACTTCGCGCCGAGGATGTTCGGAGGCCCGAGATGCCGAAGAAAATCCGGCTTGGCGAGGCTCACTCCAGCGTTGCGGAGGATCCCGTAGGCTGTGGTCACGTGGAAGAAGAAGTTCGGAAGCGCGAAGCCGGTGAGATAGGCCTGCCCGGTGAAGCGGTATCCCATGCCGTTCGGGAACGTCAGTTCCACCTCGCGCTGCGCGCCCGAGGCCAACGCGGCCGGATCGACGCCTTCGACGAAGGCCATCGTCCTGGCACAGCGCTCCTTCAGTTCGGCGAACGTCGCCTCGACGTCGGGCATCGAGGGCGCTTCGATCCCGGCGAGCCGTGCCACCGCGTTCTTCGCGCTGTCGGACGCCATTTGATACTGGGCAGGCAAGGGCTTCATGTCCGGAGCCAGCCGCCGGATCAGCAACTCGGCTTCCGGCTTCTCCGATGCCGCCTTGTCGAGCCACGCGCTCATGTTGCCAAGCGCGTTGACGAAGATCGGGACGCTGACGTCGTGGATGCTGATGCTCATCAGGGCTGGCTAGAGCACATGCGATCGAAGACGCGGTGAGAAGGCGCACACCGCGAAAGGATGCGTCCAGCAACGTCGCCGAACGGCCGCGTCGGAGACGTGACCGGGATGGTGCGGGCGGCGAGCATGGGTCGCAAGCAGATGCCCACTGCTCAACGGCTTGCGGTCATCCCTAACCAACCTCCGGCGGCACCACCCGCGGCCGCCGCTCGCCGTCGATGGCCACGAAGGTGAACCGCCCTTCCGTCACCTTGATCGTCGCCTCGCCGGTACGCTCGCGGCGCCAGACCTCGACCTGAATGCGGATCGAGGTGCGGCCCACCGCGACGACCCAGGCGTAGAGGCTGACCTCGTCGCCCACGAAGACCGGGGAGTGGAAGGTCATCGCGTCGACGGAGATGGTGGCGCAGCGCCCCCTCGAGCGGCGGGCGGCGACGTTGCCGGCGGCCAGATCCATCTGGCCCATCAGCCAGCCGCCAAAAATGTCGCCGGACGGGTTGGTGTCGGCGGGCATCGCGATGGTGCGCACCACCGGCGGGCCCCTGTCGGTGGGCTGGGCCGCGTCCATCCTCGTCTCTCCTCGCCGGGTCAATCGGGCAGCGCGAACACCACCAACGCATCGCCCGTGCCGAAGCCCGAGCCCTTGGTGTAGGAGGCCCCGCCCGCCGCCACCGCGACGTATTGCGTAGCGCCCAGCGAGAAGGTGATCGGCGGGCCGCTGATGCCGGCGCCGCACTGGAAGCGCCAGAGCACGGCGCCGGTGGTGGCGTCGTGGGCGTTGATGTGGCCGTCCTCCTCGCCGGAGAACACGAGGCCGCCGGCGGTGGCCAGCGTGCCGCCCGACAGGCGGGTCTTCGCCTTGACCGACCAGGCGAGGGCGCCGCCGGCGGCGAGGTCGACCTTGGTCAGCGCCGAGAAGGCGGGCTCGCCCGGGGCTTCCGCCGTCTCGGTGTAGCGGATCGCCGGGCGCCCGGCGGCGGCGGGCACCGTCTTGACGACGTAGGTGGTGGCGCTCTGGCGGACCTGGGCGAAGGCCGCGCCCATGGCCGGATCGTAGGCGACCGGATGCCAGGAGATCGCGCCGAGCGGGCCGGGGCTCACCACCACGCCGGCTTCCGTGGGCGGCGCGAACAGGTTCTTCTGCTCCACGAGGGAGGCCGAGCGGCCCAGAAGCGCGCCGCTCACGCGGTCGTTGACGTAGATCCAGCCGGTTTTGCTTGCCTGGGCCACCGCCTTCACCGGTCCCTGCGGGGTCGGGTAGTCGAGGAGGAAGGGCGGGCTGGCGACATCGTAGCCCCATTCGTCGTGGGGCACGTGCTGGTGGTACCAGCGCAAGGCCCCGGTGCGCACGTCGAGGGCGACCAGGCTCACCGAATAGAGGTTGTCGCCCGGCCGCGAGATTCCGAAGTTCTGCGGGGCCGGATTGCCGGTGCCGACGTAGACCAGCCCGAGGCCCGGATCGAAGGCGGGGGTCATCCACAGGGAGCCGCCGCCGACCTTCCAGGCGTCGGGGTACCGCAGGGCGGCCGCCCGCTCGGCGGGCAGGTCGCGCTTCAAGGGCAGCCCGTCGAGGGTCTTGTCGACGAACCCGCCCTCCCAGCCGTCGGCCTTGGTGACGTACCAGCGCCAGCGTTCCGCGCCGGTGGCGGCATCGTAGGCGGCGAGCCAGCCGCGGCGGCCGTAGCCGCCCTCGATGCCCACCACCGCGCCCTCGCCGACGCCGCCCTTGTCGGATTCCACATGGAGCCCGTAGCCGGCGCCCGCGACCCCGACGATGACGAGGCCCTCGGCCACCAGCGGCGGCATCTTGAAGCCGAGCCGGCTCGAACCCTGCACGCCCTTGGCGCCGAGCGTGGCGGCGAGATCCGAGGCGGTCTCGGACTCGCCCTCCTCCGGCCGCACCGCCTCATGGTCCCACACCACCTTGCCGGTCCCGGCGTCGAGAGCGATGAGGCGTCCGTCCATGGTCGCCTCGAACACCTTGCCGCCGGAGACGGCGACGCCGCGGTTCGAGGGCGGCCCGAAGATCTTCTCGGTCCGCGCCTTGTGGGTGTAGGTCCACAGCACCCGGCCGGTGCCGGCCTCCAGGGCGGCGACGTGGTTCTGGGTGGTGGAGACGTAGAGCACCCCGTCGACCACCACCGGCTCGGCCTGGAAGTAGCCGGTGATGCCGGTCTGGAAGATCCAGGCCGGCCGCAGGCGCGCCACGTTGGTGCGGTCGATCGCGGTCAGCGGCGAGTAGTGCCGGTTGGTGTGGTCGCGCCCGAACATCGGCCAGTCGTCGGCCCGGGCCGGGACGGTGCCGAGGAGGACGGCGGCGCCGAGGAGGACATGGCGAAGGACCTTGCCACACCGCGCGAGGCCGGCACGCTCATGGTCGCTGGCCGGAAGTGAGGTGTCGCCGGTCGATGCGGTCATGCCTGGATCTGCCTTTCCGAACCGTCTCCGGCGGTGGAAGGCTTATGCCGTCTCCCCGCCGGCGATTCCAGGGGCGGGGCCGCGGTGGAACTCAGCCGCGCGGGCTGGCGGAATTGGCCGCCTCGCCCGCACGGGCGGTGCTGCGCGGGGCGGCCGCGGATTTCGGTGCTCTGGTGCGGGCGACAAGAGCGCGCAGGGCGACCGTGTTGGCGGCGGCGACGTCCGGCGGCAGGTCGCGGCGCGAGAGTTCCTCGGCCTCGGCGAAGTTGCCACGCAGGCCGAGCACCAGGGCGAGGTTCTGGCGCACGCGGGAATCGGCCTGCGGCAGGGCCGCCGCCCGGCGCAGGATCGCCTCGGCCGGGTCGAGTTGGCGGGCGAGCGCGTAGGACAGCCCGAGGTTGGACATGACCGACGGCTCTTCGGGCTGGATCTTCAAGGCCGCCTCGTAGAACGCCTGGGCGCGGGCGTGATCGCCGAGCTGGTCGGCCACCGCGCCCTGCGCCGAGAGCACGCGCCAGTCCGGCCGGGCCGGGGTGTGGGCGTTCTGGAGGACGTCGGCGGCCTCGGTGAAGCGGCCGACGTCGGAGAGGGCCTTGCCGTAGGCGGCCAGGACCGCGGAATTCTTGGGGTTGCGCAGGGCCGTCTGCTGCAGGACGGCGGCGGCCTGGGGCTTCTGGTCGGTGGCCCGCAGCCCTTGCGCGTAGCGCAGGGCGAGGCCGACGTCGGAGGGGCTGGCGGCGTAGCGCTCGCCCAGCGATTCCACGTCGCGGCGGCTCACCGTCTCGCGCTGGCGCCCGAAGCCGGGGCCGGGCGAGCCGATCGATCCGGTGGTCTCGGGCGAGCGCGACTGACAGCCGCCGAGCACCGCGCCGACGAGGATGGCGCCGGCCAGGGGAGCCCGCAGCAGGACGCCCGTACGGCGATGGAACCCGGACCTAGGCGTGGCCATGACGCACTCCGAACTGACTGGCCGGTCTCGCGCTTCACGCCGCCGGCCAGCCGGTGATAGAGCGTTAACCCTAATCCCGGGTTAACCCCGCCCCTCCCTAAAGCCCCGCCGGCCCATGCCTTCTCGCCCGCCCGAACTGCTGCCGCCCGGAACCGCGGCGACCCCGATCGCCTGCCTGACGCTCGAGGAGTGGCCGGCGGCGCGCGACGCCTTGAGCCGGGCGCAGGGCGCCTATTGCACGGCCGTGGACTTCACGCCCAAGGCCGGGCGGATCGTCCTCCTGCCCGGCGAGGACGGCACCCTCGCCCGCGTCCTCTACGGGCTCGGGGAACCCGGAGAGGACCGCCTCGTCGCCGGCAAGCTGCCGGGCCTGCTGCCGCCCGGCACCTATCGGTTCGAGACGCGCGACGGCTTCGACGCGGCCGAGGCCGCCCTCGCCTGGCTGCTCGGCGGCTATCGCTTCGCCCGCTACAGGACGGCGAGCCCGAGCCCCGGCCTCGTGGCGCCCGAGGGCGTCGACGCCGCCGAGATCGTGCGGATCGCCGTCGCCGTCGCCATGGGCCGCGACCTCGTCAATACGCCCGCCAACGATCTCGGCCCCGCCGAGATCGAGGCCGCGGCCCGGGCCCTGGCCGAACGGCACGGCGCCGCGGTCGCGGTCACGCTGGGCGAGGATCTCGCCCGCGACTTCCCCCTGGTCCATGCGGTCGGCGCCGCCTCGCCGCGGGCGCCGCGCCTCATCGACCTGACCTGGGGGCCGGCGGATGCGCCCCGCGTGACGCTGGTGGGCAAGGGCGTCGCCTTCGACACCGGCGGCCTCGACATCAAGCCGTCGAGCGGCATGCTGCTCATGAAGAAGGACATGGGCGGGGCCGCCGCGGCGCTCGCCGCCGCCGACATGGTGATGGGGGCGGGCCTGAGGCTGCGCCTGCGCCTGCTCATCCCGGCGGTGGAGAACGCCGTCGCCGGCAACGCCTTCCGGCCCGGCGACGTGCTCGCGAGCCGGGCCGGCCTGTCGGTCGAGATCGGCAACACCGACGCCGAGGGTCGCCTGATCCTGGCCGACGCGCTCTGCCTCGCCGACGCAGAGGAACCCGACCTGATCGTCGATTTCGCGACCCTGACGGGGGCGGCCCGGGTGGCGCTGGGGCCGGACCTGCCGGCTTTCTTCACCGAGGACGAGGATCTGGCCGGCGCCGTGATGCAGGCGGGCGCCCGCGCGATCGACCCGGTCTGGCGGATGCCCCTGCACAAGCCCTACGCCAAGCTCCTCGACTCGAAGGTGGCCGACATCAACAACGTCTCGGGCGGTCCCTTCGCCGGAGCGATCACGGCGGCGCTGTTCCTGCGCCGTTTCGCGCCCAAGACCCGCCGCCACGTGCACCTCGACCTCTACGGCTGGAACCCGACCACCAGGCCGGGCCGGCCGGAGGGCGGCGAGGTCCAGGGCGCGCGGCTGGTGTACCGCCTCCTGAAGGACCGCTACGGCGCGTGAGCCTCAGGCGCCGAGCGCCGCCCGCTCCAACTCGTAGGCGGCCCGCACCGCCGGCTGGCCGTAGACGCGCTCCAGCCGCCGGACGGTGAAATGGGCCCGGGCGGTGGCCTGGAAATGGTCCATGAAGGCGACGTTGACCGCCGCCCCGCCGACCGCGCCGACGATCGGCACGGCCTGGGCCGCCACCTTCTGCGAGACCACGAGGCCGAAGCGCGAGGCGATCTGCGCCGAGAACCGGATCAGGGCCGGGGCCGCCTCGTCGAGGAGGGCCTTGTTGCCGGCGTAGCGGGCCGCCTCGGCCATGGTCTTGGCCAGCGCGGCGCGTACGGCGAAGTAGCCGCTGTCGCTGAGGGAGGTCTCGGCGCCCGCGCGCCCACCGAGCGCGAACACCTGCATGCAGGCGAGCGCATTCTCGGGCTTGGCGAGATCCTCGCCCTCGCTGCGGGCGATCTCGGCGATGGAGCGCAGCATCAGCGTGGTGGAGAGCGGCAGTTCGACGGCCAGGGTCGCGAGGCCGAAGGCACCGCCCACCGCGCCCGACAGACCGGCGAAGACCTTGTGCTTGGTCTCGCTCGATCCGAACAGGTTGGCGAACCGCTTGGGCGCGGGCGTGTCGAGAGCGTCGATCAGGTCGCGCCCGGTGGCGGGCTTGGCTGCGGGCAGCGACGCCAGGGCGATCCGCAGGGCGGTGCGCATGGCGGCGTCCGTGGACCTTGCCACCACATCGGTGACCGGGGCCGGCAAGGCGCGCCCGATCATGTCGAGGGGCGCGCCCACCGCAGCCGAGAGGCGGGCGGCCAGACCCGGCTTCTCGAGGGCGAGCACGGCCCGGCGCAGGGCCTCGCGATCGTCCGCACTGAGGCCGGGGGCGCCGGCGGGGGCGGCGGGAAGGGTGACGCTGTCGTCGGTGATCAGAGCGATGCTCACGTCTGCCATCTCATGCGCGTAGCGGATCGGGGACCGGCATGGTGAGGCCGGGCCTGGGATGAAAGGCCGTTACCGGGACGCAAGCCCGTGCCCCGGCGGATGGTTCCCCGCGGGCAACCCGGCCGGGGCCAGGCCGTCGCCGTCGAGCCCCACCGCCGCATCGGGCTCCGGCACCGCCACGGCGGCGCGCTCGCCGGCCCGGCCGACGAACAGGCAGAGGATGACCACCGGGATGCCCACGGCGGCCGTGAAGGCGAAGAACACCGGGTAGCCGTAGGCCGAGGCGATGAAGCCGGAGGTGCCCGCGACCAGCTTGCCCGGCAACGCGTAGAGCGAGGAGAACAGGGCGTATTGGCTGGCCGCGAAGCCGGGCGCGGTGAGGCTCGACATGTAGGCGATCAGCGCCATGCCGGCGAAGGAGCCGCAGAAGTTGTCGACGGAGATCGCCGTGGTGAGCCGCCAGACCTCCGGCCCGCCGTAGGACAGCCAGGAGAACGACAGGTTGGAGGCGGCGCCCAGGAAGGCGCCCACCACGAGCGTCGGGAACAGGCCGAACCGCGTCATCGCCCAGCCGCCGGCGAAGGCCCCGGCGATGCCGATCCAGATGCCGTAGAGCTTCGACACGGTGCCGATCTCCACGAGGCTGAAGCCGACCTGCCGGTAGAGCGGGCTCGCCATCACGCCGGAGATGAAGTCCGGCATCCGGTAGAAGGCCACGAGCACCAGGATCGCCCAGAGGCCGACTCCCAGGCGGGTGTGCAGCTCCTTCAACGGCTCGAACACGGCGGTGCGGAACGACCATGCTGTCTTGCGGCCGTCCGCGGCGGGGCGGGATGCGGCGGCCAGTGCGGTGGCGTGCCTGGCGTCGAAGGCGGGCGCGAACAGGGCGGCGAGGATGCCGACCCCCATCAGGGCGGCCATGGTCAGGTAGGCGGCGGTCCAGCCGGCGTAGCTCGCCATGAACAGCGCGCCGGCACCCGCCGACATCAGCGCGAGGCGGTAGCCGAGGTTCGAGGTGGCGGCCATCACCCCCTGCAGGTCGGTGCCGGCCGCATCGATGCGCCAGCCGTCGATGACCACGTCCTGAGTGGCGGCGCAGAAAGCCACCAGGAAGGCGCCGAGCCCCAGCAGCGCGAGGCTGGTGGCCGGGTCGGCGAAGGCCATCAGCGTCAGGGAGAGGGCGACGGCGATCTGGGTGGCGATCATCCAGGCCCGGCGGCGGCCGAACCGGCGGGTGAGCACCGGCACGTCGAACTGGTCGATGATCGGGGCCCAGAGGAACTTCAGGGTGTAGGGCAGCGCGAGATAGCTGAAGAGGCCGATGGCCTTGATGTCGACGTCGGAGAAGGCGAGCCGGGTCGAGAAGGTGCCGAGCACCAGGAGCAGCGGCAGGCCGGACGAGAACCCGAGGGCCAGCATCAGCAGGATGCGCGGATCCTCGACGATGTCGCGCAGGCGGAACGGCCGCGGCGGCGAGGATTCGGAAGCCTCGTGCACAACGCTGTTGGCCATCGTGTGGAACTCCCGGGTCGCGACGACCCTTGATGGCGGATGATCGTGGCTCTCGTTAGCCCAGACCGCCGCCAAGAGAAAACCGACACGGCGGATTCCGCCGGCGCCGTCCCGGCGACCGGTTCGCACGCCAGGACATGCGATGACCGCGAAACCCTGCCAGCATGGCTCCGGCCCAAGGCCATCCATCGCTAGAGTTGTTCGACTGTGGAGATCGGCGCACCGTAATGTCAATTGATCAGGGACGCAGGGAAGGTCTCGCCCGCGCCGATGCTGACTTGCGCGTCGGGAAAGGTCGTGAAACATCAGATCGGGCACGGTCCGTCGACGGCGCCATTGCTCGGAGCAGGGTTTCGGGTCGGAACGGGATGGCCAACGACAACGACTCGAACGATCAGGTCCGCAAGGTCGGCGCCGGGACATTCGTCTCGGCCTTCAGCGCCAGCCGGACACCGATGGTGGTGACGGATCCGCGCCTGCCCGACAACCCGATCATCTGGGTGAACGACGCCTTCCTCGCCCTCACCGGCTATGCCCGCGAGGAGATCGAGGGGCGCAACTGCCGCATGCTCCAGGGCGAGGATACCGACGCGGGCACCGTCAGCCGCATCACGGAGGCGGTGGCGGCGGGCTCTCCCATCGACGTCGAGATCCTGAACTACCGCAAGGACGGCTCGGCCTTCTGGAACGGCATGACCATCGCGCCGGTCCGGAACGAGGAGGGGGCGGTGGCCTATTACTTCGCCGCCCAGGCCGACATGACGGAGAAGCATCGCCTCGAGGCGGCCATGGCGGACGCCAACGCCGAACTCGAACGGCAGGTCCGCGAACGCACCTCGGCCCTCGAGGCGGCGCTGGAGCAGAAGACCGCGCTGCTCCACGAGGTCGACCACCGCGTCAAGAACAACCTCCAGGTCATCTCCTCGCTGATGCTGCTGAAGGCCAGGCGGACCCCGCTCGGCGAGGCCCGCGACGCCCTCGAGGCCATGGCCGAGCGGGTCGGCGCCCTCTCCACCGCGCACCGGATGCTGTATTCCGCGGGCGACGCGACGCAGTTCAACATCAAGGACTTCGCCGACGACTTCCTCGGCGACCTCACCGCGACCGTGGACCGCAAGCGCACAACCGTGAGCGCGGAGTTCGACGAGGTCTCGGTTTCCGCCGCCATGGCCGCCCCGCTGGCGCTCCTGATGCACGAGATCGCCAGCAACGCGATCCGGCATGCCTTCCCGGGCGACCGCGAGGGCCGCGTCTCCATCGTGGCGCGCCGCGAGGGCAACATCCTCAACGTGCGGATCGAGGACGACGGCATCGGGATCGGGGCCGGGACGCCGAACCCTGCCGGGTTCGGGCGGTCGCTGGCCGAGATGGTGGTGCGGCAGCTGCGTGGCACCATCGCCTGGACCGAGACCAACCCGGGCACCTGCGTAGCCATCGCCGTCCCCCTCGACGGCGTCAGGCTCAAGGGTGCCTGATCCCGCGGCAGGACCCGACCTCGTCCGCACCGGCGGCCGCGTTTGAGCGCGCTGCGCATCCTGGTGGTCGAGGACGAGGCGCTGATCGCCCTCGAACTCGGCAGCCTCCTCCAGGATCTCGGGCACGAGGTGATCGGCACGGCGGTCGGTTCCGCCGAGGCGATCGCCCTGGGCCTCGCTGGCGTGCCCGACGTGGCCTTCGTCGACATCCACCTCATGGACGGTCCGACCGGGGTCCGCGTGTCGGAGGCGTTGAGTGCGGACCCGCGCATCACCCTCATCTTCATGACCGCCAACGACAAGCGCATCCCCGAGGATTTCGCCGGGGCCATCGGGGTGATCGCCAAGCCCTATTCCGAACGGACGGTCATGGCCGCGCTGGATTACGTCGCCGCCCTGCGCGCGGGTGCCGAACCCGGCGGCGGCCGGGTCGAGGGATTCCGCCTCGCGGGCCCCGCTCGCTCAGGGTGACGCCCTCAGGCGACCGGCGCGGTCACGGGACGGCGGCGCAGGACGTCGAGGCGATAGCGTTCGGTGCGCTCCTGGCGGACGAGGTCGAGCCAGTCGTGCCCGAGGGCGATGACGGCCTCGGCCGCCCCGTCCCCGGTGTTGGGATAATGGGTCTCGCCGAGGAAGTTCACGAGCACCACCTCACCCTCGGGGACGAGGGCGATACGAAGGTGCGCCATCAGGGCGGCCATGTCGTCGTCGCTGAAGAAATAGAGCACCTCGGACAGCATCACGAGGTCGAAGCGCCCCTCGGGCCATTGCCCGGGCACCACCATCTGCGCGAACCGCACGTGGGGCTGGTCGGCGCAGCGTGCCGCGGCGGCGGCGATGGCGGGGGCGGCCACGTCGAGGGAGAGGAGGTCGCGACAGCGCGGGGCCAGCCGCCGGGTCAGAACGCCGATGGAGCATCCGATCTCGACGGCCGCGTCGTAGGTCGGCCGCGACAGGCCGGCGAGGGTCGCGTCGTACTTCGCGGTCTCGTAGGCGCTGGTCTCGAAATTCCACGGGTCGGGATTGGTGGCGTAGAGGTTGGTGAAATAGTCCGGCGGGACGGTATCGGCGTGTCGGGTCATGGGTGGGTCGGTCCGTGCCGCAGGCTGTTCCGCGGTGCGCCGACAAGCGCAGCATGGTCGTGCGGGCGCGGTCAAGCGTCGCGTCGGGAGCGGATCGGGGCCGGGACGCGCACGGGCCGGTCCGGGCCGGACCTTGGGGCTGCACGGTGATCTGAGATTGCTTGCGTAGGGCCTCGCCGGGAGGGCGCGTCCGCAGTAGGCTGAACCACGGCCCCATCCTCCGGCGCGCCTGCCGGACCTGGGAGGCCGCGAGGGGTCGGTCATGGCGTTCGCGAGCGTGATGGTTCCGTTGGACCTCGGGGCGTCCGCGGCCGTGCGCCTGCGGCTCGCCAGCACCCTGGCCCGACGCTTCGAGGCCCGGTTGATCGGGCTCGCGGCCCGGCAGGCCCTGCCGCAGCACCTGTACGGCCGGGGCGCCTACATCAGCAGCCAGTTCGTGGACCAGGCCAGCACCCGCGCGTCCGAGGAGCTGTCGCAGGTCGAGGCACGGTTCCGCGAGGCCACGGCCGGTTCCGACGATGTCGAATGGCGCGCGGCCAAGACCGATCCCATGGCGTTCCTGGTCCGGCAGGCCCGGTCGGCCGACCTCGTCGTGGTCAACCCGTACCGGGAAGAAGGCGCCGGGGACTGGTGCTCGTCCATCGAGCCCGGCGAGCTGGTGCTTCGCCTCGGCCGGCCGGTGCTCATCGCCCCGCCGTCCGTCGAGACCCTCGCCGCACGCAGGATCGTCGTCGCCTGGAAGGACACCCGCGAAGCGCGCCGCGCCGTATCGGACGGGCTCCCGTTCATGCGGATGGCCGAGGAAGTGCTGATCGTCGCCCTCGGCGACGAGGCCGACTGGACGGGCGCCGGCGAGACCCGGGCCTATCTGTCCCGGCACGGCGTCACCGCCACCACCGTCCTGCGGCCGCCTCCGAAGCTCGGCGTCGCCGCCGAGGTCATCGCGATCGCGCAACGGGAAGGTGCCGACCTGATCGTCGCCGGAGCCTACGGCCATACCAGGATGCGGGAGGTGATCTTCGGCAGCGTCACCCGCACCCTGCTGGAGCGCATCCCGATCTGCTGCCTGATGAGCCATTGAACGCAAGGCCGCCTGGCATGGCCCGCGCGGCCGGTGGCGGCATCCTCACCCGGGCCCGCCCCCCTGGCGTTGCGCCTTGAGGCGATAGAGCGCCTCCAGGGCCTCGCGCGGGGTCAGGGCGTCGGGATCGATGGTGTCGAGGAGATCGCCCAGCGGGTCGGCCGGTGCGGGTTCCGGCAGCGGCGGCGGCGGGGCGAGGCTGGCGAACAGCGGCAGGTCGTCGATGCGCGGGCGGTTCGGGCGGTCGCGCTCGGCCGTCTCCAGGTTCTTGAGGATGGCGCCGGCACGCGCCACCACGCCGGCCGGCAGGCCGGCCAGGCGCGCCACCTGCAGGCCGTAGGAGCGACCGGCCACGCCGGGCACGACCTCGTGCAGGAACACCACGGCACCCTTGTGCTCGGTCACCTTCAGGGTGGCGTTGTCGAGGCGGGTGAGGCGCTGGCCGAGCGCCGTCAGTTCGTGGAAATGGGTGGCGAACAGGGCCCGGCAGCCGTTCTGCTCGTGCAGGTGTTCGAGGCAGGCCCAGGCGATGGAGAGCCCGTCGAAGGTGGCGGTGCCGCGCCCGATCTCGTCGAGGACGACGAGGGAGCGCCGGGTCGCCTGGTTCAGGATCGCGGCGGTCTCCACCATCTCGACCATGAAGGTCGATTGCCCGCGCGCCAGGTCGTCGGCGGCGCCGACCCTCGAGAACAGGCGGTCGACCACCCCGAGGTGGACCCGGGCCGCCGGCACGAAGGCGCCCATCTGCGCCAGCACGGCGATGAGGGCGTTCTGGCGCAGGAAGGTCGACTTGCCGCCCATGTTGGGGCCGGTGATGAGGCGGATGCGCCCCCGGCCCTCGCCGGAGAGGTCGCAATCGTTGGCGATGAAGGGCTCGCCGGCCCGGCGCAGGGCCGCCTCCACCACCGGGTGGCGCCCGCCCTGCACGACGAAGGCGAAGCCGTCGTCGACGAACGGCCGGGTCCAGTCGAGCTCCACCGCCAGTTCGGCGTGGGAGGCGGTGACGTCGAGGCCCGCGAGCGCCTCGGCGCAGGCGGCGATGGTGGTGGCCTGCCCCATCACGCGTGCGGCCAGCGCGTCGAAGATCGCGCCCTCCAGGGCCAGCACCCGCTCCGAGGCGCCCGAGATCTTCGATTCGAGGGCGCCGAGCTCGACGCTCGTGAACCGCATCGCGTCGATCATGGTCTGGCGATGCACGAAGGTCTCGCGCATCGGACCCTTGAGGCAGGTCTCGCCCACCGCCTGGGGCACCTCGATGTAGTAGCCGAGCTGGTGGTTGTGCTTGATGCGCAGGGTGCGGCAGCCGGTCTCCTCGGCGTAGCGGGCCTGGAGGGCAGCCACGACCTTGCGGGAATCCTGGCCGAGGAGACGGGTCTCGTCGATCTCGGCGTCGTAGCCGGCGCGCACGAAGCCGCCGTCGCGGCGGTTGAGCGGCAGCTCGTCGGCCAAGGCCGCGCGCAGGGTGTCGACGAGGTCGGGGTCGACCCGCGCCAGGGTCTCGGCGATCCCGGCGAGGACGTCCGGCAGCGCGCCCACGCCGGAGAGCCGGTCGGCCAGCGCCCCGGCCGCGTCGAGGCCGTCCCGAAGGGCGGCGAGATCGCGCGGGCCGCCGCGCCCCAACCCGATCCGCGAGAGGGCGCGGGCGAGATCGGGGGCGCGGGCCAGGATCTCGCGGCAGGCCCGGCGCGACACCCCGTCGTCCACGAAGACCGCGACCGCCGCGTGGCGACGGCCGATGGCGGCCAGATCGGTGAGCGGACCGGCCAGATGCTCGGCCAGCAGCCGCGCGCCGCCGGCCGACACGGTCCGGTCGATGGCCGCGAGCAGGCTCCCGGCCCGCTCGCCCGAGAGGGTGCGGGTGAGTTCGAGGTTGGCGCGGGTGGCCGCATCGATGGAGAGCGTGGCGCCGCTGGCCTCGCGGGTCGGCGGCGACAGGGCCGGGCGGGCGCCGATCTGCGTACGGGCGATGTAGAGGAGCACCGCGCCGGCCGCGGCGATCTCGGCCCGGCCGAACGTACCGAACCCGTCGAGGGTGGAGACGCCGAACTGCTCGCGGATGCGCCGCTCGGCCGAGGCCGGTTCGAGTTCGGCCTGGGGCAGCGGCGTCACCGCGGCGGCGATCTCGCGCCACAGCCGGGCGAGGCCGGGATCGGCGTGGATCGCCTCCGAGAGGACGATCTCGCGCGGCTCGTGCCGGGCGATGGCCGCGGCGAGTTCGCTGCCGTCGACCTCGCTGAGCGAGAACCGCCCGGTCGAGATATCGATGGCGGCGAGCCCGTAGGCGAAGCCGCCGTCCGGGTTCTTGCGGCGCCCGAGGCCGAGCAGGATGCTGGCCCGGCCCGGATCGAGCAGCCGCTCCTCGGTGATGGTGCCGGGGGTGACGAGGCGCACCACGGCGCGGTTCACCACCGATTTCGGGCCGCGCTTCTTGGCCTCGGCCGGGTCCTCGGTCTGGGCGCAGACGGCGACGCGGTGGCCGAGCGCGATCAGGCGGCTGAGGTAATCGTCGGCCCGCTCCACCGGCACGCCGCACATCGGGATGTCGGCGCCGCCGTGCTTGCCGCGCTTGGTCAGCACGATGCCCAAAGCCCGCGAGGCGATCTCGGCGTCCTCGAAGAACAGTTCGTAGAAGTCCCCCATCCGGTAGAACAGGAGGCAATCGGTGTTGGCGGCCTTGATCTCGATGTACTGGGCCATCATCGGCGTGGCGCCGGCCCTGTCGAAGGGGGCGGGCCCGTCCGGCACAGGCGGGATCTTCGACTGGGATCGGGCGGCACGCTCGGACATGGCGTGACGGTATCAGACCCCGGGTCGCGTTTCAGCGCGGCGCCGGCATTGGCCTGTGGAGGCCCTGGAGACGCGACGAGGGCCGATGCGTCGCCGCATCGGCCCTCGACGGATCGACCCCATATCTCCGGTCGGATCGGGGCCGGCGGTGCGCCGGCCTTCCGCCTGACCTCAGTAGCGCGGGCCGCCCGAGGTGTTGCCCTTCTGCTGCTGGTAGCCGGGCTGCGACGGGTTGCGGGAATTCGGGTCGCTCATCATGCGCGGCTGCCGGCGGCGCATCTTGTTGCGGTAGCCGTGGCGATGGCGGGCGCCGTAGCTGCCGCGGTAGGCGACATCGGTGGTGGCCAGGCCCTCGGCGAGGGTCGCGGCCGCCGGCACGGCGGGAGCGGCGGAGGCGGTGGTGAGGCCGAGACCGCCGAGCATCAGGCTCGCGGCGAGGGTGAGGGTCAGCTTGTTCATGTCGTCCAATCCGGTCGGTCCGCGCGATACCGCGCCGGCCTGATAAGTCGCTTGTGCGCGACCTGTTCCCGGAAATCCGACATCGCGCACATGAAAACGGTGTATACAAAGCCTTGAGGCCATTCGGATTTTTGAAGGGCGCGCATCGGATTGTTACGCCGCGCCCGACGTGTCGGTCCGCCGCGCCCGTCCGAGCCACCGTCGCCGTCGCGCCGGCACGCCCCCTTGCGGTTCGCGAAACCGCGTCGCAGGAGCCTGGACCATGGCACCGGTGACTCCCGCCCCGACCGACCACCCGCTCCCCATCGATGCGGTGCTGCCCCGCCTGCGGGCGACCCTGGAGAGAGCGACGAGCGCAGTCCTGGTGGCGCCTCCGGGCGCGGGCAAGACCACCCGCGTCCCGCTCGTCCTGCTCGACGCGCCCTGGCTCGAGGAGAGGGCCCGCATCATCGTGCTGGAGCCGCGCCGCCTCGCAGCCCGGGGGGCGGCCGAGCGCATGGCCGCGACGCTGGGCCAAGCGGTCGGCGAGACCGTGGGCCTGCGCGTGCGCCTGGGCTCGAAGGTCTCCTCCCGCACCCGCATCGAGGTGGTGACCGAGGGCGTGTTCACCCGCATGATCCTCGACGATCCGGAGCTCGCGCGGGTCGGCGCGGTCCTGTTCGACGAGTTCCACGAGCGTTCCCTCGACGCCGACCTCGGCCTGGCGCTGGCCCTCGACGCGCAGGGGGCCCTGCGGCCGGACCTGCGCATCCTCGTCATGTCGGCGACCCTCGACGGGGCCCGCGTCGCGCGGCTCCTGGGCGAGGCCCCCGTGATCGAATCGGAAGGCCGGGCCTTCGGAATCGAGACCCGCCACCATCCCCGCTCTCCCGACGGACGCATCGAGGACGCGATGGCGGAGGCGATCCTGCGGGCCCTGCGGGCCGATCCGGGCTCGGTGCTCGCCTTCCTGCCGGGCCAGGGCGAGATCCGCCGCGTCGCCGGGCTCCTCGACGGGCGGGTTCCGGCCGACACCGAGGTCGCGCCCCTCTACGGCGCCCTGACCCCGGCCGAGCAGGACCGGGCGGTCTCCCCCGCTCCGGCGGGCCGGCGCAAGGTGGTGCTGGCCACCAGCATCGCCGAGACCTCGCTGACCATCGAGGGCGTGCGCATCGTGGTGGATTCCGGGCTGGCGCGGGTGCCGCTCTACGAGCCGGCCACGGGGCTGACCCGCCTCGTCACCGCACGGGCCTCGCGCGCCTCGGTCGATCAGCGCCGGGGCCGCGCCGGGCGCACCGAGCCCGGCGTCTGCCACCGGCTCTGGGCTGAGGCCGCCACGCAGGCCCTCGACCCGTTCGGCCGGCCGGAGATCCTGGCCGCGGATCTCGCCGGGCTCGTGCTCGATTGCGCGTCCTGGGGCGTCCTCGACCCGCGCACGCTGGCCTTCCTCGACCCGCCGCCGGCCCCGGCGCTGAACGAAGCCGGCGCCATGCTGCGGGCCATCGCGGCCATCGACGACGAGGGCCGTCTCACCGCCTCCGGGCGGCGCCTGCGCGCCCTGCCGCTGCCGCCACGGCTGGCCCGCATGGTGGTGGGCGCGGCCGGCCTCGGCGCGGCGGCGCAGGCGGCGCGCCTGGCGGCCGTGCTGGTGGAACGGGGCCTGGGCGGCGACGGCGCCGACCTCGCCGAGCGGGTCGACCGCTTCGCCCGCGACCGCGGCCAGCGCGCCGCCGACATGCGCCGGCTCGCCGACGGCTGGGCGCGGCAGGCCGAGCGACAGGCCGAGTCACACCCCGACCGCAGCGGCGGCCCCGATCTGCGCGAGGCCGGCCCGCTGCTGGCGCTCGCCTATCCGGACCGGATCGCCAGGGCACGGGGACGCGAGGGCGAGTTCGTCCTCGCCAACGGCCGCGGCGGACGGCTCGATCCGGCCTCGGCGCTGGCACGCGAGACCTACATCGTGGTGGCCGACCTCGCGGGGGCCGCGGGCAACGCCCGCATCCTGGCCGGGGCCGCCATCGCCTCGGAGGCGATCGAGGCCCTGTTTTCCGACCGGATCGAGGCGACGACCACCGTGAGCTTCGACACGGCGGCGCGGGCGCTACGCGCCCGCAACACCCGCCGGCTGGGTGCGGTGACGCTGGCCGAGCGCACCCTGCCGGTGCCGGCGGATGCGGCCTCGGCAGAGATCCTGGCACGCGGGGTCGCACGGATCGGCATCGCGGCGCTGCCGTGGACGCCGGCCCTGACGCAGTGGCGGGCCCGCGTCGGCTTCATGCGCGCGGCCGAGGGCGAGCCGTGGCCGGACCTGTCCGACGCGGCGCTGGCCGAGACGGCACCGGACTGGCTCGCCCCTGACCTCGTCGGCGTGACGCGCGTGGACGCGATCCCCGCCGACACCCTCGGCCGCGCCCTGCTCGCGCTGCTGCCCTGGGACCTGCGGGCCCGCCTCGACAGCGCCTGCCCGACCCATGTGGAGGTGCCCACCGGCTCGCGCATCCCGGTGGACTACGAGGTGGAGGGCGGGCCGGTGCTGGCGGTGCGGGTGCAGGAACTGTTCGGCCTCGACCGCCATCCGGCGTTGGCCGGCGGGCGGGTGCCCCTGGTGCTTCACCTGCTCTCGCCGGCCTCCCGCCCGATCCAGATCACCCGCGACCTGCCCGGCTTCTGGCGCGGCTCCTGGGCCGGCGTGCGGGCCGACATGCGCGGCCGCTACCCGCGTCATCCTTGGCCCGAGGACCCGATCGCCGAACCGCCGACCCGCCGGGCCAAGCCGCGCGGGACGTGACCCGGCCTCAGGCCGGCGTCGCGTCGCCCGCGGTCGGGGTTCCCTCCCGGCCGTCGTCGGCCGCCTCGTCGAAGGCCTGGAGCCAGGCGGCCCGGTCGTCGGTCCCCTCGCCGTAGGGGCAGCTCTCGCGGGTCTTGCCATAGAGGCGGGCGTTGCGTCCCTGGATGAAGGGGCTATCGCTGGCGGTGGCGCCGTCGCTCATCGTGTTCTCCTCGCTTGCCGGTACTCGTCGGGTGCTGCGGCAACGCGCGACGAGGGGACATGGGTCACGGACCGACTTCGCCCCGGCGTCGCGCCCACCCGGAATCGCCGGCCGTCGCGGGGGGACCGACATGTTGAACTCCACCCCGCCTTCATGACTTATCGTTCCGGGCAGCGGGACATTTCCGGCTGCGTTCGGACGGGAGCGAGAGCATGAGCTTCTTCTACTTCCTGGTTTTCGTCGGTCCCTGGCTCGGTCTTGCCGTCATGCACCGCATGGCGATGAAGAAGTCTGCACCGCTGTAATCGCGCGCGGGTCCCGACCGGCACGATAGTGCCGGTCGGTCTCATGCCATTTCCGGTTGATCACGTCGTGATGCGGACATGGGCTTCGCCCAGGCGCCGCGCGGGCTCGGTGAGACGGGTCCCGCTTGATTCAAGCGGAACCCGTCTCAACCATCCGTATCGGCGAGGGCGGCCTGCGGGGTCGGGCCACGCGGGCGGCGGCCGGTGGCCTTCGAGGCGGCCGTGGCGACGAGGTAGGCCTCGATCGCCGCGTTGGCGGCCCCGCGCATCGCCCGCATCTCGTCGAGGGCGACGAAGACGTCCGGAAAGCGGCGCCCGAGCCAGAGATAGGCGCTGGCGAGCTTGACCAGTCGCTCCTGCTCGGCGAGGTCGCCGGACGCGCCCGGCCGCAGCGCCGGCACCGCCGCGCCGAGCGAACACGCCTCCATCCAGCGGTCGAGGACCGCCACCGAGACGGCGTCGCGCCGGTCGATCGGGCAGACCGCGAAGACGAACCTGTCGGCCAGGGCGAGGGGAACCCGGTCGGTGCGTACGGCCGCCGCCAGCATCTCGGCCTGGTCGGCGGGCTGGAACGGCGAGCCCTCGTAGAAGGTGGCGAGCGCGAACCGGCTCAGCACCGCGTGCAGGCTCTGGGTGCCCATCTCCGCGGCCAGGGCCTCGATGGCGATGAGGTCGGGCCGGACGTAGAAGCGCGGGTCCGCCGCCGGCGCGGTCAGGGCACCGCCCAGGGCGGCCCGCAACGGCGCGATCCCGGTCTCGTCGAGGGCGGCGACGTAGCCCGCCTCCTGGTGGCCGTAGCGTCCGGCCCGGCCGGCGACCTGCCGGATCTCCGAGTGGGTCAGCGGGCGATCGGCAGTGCCGTCCCATTTGCGCACCGCCGAGAACACGACGCGCTTGAGCGGCCCGAGGTTGAGGCCCATGCCCACGGCGTCGGTGGTCACCAGCACCTGTGCCTCCCCCGACCGGAAGCGGGCGGCCTCGGCCCGGCGCACCTCCGGCGAGAGTGCGCCGTAGATCGTCGCGACGCTGTGGCCGGCGGCGATGAGCGCCTGGCGGTTCTCGTGGACGGCCCGACGCGAAAAGGCGACGACGGCGTCGCCGGCCTCGACGCGATCGAGGGGCACCGGCTCGTCCATCAGGTGGAGCGGCGTCTTGCGCGCGAAGGCGACCACGTCGAGGGATTCGTCGGCCGCTTCCGCGGCGCGGCGCACGTAGGACAGCGCGTCCTCCGAGCCGCAGACGACGACCGTGCGGGCGGGAATGCCGAACAGCGCGTTGGTCCAGGCCCAGCCGCGGTCCGGGTCCATGATCATCTGGATCTCGTCGATCACCGCCACGTCCACCGGGCGGCGCAGGTCGGCGGTCTCGATGGTGCGGGCGGTGTGGCTCGGGTCGGCCTCGCCCAGCACCTCCTCGCCGGTGACCATGCCGGCGCGCAGGCCGCGCTCGACCAGGGTCTCGTAGTTCTCGAGTGCCAGGAGGCGCAGGGGCGCGAGGTAGCAGCCGGTGGCGGCCTGCGAGAGATGGCGCAGCGCGGCGTAGGTCTTGCCCGAATTGGTCGGCCCCATGTGGAAGACGATGCGCCGCCCGAGCCGGCGGGCGGCGCTGAAGCGGTCGATGTAGGTGGCAAAGCCGATCCGGTCGCGCAGGCGGCGCTGGCGGGAGTTTTCCTGCGCCAGCACCCGCCCGCGGCTGCGCACCGGCTTCAGGGTCTCGATGAGGGCGCCCGGCAGGTCGGGGCCGTAGGCGAAGCGGCGCGAGCGCAGCGAGCGGTCGAGGTGGGCGATGTAGGTGACGGCGTCGGCGCCGACCTCGGCGAGGTCCGCGGCGACCTGGCCGCGCAGGCGCTCCACCGGCCGGCGCAGGGCGCGCTCGATCCCCGCCTGCGCGGCCGCCACGAGCCGGACGAGCTCGTCGCGCCGCCAGCTCGGATCGTTGCGCCGTGCCATGGCATCGAGGATCTCGACGGCGCCGGGCTCGGGCGTCGCGTCGATGCGCAGGTCCGCCCGGCCGTCGTCGAGGATCGGGATCGTCGCGGTCACGCGCCACTCCGGACCCCCGTCCGGGCCGAGCCCGCCCCTGATTCCGGGACATGCGCGGACCACCTCGGCCACGCGCTCGGCCGGCACCGGCGCCCGCGCCGCCAGTGCCTGCGCCACCGCCTCGTCCTCGACCCACCCGTCGACGTCGGGCAGGCCGAGCCGGGCCTGGAGGGCCGCGAGATCGACGGCGGCCGCATCGTGTCCCAGCCGCCAGAGCGCCTCCACCAGGATCTCGGCGGTCGCCCGTCTGCGCTTGCGTGCCATCGATCCTCCGTCCCAGAGCGGGTATCGGGGAAAGTGGTCATCGGTTTCCCGACGAAAACCGGCTTCCCCTCGAAAACCCGCGCCGCGGCATGGCTGCCTTGGCGCCCCGACGGTATCCCACGGGAGGACGGGCCGCGGCGAGGGGCGCATCGCCGGTCGCGCGGGAGAAAGCGGGACGGCCCGTCCCGGCGGCGATCGCCGGTCGAAGGCCTCCGCCGCACCGGCGGCGGCGCGCCTTCGCTCTCAGGCGGCGTCGAGATCGCGCACGAAGCCGGCGGTGACCTCCCGCAGGATCTCGACCTGGCGGTGGACGGCATCGGCCGAGCCCTGGACGTCGCCGATGGCGGCCTCGGTGGTGCCGAGCGCCTGGGAGACCGCCGTCACCTGCGTCGTGGCGGCGCGTGCGTCGTCGAGGGCAGCCTCGATGTCGGTGCCCATCGCACGCGTCGCCGCGCGCTGCCGGTCGATCGCCTCGACCATGGCGCCGGCGGTGCGCTCGACGTCGCCGATGCGCGTGGCGAAGGCACGCATGAAGGCCACCGACTGCTCGGTGGCGCCTTGCACGTCGCGGATCTGCGCGGCGATCTCCTCGGTGGAGCGGGCGGTCTGGCCGGCGAGCTCCTTGACCTCGGCGGCGACCACGGCAAAGCCCCGCCCGGCCTCGCCGGCCCGCGCCGCCTCGATGGTGGCGTTGAGGGCGAGGAGGTTGGTCTGCTCGGCGACCGAGCGGATGGTGGTGATCACCGAGCCGATCCTCTCGACGGAGGCCATGAGCTTGGCGACGGTCTCGCCGGTCTGGCGGGCTTCCTCGCCGGCGGCGCGGGTGACGGCGTTGGTCGCCGCCAGATGCTGCGCGATCTCTTCGGCCGCCGCCGTCAGGCCGCCGCAGGTGGATGCCACGCGGCTGACGTTCTGCCCGGCGCGGCGGGACGAGTCGGTGGCGTCGTCGGTATCCGCGGCGGTGCGTCCTGCGACCTCCACCATCGCGGCGGTGCTCGCCCCCATCCGGCCGAGCGCCGCCTCGATGGCCGCGACGACGCCGGCGACCGCCCCCTGGAACGCGCGCACCCGGCCCTCCACCGCCGCGGCGCGAACCTCCTCCTTGCGCGCCAGGGCCTGCGCCTCCGCCCGGAGAGCGTCGGCCTCGTCCTTCTCGCCCCTGGTCCGAACGAGGGCATCGCCCGCGGCCAGCCCGGCCTGGACCTGGAACACCAGCCACGCCAGCACCGCGGTCTGGGCCACCAGGATCACGGCGTGCACGGCGACACGGTCGAGGCCGCCCCCGTTCGGGAAGACCAGGCTCGGCATCAGCAGCGACAGGCCGAGATGATGCACGGCCACGACGGTGGAAAAGGCCACCAGGGCTTTCCAGTCGACGAAGGCGGCGGTGATGGCGAGGCAGGCGAAGAAGTACATGTGCAGGTCGCCCTGGATGGTGGGCGCACCGCCGGCGGGCTGGAACACCGCCACCAGCACCGCCACGAGCGCGGCCAGGGCCATGCTGGCGACGATGCGGGTGCGCGGGTCGGCCGGGGTCCGGTAGGCCAGCCAGGTCGGCACCGCCGCGAGCGCCAGCGAGGCACCGGCGAGCCCCGGCGCGGCGAAGGTCTCCCGCCAGACGTTGGCGCCGACCACCAGGACCGCGTTGGCCCAGAGGAACCCGATCATCGCCAAACCGGCCGAGGACCGGATGCGATGGAGGGTATCGCCGGATGTGCTGATCGCTTCGTGCATCTCGTCAGTCTCTCGCTTTGGTTTCGTCTCGCCCCTGCGGGTCGCAACCGCCGACCCCGGACGCATCGAAGATCATCCAGGCACCGGCCCGCCTCAGCCTCGCCGCGAAATCGGGCCGGTCCGATCGGGCCACGGCGAGCCAGGACATCGCCGTTCCGCGCACGATCTGACCCTCGGCCGCTGCGATCAGGCCGATCGCCCGGTCGGGCGCGGCCCAGGGCGCCACCAGGACGAGGACCGCCGCGCCGGGGCGAGCGGGCGAGACCGCCAGGAGCGGCAGCACGAAGGCTATGGCGGCGGACAGAAGGCAGTTTTCGACGATGCGCCAACTCATGCGGACAGAATTCAACACATAGATCAAGATTGGTTTAAGCCTTTCTCCAATCGTCGCGGCCCGCGCCAGGCTTTTGGGGGGTGCAGCCTCCCGCCAGGCCACCGGCCAGAGCCCCCTCCCCCCCGCGCCATGGACACCGGCGCGCCCCGCCTCTATCGCGCTGAGCCAGATGGACCGCCCCCGCCCCGCCACGGCCGTGACCGAAAGCCCGTATCCGCGATGCGCGCGCTGATCGACCTCGTCCGCATCCTGCGGCCCCACGAGCGGCGGCGGCTCGCCCTGCTGGCGATGGGGCTGGCCTTCGCCGCCCTGTTCGAGGTGGTGGGCGTCGCCTCGGTGGTGCCGTTCCTGACGCTGGTCGGGGATCCCTCGGCGGCGGCCAAGGTGCCGTATCTGGCCGCCCTGCGCACCACGATGGGACTGACCGACGACCGCACCTTCCTGATGGCGATGGGGGCGGCGGCGCTGCTCGCCATCCTGACGACGAGCCTGATCAACGCCGGGCTCACCTTCGCGACGCTGCTGTTCACCAACCTCACCGGATACGGCCTGGCACGGCGCCTGCTCGCCCGCTACCTCGCCCGCGAGCGCCTGTTCTTCGCCCGCGCCAACAGCGCCGAACTCGCCAAGAACGTGCTCAGCGAGACCGACCGCCTCGTGGTCGGCGTGCTGACGCCGGCCACCGTCATCGCCTCGCGCAGCTTCTCGGCGCTGGCCGTGATCGGCTTCCTGATGGCCTATGCGCCGCGGCTCGCCCTCATCCTCGGCGGCGGCTTCGGCAGCCTCTACGTCGCCCTCTACCTCGTCATGCGCGCCCGCCTCGCGCGGCTGGGGGCCAAGGCCGTGGCCGACAACGAGCGGCGCTACCGGGTGGTGCAGGAAACCTTCGGGGCGCTGACCGAACTCAAGCTCTACGGCCGGGCCGAGGCCTTCGCCGCCGGCTTCGACGGTCCCGCCCGCGCCTACGCCAAGGCCACCGCCGCCAGTCTCCTCACCGGCCAGCTTCCCCGGTTCGTCATGGAATCGCTGGCCTTCGGCGGCGTCGTCGCGGTGGTGCTGTTCGCCCTGTCGCAGGGGCTCGACACCGCCGGGCTGCTGCCGCTGCTCGGGCTGTTCGCCTTCGCCGGCTACCGGATGCTGCCGGCCTTCCAGAACATCTTCCTGTCGCTGTCGCTGCTGCGGTTCTACCTGCCGGCGGTGCGGGTGGTGGTGGACGAACTCGCCGGCGAGCGCAGCGTGCCGCCGCGCACGGGTGACACCCTCCCCTTCGCCCGCGAGATCCGGCTGGCGGGCGTGTCGTTCGACTACGAGCCCGGCCGGCGGACGCTCTCGGCCCTCGACCTGACGATCCCCGCCCACACCACGGTGGGCCTCGTGGGGCGCACGGGCTCGGGCAAGTCGACGCTCGTCGGCCTCGTCCTCGGCATCCTGACGCCGACCTCGGGCACCATTGCCGTCGACGGCGTCTTCCTCGACGAGGCGACCCTGCCGGCCTGGCAGAACCGGGTCGGCTACGTGCCCCAGGACGTGTTCCTGATCGACGGCACCGTCACCGAGAACATCGCGCTCGGCGTCCCGCCCGAGGCCGTCGACCACGACGCCGTGCGCCGGGCCGCCGGCCTGGCCGGCCTCGACGCGGTGATCGCCGCCCTGCCCGGCGGCTACGGCGAGCGCGTCGGCGAGCGCGGCGCCCGGCTCAGCGGCGGCCAGCGCCAGCGCCTCGGCATCGCGCGGGCCCTCTACCACGACCCCGACGTGATCGTGTTCGACGAGGCCACCTCCGCCCTCGACGGCGAGACCGAGGCGGCGGTGATGGCCGCCCTCGATGCGCTCACCGGCCGGCGCACCCTCATCCTCATCGCCCACCGGCTGGCGAGCCTCGAGCGGGCCGACACGGTCCACGTGCTGGAAGCCGGCCGCATCGTCGCCTCGGGGCCGCCGGCCGCAGTGATCCCCTCCCTCTCGCCCGCCGTGCTGGCGCCGGCGCAGGAGGCCGGCGCCGCTACACCGGCGTGACCGGGAACGTCGTCGTCGGGGTCACGAACTCGTCCTGGGCCGCCACCGTGAGGATCTCGCGCGAGCCGGCCTCCGCCGTGCGGCGCAGGAGGCCGTAGACCGAGGCGCCCGCCATCCCCAGCGCGACCGCGGCCGAGCCGGTGCGGGCGTAATGCACCAGGAACAGCGCCGCGATGGCATCCCCGGCGCCGTTGACGCCGAGGTCGAGCCGGGGCGTGCGCAGGAGCCAGTACGCGCCGCCTTCGGCCGCCAGGAGGTCGATGGCATCGGCCGGCGTCGCATCGGTGACGAGCGAGGTCACCAGTACCACCCGCGGCCCCATCGCCTGGACCGTCGCGACGGCGCGCTTGGCCGCCGCGAGACTGGTGGAGGCCAGGCCCGAGAGGTGGTCGAGCTCGAACTGGTTGGGGGTGACGATGTCGGCGGCGGGTACCGCCTGGCCCCGCATGAAGTCGGGGATGCCGGGGCGGACGTAGACGCCCCGGTCGGTGTCGCCCATCACCGGGTCGCAGCAATAGAGCGCCTTCGGGTTGGCGGCCCGCACCGCCGCCACCGCCCGCACGATGGCGGTGCCGATGTCGGCCGACCCCATGTAGCCCGAGAGCACCCCGTCGCAGGTGCCGAGCACCCCGCGCTCGGCGATCCCCGCCACGAGGTCCTCGATGGAGGGCCCGTCGAAGACGTTGCCGCGCCAGGCGCCGTAGCCGGTGTGGTTGGAGAACTGCACCGTGTGGATCGGCCAGACCTCGACGCCCAGGCGCTGCATCGGGAATACCGCCGAGGCGTTGCCGACATGGCCGTAGGCGACGTGCGACTGGATCGAGAGGATGTTCATGGGGGCCGACCGTTTGCGAGCAGCCCGCGCTCTAGCCGGTTCGTGGCGTCCTTGCACCGCCCGCCGGGGAAACGATCTGCGGGCTTGCGGTGCGACCCCGCCCCCGTATGAAGGCGGCCGATGACCTTTTGAAAGCGGACACGATCTGCTGAAAGCCGACATGACCTTCGATTTCATCGACCTCGACGCCATCAAGACCGCGAGCCTCGCCTTCGTAGAAGCCAACAAGGAGTGGACGCCCCTGGTGGTGGGGGTGCTCGCCTTCTGCGAATCGCTGGCATTCCTGTCGCTGCTGGTGCCCTCCACCGTCCTGCTGATCGGAATCGGCGCGCTGATGGGGGCGGTGGGTATCCCGTTCTGGCCGGTGGTGCTGGCCGCCGCCCTCGGCGCGATCCTCGGCGACTGGCTCTCCTATGAGGTCGGGCGCCACTACACCGATGCCACCAAGCGGCTCTGGCCGATGAGCCGGTACCCCGACATGGTGGCGCGCGGCGAGGACTTCTGCCGGCGCTGGGGCGCCATGGGCGTGGCCGTCGGCCGGTTCTTCGGGCCGGCCCGCGCGGTGGTGCCCCTGATCGCGGGCGCCTTCGGCGTGGCCCGCATGCCGTTCCAGGTGGCCAACGTGCTCTCCGCCCTGGTCTGGGCCTTCGCGATGCTGGCGCCCGGCGCCGGGCTGTTCACGTACTTTCGCGGGTGAGGCGCGGGCTGACGGAACGACGCCGCAGGTGACAACGGCGCCGCGACCTGATTCTTGAGGGGCGCCGTCCCGTTTCGGGACGCCGTCACACGCCCCCGCGCCGCGCATGTCCGCCTCCCTCGCCCACGTCGTCCTTCCCCCCGACCGCCGGCAATCGGCCACCGCGCTGCAGGTCCAGCGCGGAGTCCGGCGGCTGTTTCGCGAGATGGGCCACGTCACCATCCCCGAGTTCACCCTCGCGGGCGGGCGCCGTGCCGACGTCATCGCCCTGTGCCCGGCCGGGCGGCTCACCATCGTCGAGATCAAGTCGAGCGTGGCGGATTTTCGCGCCGACAGGAAATGGCCGGACTACCGGGCCTATTGCGACCGCTTCCTGTTCGCGATCCCCGAGACCCTGCCCGAGTCGCTGATCCCGGCCGAGACCGGCCTCATCGTCGCCGATGCGTTCGGGGCGATGATCCTGCGCGAGGGGCCGGAGCATCCCCTGAGCGGCGCCCGGCGCAAGGCCGTGACCCTGCGCTTTGCTCACAACGCGGCGCGGCTGCTGCATGCGCTGGCCGACCCCGGAGCGATCCGCGAGGGGGCGTTGTAGGCGAAGGCGCGTTGTGGGATTCCGCAAAGGCCCTTAAGCCTGCCCGCCTGCTGCGGGTTTTCCCTTCTTCCAAAGAAATCGCCCCCACACCATGTGCGAACTGCTCGGCATGAGCGCGAACGTGCCCACCGACATCCGCTTCTCCTTCGCGGCGCTGGCCCGCCGGGGCGGCGAGACCGGGCCGCATGCGGATGGCTGGGGGATCAGCTTCTACGAGGGGCGCGGCTGCCGCGCCTTCCACGAGCCCGAGCCGAGCGCGCGCTCGGAACTCGCCAAGCTCCTGCGCAACGCTCCCATCAAGAGCCGCATCGTCATCGCCCACGTGCGCAAGGCCAACCGCGGCCGGGTCGCGCTGGAGAACACCCACCCCTTCAGCCGGGAGCTGTGGGGCCGGCGCTGGACCTTCGCCCACAACGGGCAGCTGCGCGGCGTGAAGGGCTGGCCGCTGACCTGGTTCAAGCCCGTGGGCTCCACCGACAGCGAACACGCCTTCTGCTGGATGATGGACCAGTTGCAGGCGCGCTGGCCGAAACTGCCGACCTCGGCCCAGCTCGACCGGGCGGTGGCCGACCTCTGCGCCGAACTCCACGGGCTCGGCGTGTTCAACATGCTGCTGTCCGACAGTCGCACCCTCTACGCCCATTGCGGCAAGCGCCTGTGCTACCTCACCCGCTGCGCGCCCTTCGGCACCGCCACCCTGGTGGACGAGGACTGGCGGGTCGATTTTTCCCGTGAGACGGGCCCGTCCGACGTGGTCACCGTCGTCGCCACCACGGCCCTGACCCGCGACGAGTGCTGGACGCATGTGGAGCGCGGCCATGTCCTGTCCCTGCGCGACGGGGCGGTGCGGGTGCTCAAGCCCGGGGCGCGGCGGGCGGTCGCGGTCCGGCCGGTGGCGACGGGCGCCGTGGCAGGAGCTTGAGCGTACGGGGTGCGTCACCGCCCGCGATGCGCTACAACCCTGTCCGACACGATGGGCATCCCGGCCGGTAGCGGACCGCCGCGATACCTCACCCCGCGCCGGGAAGCCGGTCGCCGGCCCCTTTCCGACCAGATCAGAACGCCACGAGCCATGACACGCGACGTGATCGAGACGACCGGCGGTGACGCCGCCGATGGACGTCCCAACCTGACGGCGACCATCCGGACGCACCTCGGCGAGCACCTGCGCACGATCTACGACCGGTTGCCCACGGACGACCAGCCGAGCCGATTCGCCGAACTCATCGAGAAGCTGGAAGCGGCCCTCAAGGCCCGCGGCGAGGCGATCGAGCCGGAGTTCCGCAACGGCCTGCTCGCGGCCGTGCCGTCCCTGCGGGCCTTCGCCCTCTCGCTCACCAGCAACCCGGCCAGGTCCGACGACCTCGTCCAGGACACGCTGCTGAAGGGCTGGCAGCACCGCGCCCGCTTCCAGCCGGGCACCAACCTGAACGCGTGGCTGTTCACGATCCTGCGCAACATCTTCTATTCGGACCATCGCAAGCGCGTGCGCGAGGTCGAGGACCAGGACGGCTCCTACGCCGCGCGCCTGGCCACCGCCCCGCACCAGGGCGACCGCCTCGACGTCGAGGACCTGCAGACGGCGCTGGCCAAGCTGCCGCCCGACCAGCGCGAGGCGCTGGTGCTGGTGGGCGCCGAGGGCGTCTCCTACGAGGAGGCCGCCGCGATCATGGGCTGCAAGGTCGGCACCGTGAAGAGCCGCGTCAGCCGCGCCCGCGGGCGCCTCGCCGAACTCCTGGGCTACGACGAGGAAGACTTGAGCTCCGACCGGCTGATCCAGTCGGCTATGCCCAAGGACTGATCGAGCCCCCGAGCTTAACGACACTTCCGGCGAATCCGGTCGTTCAGAACCGGATCGCCCACGAGAGGACACGCATGACGGGTTTGATGGCAGGCAAGCGCGGCCTGATCATGGGCGTCGCCAACGACCATTCGATCGCCTGGGGCATCGCCAGGACGCTACACGCCCACGGGGCGGCGCTGGCCTTCACCTACCAGGGCGAGGCCCTGGGCAAGCGCGTGGCGCCGCTGGCCGCCTCCGTCGGGTCGGATATCGTGCTGCCCTGCGACGTCGAGGATCTCGCCAGCGTCGACGCGGTGTTCGCCGCCCTGGGAGAGCGCTTCCCCGAGGGCATCGACTTCGTGGTCCACGCCATCGGCTTCTCCGACAAGGCCGAGCTCAAGGGCCGCTACGTCGACGCCACCACCCGCGAGAACTTTTCGCGCACGATGACGATCTCGTGCTTCTCCTTCACGGAGGTGGCCCAGCGCGCCGCACCCATGATGCGGCCGGGCGGCGCGCTCCTGACCCTGACCTTCGGCGGCGCCACCCGTGTGATGCCCAACTACAACGTGATGGGGGTGGCCAAGGCCGCCCTCGAGGCCTCGGTGCGCTACCTCGCGGCCGATCTCGGCCCCGACCGCATCCGCGTCAACGCGATCTCGGCCGGGCCGATGCGGACGCTGGCCGGTGCCGGCATCGGCGACGCCCGCGCGATGTTCGCCCACCAGAAGGCGCATGCGCCCCTGCGGCGGACCGTGAGCCTCGACGAGGTCGGCGGCTCGGCCCTCTACCTCCTCAGCGACCTCTCCGGCGGCGTCACCGGCGAGGTCCATTTCGTCGATGCCGGCTACAGCATCATCGCGATGCCGCGCCCCGAGGCTTTGGGGCAGGACGCGGGGTGAGGCGGGCTCTGTAGCGCACCGGATTTTTTTCGAAGGCCGGCAGCCGCCCTTCGGTCCGACGCGTCAGGCCGCCGACGCGGTCGCCGCCACGGTCGGGCGCTCCTGGGTGAGCAGCACGATGTCGTCCCAGCGCGAGACGAAGGCGGCGATGCAGGCCGGGTCGAAATGCGTGCCGGCGTTGTCCTCGAGGTGGCGGCGCGCCTCGTCCACGGGCCAGGCGCGCTTGTAGACCCGCTCCGAGATCAGCGCGTCGAACACGTCGGCCACCGCGATGATGCGGCCCGAGAGCGGGATCTCGTCGCCCGCCAACCCCTGCGGGTAGCCGGTGCCGTCCCAGCGCTCGTGGTGGGTGAGCGCGATCTCCGAGGCGAGTTGCAGCAGGTGGGACGGGCTGTCGTTGAGCATCTGGTAGCCGCGCAGGGCGTGCTGGTTCATCTCGTCGCGCTCGGCCGGGGTGAGCGGGCCGGCCTTCATGAGGATGTCGTCGGCGATGCTGATCTTGCCGATGTCGTGCATGGTCGAGGCGAGCGCGATGTCGTTGGCGTCCGCCTCCGACAGGCCGAGGCCCTCGGCGATGGCGATGACGCAGCCCGCCACCCGGGTCAGGTGGTCGCCGGCCTGGTCGTCGCGGTACTCCGCCGCCAGCATGAGACGGCGGATGATCTCGCGTTCGCGCTGGGCCGATTCCGCCACCGCGCGGTTCACGACGCGATGGATCGACCGGGCCTGGCGCTCCGCCTGCCGGCGCGCCAGCGACAGGGCGGCGAGGTTGCGGGTGCGGATCTGGAGGTCGAAGGCATCGTAGGGCGCCAGGACGACGTCGGTGGCGCCGGCGGCGATGCCCTCCCGCCGCGACGGGCCGCCCTCGGCCGGGACGATCAGGATGATGGGCGTCTCTTCAAGATCGGGCTCGCCGCGCAGCGCCGCCGCGAGGCCGAGCCCGTCGAGGCCGGTGCCGTGCTCGACGACGACCACGTCCACCGCCGGGTCGCGCAGGTGATCCGCCGCGGTGCCGGCTCCCTCGATGACCCGCAGGGCGGCGTCGAGGGGGCGCAGGGCCAGGACGAGATCGGTCGGCGTGGCGGAGCAGACGATGGCGATCTGCGAGGGTTCGGGATCTGCCGCCATGCCTGCCTGTCCGAAACCGTCCGCCACGGATCGCGCCGCGCCGCATGGGGCCCGAGAGGCTGCGGCACCGTGAGACCTTGGCTCACGACCAGTTAAGCGAGGCTGAAAGTCGTCGCGAGCCGGCAACGGTCAAGGGCGAATTCCGGTGGACCCGAAGCCTCCGGTCCCCCGCGTGCCCGGCGCCTCGCCGCCGGAACCGCCGTCCAGGATGGTGATCTGCGGGCGCACGACCCGCGTGAAGACGAGCTGGGCGATGCGGTCGCCCGGCGCGATCACGATGTCGGCATCCGCCGCACCGGGCGGGTTGCGGTTCCAGGCCGAGATCAGGAGCGGGCCTTCGTAGTCGGCATCGACGACGCCCACCGTGTTGCCGAGGACGAGGCCGCTCCTGTGCCCGAGGCCGGAGCGCGGGACGACGAGGGCGCACCAGTCCGGATCGCCGATCCGCACCGAGAACCCCGCCGGCACCAGCACCGGGGGCGCCTGCGGCAGCAACGTCACAGGCGCGTCGAGGCAGGCATGCAGGTCGAGGCCCGCGGCCCCGGCCGAGCCCCAGCGCGGAAAGCCCCAGTCCCGCAGCCGCGCGTCGTGAAGGCGGACCGCGATGCGCAGATCCGGCGGCGCCCCGGTCACGCCGAGAGGGCCGCGATCGCCTCGGCCATGGCCACGGTGCGGCCGGCCTCGACCGCGTGCAGGCGCTCGACCATGCGCCCCCGGAACGGGATGACGCCGCGGCCCGCGTTCTCCGGCGCGGCGAAGGCGGCGATGATGGCACGGGCCTCGGCGATCTCCTCGGCGGTCGGGCCGAAGATGGCGTTGGCGGGCTCGATCTGGCTCGGGTGGATCAGCATCTTGCCGTCGAAGCCGCAATCGCGGCCCTGTTCGCACTCGGCGCGGAACCCCTCGGCATCGGTGAAGGAATTGTAGATGCCGTCGACGATGTCGATCTCGTAGGCGCGGGCGGCCACCAGGGCGGTCATCAGCCAGGGCAGCAGCGCCGCCCGGCCGGGCACGCCCAGGCGCAGGCGGCTGGACTTGGCCAGATCGTTGGGACCCACCATCAGGCAGGCGAGGCGCGAATCGACGTCGCGCGCGGCGCTGGCGATCGATCCGATCTCGAGGATCGCCATCGGGCTCTCGATCATCGCCCACAGCCGGGTCCTGTCGGGGGCGCCGAGCCGCCGCAGGCGCGAGCCGACGCTCACCAGCACGTCGGGGCCGGAGACCTTGGGCACGACGATGGCATCGGGGCCGGCCGGGGCGATGGCGGCGAGATCGGCCTCGCCGGCGGGAGTGTCGGGGGCGTTGATGCGCACCACCACCTCGCGGCGCCCGAAGCCGCGCGCGGCGACGGCCGCGGCCACGGCGGCACGCGCCTGCGTCCTCACCTCGGGGGCGGAGGTCGATCATCACGACATCGGTGGGAAGGGTCCGGGCCTTCTCCAGGGCGCGGGCGTTGGAGCCCGGCATGGAAAGCACGCTGCGACGCGGGCGGATCTCGGACAAGTGGCTGACAGACGTGGGGCTGACCGACATGGGACTGACCGACCTGGGACTGACCTGCGCGTGAGGGCCGTCCATCGGCACCGGTGCCTCGACATCGCCCGGCTGTCACGGGACGAAGCGCCGAGGTCCGCGGGAGCCCTGGGGCCGAAGACGGAATCGCCACGACGGCGATACCGGTCCGGGCAGCGGGTTTCAACCCGCGCGCCGGCGCTTGCCCGGGCAGGAGCGCACGTCCATGGACCGGACCGGAGCGTTCACGAGACGCCCGTCGAGGGGCCGGAGCCGGCATGACCTTTCCCATCGCGATCCACCACGGCGCCAGCGTCATCACCATCGACGACGACTGGAGCGGCCATGTCCTCATCGAACAGATCTACGTCGGCCTGCGCCGCGCCAGGACTTTCCGCGACACCGGTCGCATTCCCCCGGCGTCGCCGGCGCCCGGCAGCGAGGCCGAGAACGCCCTGATCGAGAGCGCGCTGCTCCACGGGTTTCGCAGGGTCGAGGGCACCGCCACGTACGAGGCGACGGCGAGCCAGATCGCCGCGCTGATGACGGCCGCACGCGAGCAGGGCCGGGCCGAGGCGTCGCGGGACGCGGGCCGCGACACGGCCGAGAACGGCCCGCCCGCCTGAGACGACCGGCCTGCGGTGGCGATCGGAGGCCTCGCCCGGGGCATGCGCCGGGGGCGAGGGCAGGCTATCCTGCGGCCCGATCCGCCACCTCGCCGCAAGGACAGCCCATGGCACGCCGCTTCGTTACCCTCGACGTCTTCACCGAGGCGCCGTTTTCCGGCAATCCGCTGGCTGTCGTCCTCGAGGCCGAGGGGCTCGACGGGGCGGCGATGCAGAGGATCGCGCGCGAGTTCAACCTCTCCGAGACGGTGTTCGTGCTGCCCCCCGACGAGCCCCGGCGCAAGGCGCGGCTGCGCATCTTCACGCCGGCGCGGGAACTGCCGTTCGCGGGCCATCCCACCATTGGCACGGCCGTGTTGCTGGCGCTGCAGGACGGGCGGGCGGGGCTCGCGGACGCCAGCGCCTTCGGCCTGGAGGAGGAGATCGGCGTGATCTCCTGCGTGGTCGAGACCCGCGCGAACGGCGGGCGCGCCCGTTTCACCCTGCCGGTGATGCCCGAATACCGCGGCGAGGCGCCGGCCCGCGGGGCCCTGGCCGCGGCCCTCGGCCTATCGGCCTCCGACGTCGGCTTCGGTCTCCACGTCCCGAGCCGGCACGGCATCGGCCACGGCTTCACCTTCGTGCCGGTGGCCACTGGCGCCGCCCTCGACGCCGCGACGGTCGATCCGGCGGGCCTCGCGGCCCTGGAGACGGGCGATAGCCTCTACCTCTACGCGGTCGATCCGGAGGGGATCGGCCACCGCTACCTCGCGCGGATGTTCGCGCCCCACCTCGGGGTGCCGGAGGATCCGGCCACCGGCTCGGCGGCGGCGGCCTTCGCCGGGGTGATGATGCAGTTCGAGCCCCTCGGCGACGGCACCCACGACGTGGCGATCACGCAAGGGGTGGCGATGGGTCGGCCGAGCGCGATCGGGGTCCAGCTCACGATCGCGTCGGGCGCCCTGCGCACGGTGGAGATCTCCGGCTCGGCGGTGGTCGTCACCGAAGGCACCCTGCATGCCTGAGGCGTTCACCCGGCACGCCGTGAGCCGCATCGCCGCGCGCCGCGTCGCCCACGACTGGCCGTGGGCGCGCGAGGCGGCGGATTTCGTCACCCGGAACTGGGCGCGCCGGATGGCCGAGCGGCCGGGCATCTTCGACGGCCGGGTCTTCCTCGCCTGCGGCTGGGAAGTGACGGAGGGGGCCTGCCGGCTCGATCTGTTCGAGACGCGCTACGCCTGCTTCCTCGGGCACCGCGACGCCGGCTCGCCCGATGGCGGCGTGAAGAACGTCTTCGCCGCGGTCGTGCCGCGTTCGGCGGACGGCGCCGTGATCCTCGGCATCATGGGCGGCCACACCGCCAATGCCGGCCAGGCGTACTTCCCCTGCGGCACCCCCGACCTCGACGATCTGAGAGCGGACGGTCGCGTCGATCTCGCGGGCAGCGCCGCGCGGGAGTTCACCGAGGAGACCGGGATGGCGGTGCCAGACGGCGCGCCCGAGCGCTGGACCCTCTGGCAGGGCGACGGCCAGCTCGCGTTCCTGCGTGAGATCGACTTCCCCGAGGACGCCGATACGCTGGTGGCCAGGATGGACCGCCACCGCCGGGCGGAAGCCGCACCGGAACTCGCCGGCTTCACGATCGCGCGCAGGACCGGCGACATCGATCCCGCGCGGATGCCGGGCTTCGTGCGAGCCGCGCTCGGCCACGCCTTCGGTGGGTGATACGGTTTCCGCTTGGATCGAGCGGGAACCGTATCACCGAGCCCGCGCGGCACCTGAGCGAAGCCCATGTCCGCATCACGAAGTGATCACCCGGAAATGGTACGATGCCCCTTACGGGTAGCCGTAGCGGGCCTTGGCCGCCGCGAGCAGGCCGGAGGCGTCGCGGTCGCGGCCGGCGGCGCAGGCCTGGGCCGCCACGCTCAGGTCGGCCTGGAAGCGGTCGCCCACCGGCTTGTTGAGGTTGCCGGTCGCCACATCGCTCTCCACCACCGCCTGCGTCCTGGCGATGGCCGGGCCGCACCCTGACCCCTGCGGCAGCACGACGGCGGTCGGAGCCGCCGCCACTGCGGCCGGCGGCGGGGCGCTCGCCGTCGATTGGCACCCCGCGAGGGCACCGGCTGACAGGACAAGGGCCAGCAGACGGCTTGATGGCTGGATCGTCACGGCTATGTCCTCATCCGACGGCGACAGAATTGGCGGGGTTCTGCCGCCAGGCTCGGGCCGGGTCAATCTCGGGAGCGGGGACTCGTGGGATCGGAACACGCCGGGGCGTTCGCCGGGCTTGCGGTTCAATGACAGCCGCAACCGCTGCCGCAGCTTCCGCCGCCCGCGGGCTCGTCGGTGGCCGGCTTGGCCGCGGCCGGCTTGGCAGCTGTCGGCTTGGCCACCGACCGTCTGGCCGGCTCGCGGGTGAGGCCGCGCTCCTCCAGTTCGGCGAGGTAGATCGGCCAGCGCTTCCGGTACTCGCGGCCGAGGTCGTACAGGTAGCTCCAGCCGAACAGGCCGGTGTCGTGCATGTCGTCGAAGGTGAGCTTCACGGCATAGTTGCCGATCGGCTCCACCGCCAGGATCGCCACGTCGACCTTGCCGCCGATCACCTTGCGCTCGGCCGGCGAATGCCCCTGCACTTCCGCCGATGGGCTGGATACCCGCAGGTATTCCGCCGGCAGCGCGAAGCGGCCGCCGTCCTCGAAGGCCACGGTGAGCGTGCGCTTGTCGCCCGACAGGCGGATCTCGGTGGGCCAGCGTTCGGTGCCGCCGGACACCTGCTGCTCGACGATCGGCCGGGTCGTCGCTTGATCGGTCATGGTCATCCCCAGAAGGCCTGCCCAGAAAGGCCTGCCCAGCAGGCCTGCGGCCGCGACAACCCCGGCGCGCCGAGGCGCGCGCTTGCTCATGGGCCCGCGACGCATCATATGGCGTGGCATGCCAGGTTCGTCACGCGGCAATACCGATACCCTGTCCCCAGGTTCCAGTCGCGAGTCCAGCATGGACGCTCCCCACGCCGTCTCCCGTCCGTCCGCACCGGTGGCGATGCCGCTGATCGACCCGTTCCAGCGGGCGATCACGTACCTGCGCATCTCGGTGACCGACCGCTGCGACCTGCGCTGCGTCTATTGCATGTCCGACGACATGCAGTTCCTCCCCAAGGGCGACCTGCTCTCCCTCGAAGAGCTCGACCGGCTCTGCGCGGTCTTCATCGGGCGCGGCGTGCGCAAGTTGCGCATCACCGGCGGCGAGCCGCTGGTGCGCCGCGACATCATGCACCTGTTCGGCCGCCTCTCGCGCCACCTCGACAGCGGCGCTCTCGACGAACTCACGCTGACCACCAACGGCACCCAGCTCGGGCGCTTCGCCGGCGACCTGGCGGCGATGGGCGTCAAGCGCGTCAACGTCTCGCTCGACACCCTCGACGCGGCCAAGTTCAAGGCGATCACCCGCCGCGGCGACCTCAAGGTGGTGCTCGACGGGATCGAGACGGCGCGCCGCGCCGGCCTCAAGGTCAAGATCAACGCGGTGGCGCTCAAGGGCGTCAACGAGGACGAACTCGCCGACATGATCGCCTGGGCGCACGGCGACGGCATGGACATGACCCTGATCGAGGTGATGCCGCTGGGCGAGATCGAGGGCGACCGCACCGACCAGTTCCTGCCGCTCTCGGTGGCGAGGGCGCGGCTCGAGAGCCGCTTCACCATGGTGCCGCTGCCCGACCGCACCGGCGGCCCGGCCCGCTACGTCCGCATCGCGGAGACCGGCGGCCGCCTCGGCTTTATCACGCCGCTGACCCACAATTTCTGCGAGAGCTGCAACCGCGTGCGGCTCACCTGCACCGGCAAGCTCTACATGTGCCTGGGGCAGGAGGACGCGGCCGACCTGCGCGCGGCCCTGCGCGCCTCGCCCGACGACGCGCTGGTCACCCAGGCGGTGATCGACGCCATCGCCCGCAAGCCCAAGGGCCACGACTTCGTCATCGAACGGGCCCGGCCCGCGGCGGTGCCCCGCCACATGAGCGTGACCGGCGGCTGAGCACGGATTTTTTCAGGTCGACCGTATGACAGACCGTGGAATGAGGCTTAGACCGCTGCGGTAGTTTTACCGTTCGGAGCAGGTCATGGCCAAGGTCGCGTTCTTAGGTCTCGGTGTCATGGGCGGCCCGATGGCCGGGCATCTCGTCAAGCACGGCCACGACGTCACCGTCTACAACCGCACCGCCGCCAAGGCGGAGGCCTGGGTCGCGCAGCACGGCGGCCGCTCCGCGCCGACCCCCTACGAGGCGGCGCAGGGCCGGGAGATCGTGTTCGCCTGCGTCGGCAACGACCTCGACCTGCGCGGCGTGACGATGGGCGAGGACGGCGCCTTCTCGGGCATGGACAAGGGCGCGACCTTCGTCGACCACACCACCGCCTCGGCCGAGATCGCCCGGGCGCTGGCGGCGGTGGCGGAAAAGTCCGGCCTCGGCTTCGTCGACGCACCCGTCTCCGGCGGTCAGGCCGGCGCGGAGAACGGCACCCTCACCGTGATGTGCGGCGGCGAGGAGGCCGTCTACGCGGCCGTCGAACCGGCAATCCTGTCCTACGCCAAGGCCTCGCGGCTGATGGGGCCGGCCGGCTCGGGCCAGCTCACCAAGATGGTCAACCAGATCGCGATCGCCGGCGTCGTGCAGGGGCTCGCCGAGGCGATCCATTTCGCGCAATCCGCCGAGCTCGACGTGGAAGCGGTCCTCGACGTGATCTCCAAGGGTGCCGCCGGCTCCTGGCAGATGGAGAACCGCGGCAAGACCATGAACGCGGCCAAGTTCGACTTCGGCTTCGCCGTCGACTGGATGCGCAAGGATCTCGGCATCGTGCTGGCGGAGGCCCGCCACAACGGCGCGCAGCTACCCGTGGCCGCCCTCGTCGACCAGTTCTACGCCGACGTGCAGGCCATGGGAGGCCACCGCTGGGACACCTCGAGCCTCCTCGCCCGCCTCAAGCGCTGAGGCGGGCCAGCGCCAGGGCGAGGGCCGCCTCGGGGTCCGTCCACAGCCACTCCGATCCCATCTGGTGGCGGAACCAGGTGAACTGGCGCTTGGCGTAGCGGCGGGTGTCGGCCTGCCCCCGGCGGATCGCCTCGTCCCGCCCGATCTCGCCGTCGAGATGAGCGATCAGCCCCGGCACGCCGTGCGCCCGCATGATCGGCAGGAGCGGGTCGAGGCGGCGCTCGCGCAAGGTCGCGACCTCGTCGAGGGCGCCGTCCGCGATCATCGCCATGAAGCGGTCGTCGATGCGCCGGCGCAGGGTCTCGCGCTCCGGCGACAGGAACAGCTTGAGGAGGGGCCGGCCGGCCAGCGGCCCGGGCCTGCGCTCGCCGTGGAAGGCGGCGATCGGCCGGCCGGTGGCGGCATGGATCTCCAGGGCGCGCATGATCCGGGCGCGGTCGCTCGGGCGAAGCGCCGCGGCCCCGGCCGGATCGACGCCGGCGAGATCGGCATGGAGCGCCTCGGTCGGGCATCCCTCGGCCCGCGCGCGGATGGCGGCACGCACCGGGTCCGGCACCGCCGGGAGATCGGACAGGCCCTCCTCCAGGGCCCGGAAGTACAGGCCGGTGCCGCCCACGAAGACCGGCAGGGTCCCCACTGCCTCCAACTCCGTCAGGAGACACGCGGCATCGCGGGCGAAGTGCCCGGCGGAATAATTCACGGCGCCGTCGACGTGCCCATAGAGGCGGTGGGGCACGCCCTCCTCCTCGGCCGGGCTCGGGCGCGCCGAGAGCCGGCGCAGGTCGGCGTAGACCTGCATCGAATCGGTGTTGACCACGACCCCGCCGAGCCGGCGGGCCAGGTCGAGGGCCAGCCCCGACTTGCCCGAGGCGGTGGGCCCTGCAATGAGGATCGCGGCCGGTCCGTTCCGGGTCGGCAAGGTGGGGACGCTCACGACATGACCCTCGTCGCCACCCTGATAGCAAACGAATCCCGGCCCGCCATCACCGATGCGGTCCTGGCCGAGGCGCGGGCGGTGATGGCCACCGAGCACCAGCCGCGCATCCTCAACGGCGAGATCGCCGCCGAACTGCTGATCCCGGGCGAGGCGGCGGCGGCCCCTGCCCTGGCGCGGCGCCTGCGCGCCGCCTTCGCGGCCGAGCCGTTCGACGTGGCGGTGCTGCCCGTGGGGCGCCATCGGCGCAAGCGCCTGTTCCTCGCCGACATGGATTCCACCATGATCGAGCAGGAGTGCATCGACGAACTCGCCGAGACGATCGGCCTGCGCGAGCGCGTCTCGGCCATCACCGAGCGGGCGATGCGGGGCGAGATCGCCTTCGAGCCGGCGCTGCGCGAGCGCGTGGCACTGCTCGCCGACCTGCCGCTCGCCGCCATCGAAGGGCTGATCCGCGACCGGATCACCCTGACGCCGGGCGCACTCACCCTCGTTCGAACCCTGAAGGCGCATGGCGTCCACACCTGCCTCGTCTCGGGCGGCTTCACCCTGTTCGCCGGACCGATCGCGGCGGCGATCGGCTTCGACGAGGCCCATGCCACGACGCTGGGGGTGCGCGACGGACGCCTCACCGGCACCGTGGAGGAACCCATCGTCGGCCGGGAGACCAAGCGGGCCACGCTGATCGCCCTGCGCTCGCGGTTCGGCCTCGACCCGGCCGAGACCCTGGCGGTGGGCGACGGCGCCAACGACCTCGACATGCTCGCCGAGGCCGGGCTCGGTGTCGCCTTCCGGGCCAAGCCCAAGGTGGCGGCCGCCGCCCGCGTCCAGGTCGACCACGGCGACCTCACGGCGCTGCTCTACCTGCAGGGGTTCGCGGCGAGCGAGTTCGTGACGGCGGCCTGAGCGGCTGCGTCGCCAGGCGGCGTTGCAAAACGTTCGCGTTGTCCATCTACTGGTGTGATCGAAGAGCCTGTCTGGGGCCGAGCGCGGAGACGAAGCATGATCCGGCTGAACCTGAACGGTGTCGTCCGCGAGGTCGATGCCGAACCCGAAACGCCGCTCCTCTGGGTCATCCGGGAGCAGGCCGGCCTCACCGGCACGAAGTACGGCTGCGGCATCGCCCAATGCGGGGCCTGCACGGTCCACATCGACGGGGCGGCGGTGCGCTCTTGCTCGATGCCGGTGTCGAGCGTGACGGCGGACCAGAAGATCGTGACGATCGAGGGCCTGTCGGCGGACCGCTCGCACCCGGTGCAGAAGGCTTGGGGCGAGCTCGACGTGCCGCAATGCGGCTTCTGTCAGCCCGGGATGATCATGGCCTCGGCCGCGCTGCTGGCGCAGAACCCGCGCCCGAGCGAGGCCGAGATCCGCTCCGAGATCACCAACATCTGCCGCTGCGGCACCTACACGCGGGTGCTGGCCGGCATCAAGCTCGCCGCCGAGCGCGGCGAAGCCGGCCGCGGCTGAGGGGGCAACCATGACCGATCATCGCCCGACCCCCGCCGCCGCCCTGTCGCGCCGCGGTTTCGTCGCCTCCGTGGCGGCCCTCGCCGGGGGCTTCAGCCTCGGCTTCCACGTTCCCTTCGCCGGCGAGGCGATGGCGCAGGACGCGGCCACCATCACGCCCGAGGTCAACGCCTGGGTGGTGATCCGCCCCGACGAGACCGTGGTGATCCGCATCGCCCGCTCCGAGATGGGCCAGGGCACGCTCACCGGCCTCGCCCAGCTGGTGGCCGAGGAGCTCGGCTGCGACTGGTCGCGCGTGGTGACCGAGTATCCGACGCCGGGCCAGAACCTGGCGCGGGGCCGGGTTTGGGGCGATTTCGGCACCGGCGGCAGCCGCGGCATCCGCGACTCGCACGACCTCGTCCGCAAGGGCGGGGCCGCCGCCCGCATCATGCTGGTGGAGGCGGCCGCCAAGGGCTGGGGCGTGGCGCCGGGCGAGTGCCGCGCCGACAGGGGCGTGATCGCCCATGCCGCCTCGGGCCGGACCACCACCTACGGCGCGGTCGCCGTCGAGGCGGCCAAGATCGCGCCGCCCAAGGACGTGGTGCTCAAGGACCCCAAGGACTGGACCATCGCCGGCAAGCCGGTGAAGCGCCTCGACACGGCGGAAAAGCTCGACGGCAGCCAGGTCTACGGCATCGACCTGACCCTGCCCGGCATGCTCAACGCGGCGATCCGCGACTGCCCGGTCACCGGCGGCACGGTGAAAAGCTTCGACGCCAAGGCGGTCACCGGCATGGCGGGCGTGAAGCGCGTGGTGCAGGTCGGCGACACGGGGGTCGCCGTGATCGCCGACACCTTCTGGCGGGCCAAGACCGCGCTGGATGCGCTGCCGATCGTCTGGGACGAGGGGCCGAACGCCACCGTGTCGAGCGCCACCATCGCGGCGATGCTGCGCGAGGGCCTCGACGCCACCGAGGCCCATGTCGGCAACAAGGGCGGCGACGTGGAGGCCGCCCTCAAGGGTGCCGCCAAGGTGGTGGAGGCCACCTACGGCGTGCCGTTCCAGAACCACGCCACCATGGAGCCGATGAACGCCACGGTGCGCTGGACGCCCGAGCGCTGCGAGGCCTGGGCGCCGACCCAGAGCGGCGAGGCGGCCCTGGCCGCGGTGGCCGAGGCGTCCGGGCTCTCGGCCAAGCAATGCGACGTCCACAAGATCCACCTCGGCGGCGGCTTCGGGCGCCGCGGCGCCACCCACGACTGGCTGCGCCAGGCCGTGCTGATCGCCCGCGAGATGCCGGGCACCCCGGTCAAGCTGATCTGGACCCGCGAAGAGGACATGGCGCACGGGCGCTACCACCCGATCACCCAGTGCCGGATGCGCGCCGCCCTCGACGGGCAGGGCAACCTCACCGGCCTGCACATGCGCATCTCCGGCCAGTCGATCCTCGCATCGGTGGCGCCCAACCGGATGGTGGACGGCAAGGACCCGGTGGTGTTCCAGGGGCTCAACCCGGGCGGCGCGGAGGCGGCGATCGGCTACACGATCCCCAACATCCTGGTCGATCACGCCATGCGCAACCCGCACATCCTGCCGGGGTTCTGGCGCGGCGTGAACATGAACCCCAACGCCATCTACCTCGAATGCTTCATGGACGAGCTCGCCCACGCGGCGGGGCAGGACCCGCTGGCCTTCCGGTTGAAGCTGATGGGCAACCACCCCAAGCACCGCGCCGTGCTGCAGGCGGTGGCCGACAAGGCCGGCTGGGGTGAGAAGCCCGCGCCGGGGGTGTTCCGCGGCCTCGCTCAGATGATGGGCTTCGGCAGCTACGTGGCGGCGGTGGCCGAGATCTCCGTGACCGACGACGGCAAGGTCAAGGTCCACCGCATCGTGGCCTCCACCGATCCGGGCCATGCCTTGAACCCGCAGCAGATCGACGCGCAGATTGGCGGATCGTTCGTCTACGGACTCTCGGCGGCGCTCTACCAGGAGTGCACCGTCAAGGACGGCCGTATCGAGCAGACCAACTTCGACAGCTACCCGGTGATGCGCCTCGACGAGATGCCGGTGGTGGAGACCATCGTCATGCCCTCGGGTGGGTTCTGGGGCGGCGTCGGCGAGCCGACCATCGCCGTGGCGGCGCCTGCCGTGCTCAACGCGGTCTTCGCCGCCACCGGCAAGCGCGTGCGCCAGATGCCGCTCAAGAACACGGACCTGCGCCGGGCGTGAGGGGGATCGGGGCCGCGTTCCTGCTGCTCGCCGCCGTGCCGGCCGCCGCGCGAGACCTTTCGCCGAAGGCCGCGCAAGACATGCCGGCGGCGGCCGCACAGGACATGCGGCCGCCGCCGGGCGCCTCCTCCTGCGCCGGCTGTCACGCGGCCGGCGCGGCCATGGGGGCCATCGCCGGACGGCCGGAGGCGGAGATCGCCACCGCCCTGGCCGAGTACCGCTCGGGCGCCAGGCCGGCGAGCGTGATGGGACGCATCGCCAAGGGGTTCTCGGAGGCGGAGAGCCGGGCCATCGCGGCGTATGTTTCGCGCAGGCCGCCGGAATGACCGCCCCGACCCGTCGTGACCTCATCTGCGCCGCCGGGGCCGTCCTGGCGTTCCCGAAGCCCAGCCTCGCCCAGGGCAAGCCCAAGGTCGTCGTCGTCGGCGGCGGGTTCGGCGGCGCCAGTGCGGCCCGCGCGCTTCTGGCCGGCGGCCTCGACGTCACCCTGGTCGAGGCGAACGCCACCTACACCGCCTGCCCGTTCAGCAACGAGGTCATCGCCGGGCTGCAGCCGATGGAGGCCCAGCGCTTCGGCTACGACGGCGTGTCCGGATCGGGGGTCCGGGTGGTCCATGCGGTGGCCGCGGCGATCGATGCCGACCGGCGCCGGGTCACCCTCGCGGACGGCGCGACGCTGCCCTACGACCGCCTCGTCCTGTCGCCCGGCATCGACCTGCGCTTCGACGTGATTCCCGGCTACGACGAGGCGGCGGCCGAGGTGATGCCCCATGCCTGGAAGGCGGGGGTGCAGACCGAGCTCCTGAGGCGTCGGATCGAGGCGATGCCGGAGGGCGGCACCGTCGTCCTGTCGGTGCCGGGCAACCCCTACCGCTGCCCGCCGGGGCCCTACGAGCGCGCGAGCCTGATCGCGCATGTGCTCAAGACCCGCAAGCCGAGCGCGAAACTGATCGTCCTCGACGCGAAGGACGTCTTTTCCAAGCAGCGCCTGTTCGAGGCGGCCTGGGCCTCCCTCTACCCCTCCATCCTCGAATACGTGCCCCTGGCGGGCGGCGGGCAGGTGACCGGGGTCGACCCGGCCACCATGACCGTGCGCACCGATTTCTCCGAGTACAAGGCGGACGTGGCCTGCATCATCCCGCCCCAGCGGGCCGGGCGCATTGCGGTCACCGCCGGGGTCGCCGACCGTTCTGGCTGGTGCCCGATCGACCCGGTGACGTTCGAATCCAGGCTGGTGCCGGGCATCCACGTGATCGGCGACGCGGCCATCGCCGGCGCCATGCCGAAATCCGCCTTCTCGGCCGACGCGCAGGCCCAGGTCTGTGCGCTCGCCGTGATCGACCTCCTGGCCGGGCGCGCGCCCGAGGAGCCCAAGCTCATCAACACCTGCTACAGCCTCGTGGCACCCGGCTACGGCATCTCCATCGCAGGGGTCTACCGCCCGTCCGGCGGCGTCCTGGCCGACGTCGAGGGCGCGGGCGGGATCAGCCCCCTCGACGCCCCGGCGTCCCTGCGCGAGCAGGAGGCGGCGTATGCCGCCGACTGGTACCGGACTATCACCCGGCGGGTGTTCGGGTGAGGCGGACCGGGCCGCATGAGACCGCCGGAAAGGCCACGCGCCTCGTTCTTACGGCCGGGTGCCTTCTGGCAGTCGATGCATCCTTCGCGGGCGCGACGGACACCCGCCGCCCTCCCATCGCCATCGTTGGCGACGCCATTCCCGCCCCCTTCACCGACACCCCCGGCGACCCCGCGCGCGGCCGCGCGATCGTCGCCGACCGCACCCGGGGGCTGTGCCTGCTGTGCCACGCCGGGCCGATCCCGGAGGAACGGTTCCAGGGCGACCTCGGCCCCGACCTGTCGGGCGCCGGCAGCCGCCACACGGCGGGACAGCTTCGCTTGCGCCTGGTCGACGGCCGGGCCTTGAACCCGGACACGATCATGCCTTCCTATCACCGGGTCGACCCGAGCCCGCGGGTCGGGGCGGCCTGGCGCGGCAAGCCGGTGCTGGAGGCCCAGGAGATCGAAGACGTGGTCGCCTACCTCGCCACGCTGCGCGACGACACCAGGGAAGGACCAGCCCGATGACGCCCTCCGCCGGAACCCGGAACCGCCGCGACCTCCTCGCCGCCGGGGCGGCGGCCGTCCTGGCCATCACGGTGCGGCCCGTCGCGGCGGCCTCCCCGGTGCGCACCGAGAGCACGGCCGAGGCGATCCGCCGGTTCGCCGGGGAGGCGGCGATCACGCCGGGGCGGATCCACCTCGACCTGCCCCCCCTCGTGGAGAACGGCAACGCCGTGACCATCACGGTGACCGTCGACAGCCCGATGACCGCCGACGACCACGTCCGTCGCATCGCGGTGTTCAACGACAAGAACCCGCAGCCCAACGTGGTCACGGTGCATCTCGGGCCGGCCTCCGGCCGCGCGGCGGTGACCACCCGCATCCGGCTGGCCGACACCCAGCGCATCACCGCCATCGCCGAGACCAGCGACGGGCGCTACTGGTCCACCAGCGCCGACGCGATCGTCACGCTGGCCGCCTGCCTGGAGGGCTGAGCCGATGGCCCGCACCCTGATCAACGTGCCGAAATCCGCCAAGGCCGGCGAGGTCGTCACCATCAAGACGCTGATCTCGCACCCCATGGAGACGGGCTTCCGCCCCGGCGCCGACGGCCGCATCATGGCCCGCGACATCATCACGGACTTCGCCTGCCACTACGACGGGCGCGAGGTGTTTCGCGCAGAGCTGTTTCCGGCCACCGCCGCCAACCCCTATATCACCTTCACCCTGGTGGCGCAGGCGACCGGCCCGCTCACCTTCACCTGGCGCGGCGACAACGGGTTTTCACAGACCGAGACCGCGACGCTGACCGTGACGTGAGACGGCTCGCTGCCGCCGCCCTCGGCGCCTTCGCCTCTCTCGCGGCCGTGGCGGACGAGATCCCGCAGGCCGAGCGCCGCTCGGGCTTCGACGCCATGAGCGCCGAGACCCGCGCGATGCAGGTCGACGACACGGCCAACCCCGGCCTGCTCTGGGTGCAGGACGGCGCCGATCTCTGGACCAGGGCGCCCGCCTCCGGCCGGCCCGCCTGCGCCGGCTGCCACGGCGAGGCCGCGACCCTGCGCGGCGTCGCCGCCCGCTATCCGGCCTTGGACGAAGCGAGCGGCGCTGCGATCGACCTGCAGGGCCGGATCAACCATTGCCGGCGCGAGCACCAGGGAGAACCCCCCTACGGTCACGAGAGCCGCGAGCTGCTGGCGCTCTCCGCCTACCTCGGGTTCCAATCGCGCGGCCTTCCCATCGCATCGCCGCGCGACCCTCGCCTCGATCCGGCGCGGGCGCAGGGCGCGGCGCTGTTCCGCGAGCGGATCGGCCAGCTCGGCCTGTCCTGCGCCGCCTGCCACGACGACAACCACGGCCGGCGCCTGGGTGCGGCGACGATCCCGCAGGGCCATCCCACCGGCTACCCGCTCTACCGGCTCGAATGGCAGGGCCTCGGCTCGGTGCAGCGGCGCCTGCGCAACTGCATGACGGGGATGCGGGCGGAGCCCTTCGCCTACGGATCGGCGGAGTTCGTCGCCCTCGAACGCTACCTGATGGACCGGGCAGCCCCCCTGCCCATCGAGACGCCCGCCGTCAGACCGTGACGGGCTCGCCCATTGCGGCGTCGAGGCAGGCGACGATCGCGTCGAGCATCGCAGTGTCCTCGCCGGCCATGGCGTCCATGGCGGTCATGCGGCGCAGCACCGTGGCGGCGATCGCCTCCTCCACCGTGTCCTCGGCGAAGGCGTAGACGATCGTCGCCGCCTCGCCGTCGCGGTGGCAGCGGCCCTCGATCTGCGCGAGCTGGATGGCGCTGTGGCGCAGGTCGTGGACGACGAGGCTGCGCGGTCGCTCGCCGCCGGGCATCTCGTTGCGGTGGAGCGAGATCGACTCGGTCACCGTGAACACCACCACGTCGAGATTGCCGGTCTGGAAGGCGGTGCGCGTCGCCTCGTTGACCTCGGAGGACCGGGTGCCGTCGATGGCCCCGGCCCGCCAGCCCCGCGCCGCGAAAACCTCGCACAGCGCCGCGCGGGTCTCGAGGAAGGCCACCGAGACCGCCACCTGCTGGCCGTCCTCCAGCAACAGCTCGGCGAAATCGGCGGTGCCCGAGACCCGCAGCAGGCTCGCCTTCTGCCGGAAGCGCAGGTCCGCCGCCCAGCCGACCGGCCGGCGGGTGCTGCCGCCGGCTAAGCCCCATTCGCGGCGGAACTCGCGCCAGGTGGCGTCGTAGAGCCGGCGCTCGTCGCGTCCGAGCGCCGTGGCGGCGAGTTCGCGTTGCACCTCCGGCCAGCCGGCGATGTCGCCGGGCCGCCGCCGCAGGCCGATGGCGTCGGGCCCGGCATAGAGGAGACCGGCCATCACGGCGCAATCGTGGGCGTTGGCCTGCCACGACCAGTTCACCCAGCGCCCCTTGGCCCGCCCGATCGCCAGGTGCTGCATCAGGGCACGGAATTCGGCCAGCGTCCCGGCCGGCCGGCCGGCCGCTTCGCCCAGCAGGCGGCCGAGGTAGGACAATTCGTGCGGCGCCTGCCCCGCCGTGGCGCTCATGTAGATGGTGAAGGCGGCAGCCTCCGCGATCTGGCGGCAGACCAGGCTCTGCTGGGCTTGAGGGTTGCGCAGGCGGTGGCTCTCGTCGAACACCACCAGGGGCCAGGACCGCTTGAGGGCGCCGTGCTTGGCCAGGGCGTTGTTCTTCGCCCGCGTCGAGCGACGGACGACGGCGGCCGAGGGCGCCATCAGCGACTTGGTGCGCTCGTAGTTGATCAGCGTCACCGTCTTGGCGGCCAGGCCCGAGCGGGCGATGGTGTGGCGCCACTGCGGCATCGCCCCTTTCGGACAGACGATCAGCACCTCCGCCTCGGGCATCGATGCCAGCGCGCTCCAGACCGAGAGCGTCTTGCCGAGCCCGGTCATGTCGCCGAGCAGGAAGCCGCTGCGCCCGGCGGCCCGCGCGCGCAGGATCGCGTCCCGGGCCGCGACCTGATGGGGGCGAGGCGTCAGCATGGTGAGGGCGGCGGGCGTATGGTCGATGGAGGCCATGGGACGGGCCGGCTTATGGCACGGATCGCCGGAACGGGCCTCGCCCCTGGCGCCGGGAGCCATCAAACTTTAAAACCTCTTGCATCTGACCGGACAGGATCTCCGACCCGACGCTCTCGCTCCTCAGGTCTGGGATCGGATCATCCCGATGAAACCGGTCCGAATCCCCGGCCTCCCGCCTCGCACCCGACCGGACAACGCGACGTGACCATCGACCTCTACAGCGATACCCAGACGCGGCCGACGCCCGGCATGCGCGAGGCCATGGCCCGCGCGGTGGTGGGCGACGAACAGTCCAACGACGATCCCACCACCCTGGCGCTGTGCGAACGGGTGGCCACGATGCTCGGCCAGGAGGCCGGCGTGTTCATGCCCTCCGGCACGATGTGCAACCTCGCCGCCATCCTGGTGCAGACCCGGGCCGGCGACGAGATCATCGTCGACGACCAGTCCCACATCTACAACACCGAAGCCGCCGGGGCGGCGGCCATCGGCGGCGTCTCGGTGGCGCCGCTCGCGACCCCGGCCGGCGTCTATTCCGTGGCGGCGTTCGAGGCGGCGATCCGGCCGCCGGCCCGCACGGCGCCGCGCTCGGCGCTGGTGTCGATCGAACAGACCACGAGCTTCAGCGGCGGCTCGATCTGGGCGCTCGACGACATGCGCCGCATCCGCGACATCGCCCATGCCCGCGGCCTCAAGGCGCATATCGACGGCGCCCGCCTCCTCAACGCCGTCATGGCCACGGGGATTTCGGCCGCCGAATACGCGCGCGGGTTCGACAGCGTCTGGATCGACCTCAGCAAGGGGCTGGGCTGCCCGGTCGGTGCGGTCCTGTGCGGCACGAACGACTTCGTGGTGGAGGCCTGGCGCTGGAAGTACCGGCTCGGGGGCGCCATGCGCCAGTCGGGCGTGCTGGCGGCGGCCGGGCTCTACGCCCTCGACCACCACCTCGACCAGCTCGCCACCGACAACGCCCACATCCGGCTCCTGCACGGGGTCGTGGCCGACGCGCCGGGCCTGAGCTTCGAGCCCACCGCCGGCCAGTCCAACATCCTGTGCTTCTCGGTGCGCGGGCTAGGCGTGACGGCGGCGGATTTCGCCCGCGCCTGCCTCGCCCACGACGTCCGGGTGCGGGCGATCGGCGGGCATCAGATCCGCGTCACCACCCATCTCGACGTGAGCCGCGCGCAGGTGGAGCGGGCCGCGGCGGTCATCCGGGCCGAGGCTGACCGCCTCTTCGAGGAGAGGCAGTCGTCATGAGCGAACGCGAAACGTCCGTCGTCACGAGCGAGCGCGAGACGCCTGTCGCTGCAAGCGGGCGGGCGGATGTCGTGGTGGTGGGTCTCGGCGCGATGGGCAGCGCCGCCCTCTACCAGCTCGCCAGGAGCGGCGCGCGGGTGATCGGCCTCGACCGGTTCGCCCCGCCCCACGCCAATGGGTCGAGCCACGGCGAGAGCCGCATCACCCGCCAGTCGGTGGGCGAGGGCCGCGACTACGTCCCCCTCGTCCTGGCCTCGCACCGGATCTGGCGCGAGCTCGAGGCCGAGACCGGCGAGGACCTGCTCAACGCCTGCGGCGTGGTGGTGATGGCCCCGGCCGGCGGCGCCTCGCACCACGGCAAGCGGGATTTCGTGGCCACCTCCATCGCCGGCGCCGAGGCCTTCGGCATCCCGCACGAAGTGCTGTCGGGGGTGGAGGTGGGGGCGCGGTTTCCCCAGTTCCTCGGCCTGAAGGGCGACGAAAAGGCCTATTACGAGCCCGGCGGCGGCTATGTCCGGCCCGAGCGCTGCATCGCCGCCCAACTGGCACGCGCCGGCGAACTCGGGGCCGAGATCCGCACCGGCACCGAGGTGCTGGCGATCGCCCAGGACGCCGAGGGCGTCGTCGTCACCACCACCGGCGGCACGGTGCGGGCGGCCCAGGCGGTGGTCTCGGCCGGCGCCTGGACGGCTCCCCTGCTCGGCCGGCCGTTCGACCGCCTGCTCAAGGTCAACCGGCAGCTGCTGCACTGGTATGCCCTCGACGACACGAGCGCCTACGGCGCCGATGCGCCGGTCTTCATCTGGATGCACGGCGCCACCGACACGGACTATCTCTACGGCTTCCCCCCGATGCCGGGCGACCCCAGGCTGAAGGTGGCCACGGAGCAATACGACGGCTGGACCACCGCCGACGCCCTCGACCGCGTGGTCAGGCCCGAGGAATCCGCCGCGATGTACGAACGCCATGTCGCGGGGCGGCTGGCGGGCGCGACACCGCAGGTGGTCCAGGCGGCGGCCTGCCTCTACACCGTCACCCCCGACCGCGGCTTCATCATCGACCGCCATCCCGCCCACGACCGGGTGCTGGTGGTGGCCGCCTGCTCGGGCCACGGCTTCAAGCATTCCGCCGGCATCGGCGAGGCGGTCGCCCAGGTGATGACGACGGGCCGCAGCACCGTGGACCTGGCCCCGTTCTCGCTGTCGCGGTTCACCTGAGCCGTCGCGCGTGCCTCAGGCCGTGGGCGCATCGTCCTCGGCTTGCGCCAACCCGTCCTGCAGCGACCGGATGATGGTGCGCATCTCGGGCACCATGGCGATCGCCTTGGCGACGCGGTGGGCCTCCTCGCGCGTCATCGCGCCGGTGCCGGCATCGTCGTCGAAATAGGTCCAGGCGATGCGGCCGCCCTCGGCGTCCTCGACGCAGAATGCCCCCGGCCCCTCCACCACGGTCCAGGGGCTGGGAAAGCTGCGGGCGGTCATGGGCGTCTCCCGGGCATGGGGGTTCACAGGCCCTCGATCTGGGCCAGGAGCGAGTCGGAGATCGTGACGCCCTCGGTGACGGCGCGGGCACGGGCGGCGACGCGGCGGGCGCCGGGCAGGCGGGCCCCCTCCTGATCCGTGATCGAGCGGGCAAGCCAGGCGAACCGCTCGGTGGCGTCGCCGGCAAAAGCGGTGGCGTCGAACGCCACGATGAGCTGGCCGGTGCCGGGCGGGTCGCCTTGCGCATCCAGGAAGGACGAAGCCTCACCGGCGAAGCGCGCGCCGGTGAGCCCGGCGGCCAGGAGTTCGACAATGAGCGCCAGGGCGGTGCCCTTGGCGTCGCCCAGCGGCACCATGGTACCGGCGAGCGCGGCCGCCGCATCGGTGGTGGGCTCGCCGTTCGCGTCGAAGGCCCAGCCCTCCGGGATCGCCTCGCCGCGCTGGTGGGCGGCGATGATGTTGCCGCGCGCCACCTTCGACAAGGACAGGTCGACGACCACGGGATCGAGGCCCGGCAGCGGGCAGGAGAAGGCGACGGGATTGGTGCCGAAGACCGGGCGCGACCCGCCCCAGGGCGCCATCGAGGCGGGCGCGTTCGCGAACAGGATGGCGACGAGGCCGCGCTCGGCCAGGGCCTCCACCGGGCGTCCCGCCGCGCCGCAATGGTGCGAGCGGCGGATGGCGGCGGCGGCCACGCCCTGCGACCGGGCGATCTCGGGAAGCAGGTCCACCGCGACGTCGAGGGCGGGATAGGCGAAGCCGTGGGCGGCATCGACCGCCAGCAACCCCGGGCGCGGGCGCGCCGTCGTCACCTCGGCGTGCCCCACCACCTTGCCGGCCTTCACCTGCTCGCCGTAGGCGAGGAGGCGCATCAGGCCGTGGGTCCTGAGGCCGTCGGCCTCGGCGCCGACGAGGGCCGCGGCGGTGCTGGCCGCCGCGCTCGGCGCCGTGCCGCAACGGACGAGCGTCTCGACGGCGAGGGTCCGGGCGGCATCGAGGCTGAGGATCGGCATGCCCCATCCCTATGGCGGGCCCTTCGCGAAGTCACCCTCCATCGGGCGTCCATACAGGCCGGCGCCGGTCAGCGATCGCACCCGATGCAGATGTCGCGCACGACGCGAGGCGGGCGCGGCGGCCCGGTGCGCTGGTTGGGCAGCGACGTATCCGGGACGAGCAGGCTGGGACGCGGCGGCGGCTCGGGCCAAGCGCGCGGGGGCGGCGCCGCATCGACGTGGCCGGGCAGCGTCAACGCCATGTTCTGCGACAGCGCCGGGCAGGCGTGGACCGAGGCGGCGACGAGAGCGAACGCGAGGTGGAGGCGGATGGTCATGGCGGTCCCCGAACCCGAGGCGGGCTCCTGCCGCAAAACCGGTGCCCCCGTTTGCGAACCCTGCCGTGAGGATGCCGCGGCGGGGGCCTTCGGTTCCCCCCGACCGACGCCACGCACCGCGACTGCGGATTCTCCCGCCGCACGGGAGTGGCTATGATCGGGCGGAGGCCGGCCCACCGCCGGCCGGGAGGGGAGCCGTCGCACCATGGTTCGTTTGGCAATCGCAGGGCTGGCACTGTGCGTAGGGACCGGGTCGGCGCGGGCGGATTTTCCCTGCGACGAACTCTGGGGCGAGCGCAACGCCGCCTACAAGGACGCGGGCTACTGCTTCAAGACGCCCAAGGCGATCCGCGCCTTCGGCAACGCCGGGTGCCGCTACGACGAGATCGGCGACGTGCCGCTGTCCAGCCGCGTCCGCGCCAAGATCGCCGAGATCCAGCGCCAGGAACGCCTCAACGGCTGCGCGCCCTGACGCCCTTCCGGCCGGAGCGACTGCGACCGTCCGGCAGCCCGGCGGGGCGGAACACACCCTCGCCGGGTCGCCTTGACGTGGGTCCATCGCCGCTCCCGGCGGCGCGTTTCCCCACGAACACAGGCCGACCATGATCTTGCAAGGACGATGCGCCCTCATCACCGGGGCCGATTCGGGAATCGGACAGGCCACCGCCGAGGTCTTCGCCTGCGAGGGCGCCGACGTGGCGATCACCTACAACACCGATGCCGAGGGCGCCCGCGAGACGGCGCGCCGGGTCGAGGCGGCCGGGCGGCGCTGCCTGGTGATCCGCAACGACGTGTCGGACCCGGCCTCGGTGGAGGCCACCTTCGCCCAGGTGGCGGCGGACCTCGGCGTCCTCGACATCCTCGTCAACAACGCCGGCCAGGCCATGAACGGCATGCCGGTGGCCGAGATGGACGACGACACCCTGGAGCGCATCCTGCGCGTGAACCTGATGGCGCCGGTCTATTGCGCGCGGGCCTTCATCAAGGTGCGGCGCGCCAACGGCGGCGGCGGCAAGATCCTGCTGGTGTCCTCGGTGGCCCAGCACCTGCCGACCCCCGAGAGCGCCCCCTACGGCATGTCGAAGGCCGGTGTCGGCTCGCTGTGCCGCAGCCTGTCGCGGGAGCTCGCCGAGGACAGGATCAACGTCAACATCGTCGCCCCCGGCCTGATCCAGACCCCGATGACCAGCGACCGCTTCGAGAACCCGGAGAAGCTCGCGCAATCCCTCGAGCGGATCCCGTGGCATCGCGCCGGCCAGCCCGACGAGATCGCCAAGGCCATCCTCTACCTGTGCTCCGAGGCCGCCGACTACGTCACCGGGCACACCCTGGTGGTCGATGGCGGCCTGACCATGCAATGGGGCGGCGCCTGAGGCACCGGCGGCGGGGCGGGTCGGTCGGGAGACCGTCGATTCACCCCGCCGGGGTTTCCAACCGGGCGCGGCGTCCCAGTTAATCGCCTCATGCTCAACGACCGCCGTCTCGCCGACCACCGCCTCTCGACCACGGCGTTCCCCCATCCCGGCCAGCGCAAGATCCTGAGTTGGAACCTGCTGCGGCGGGTCGGCGCCAACGTCGCCGGCATCGCTACCCTGATCGAGCGCGAACAGCCCGACCTCGTGTTGATGCAGGAGGCCACCCGCGACATCGACGGCCTCAAGGCCCGGCTCGGCGGCGACTATGCCTGGGCGCAGCTGCCGGGCCGCATCCACGGCCTGGCGATCTGGAGCCGGACGCCGTTCGTGACGCGGCCGGAGGTCATCGCCCTGCCGTCCGGCGCTTTGATCGACCGGGTCTGCCAGGTGCTCGACCTCGGCGACTTCGGGGTCGCCAACGTGCACCTCTCCCACGGACAGGTCCTCAACCGGCGCCAGCTGCGCCGCATCGCCCTGAGCCTGCCCGAGCGCGCCGCGGTCATCGGCGACTTCAACCTGGTGGGGCCGCCGCTGCTGCCGGGCTTCACCGATGCCGGCCCGCGCCGGCCGACCCACGCCATGGGCCGGGTGGTTCCCCTGCGCCTCGACCGCTGCCTCGTGCGCGGGCTGGTCTGCCAGGGCGGGGCGGTGCTGCCACGCGGGGCCTCGGACCATCGGCCCATCGTCGTCCACCTCGCTCCGGCGCCGCAGCCGCGCGAGGAGCGGGCGCGCGGCAGAAACCCGATCGATCGCTTCGCGATGCGGATCTCGGCCTCGCTGAAGCGCCGCGCGGGGTTGTGATCCGGCTCCAGCCCGGGCGGATCGACGATCAGAGATACGGCAGCCAGAGGCGGGCGCTGGCGTCACGCAGGCGGATCGGCAGGGAGCGGCGCGCCAGATCCTCGCGGGTGAGGAGGGCACCGGTCTTCTCGTCCATGACGGCGCCGAGCCAGCGGGCGAGGTCGGCGTCGTAGATCTCAACGTTGAGTTCGAAGTTGAGGCGGAAGCTGCGCATGTCCCAATTGGCACTGCCGACGAAGCACCAGACCTCGTCCACCACCAGGATCTTCGAGTGGTCGAAGGGCGGCGTGTCGAGCCAGATGCGCACCCCAGCCGCCAGCAGGGGATCGACATGCGCCCGCGTCGCCCAGTCGACGAGGCGGTGGTCGCTGGTTTCGGGAACGATCACGTCCACGGCGATGCCGCGGCCGGCGGCGAGCGCGAGGGCGCTCGACAGCACTTCGCTCGGTAGGAAATAGGGCGTCGCGAGCCGGATGCTGCGCCGGGCGCAGGCCACCGCCTGCAGCACCACGAGTTCGATCTTGCGCAGGTCGGCATCGGGGCCGGAGGTGACCACGCGGGCCGAGGTCGGGCCGCCGGCCGAAGGCGGTGCGAACCAGACCGGACCGTCGAGGTCTTCGCCGTCGGCCAATGCCCAGTCGCTGGCGAAGGCCGCCACGAGCTGCTCCACCACCGGCCCGACGAGGCGGAAGTGGGTGTCGCGCATCGGGTCGGACGGTCGGGCGGAAAGGCAGTTCGCGTCGGCGATGTTGATGCCGCCGGTGAAGGCGATCTCGCCGTCGACGATCATCAGCTTCTTATGGCTGCGCAGGTTGAGGAACGGCATCCGCCACGGCAGCGCCGAGTGCATGAACCGTGCGACCGGCACGCCGGCCCGGCGCAGGCGCCGGTGGATGCCCGAGATCAGGTAGCCGCTGCCGATGCCGTCGATCAGGACGCGGACCTCGACGCCCCTGGCCTTCGCCCCGGCCAGGGCGGCGACGAAAGTGCGTCCGATCCGATCGTCGCGCATGATGTAGCTCGACAGGACCACCGACCGCCGCGCCGCGCCGATCGCCGCCAGCATCATGGGATAGGCCTCGTCCCCGTGGCGCAGGGGCGTCACCGCGTTGCCCGGCGACAGGGGAAGCTGGGTGATCGTCCCCACCACCCGGTCGAGGGGTGCGAGAACGGCGGTGGCCGCGACCTCGGCCGTGGCTTGCCCCCCCTCCCGGGTCTGTCCCGGGGACGACGGCTTGACGCGCAGGCGCCTGGCCCGGCGCGTCACGCGGTTGACGCCGAACAGGATGTAGAGGCTGCCGCCCAGGAACGGCGACAGCCAGGCGAGGCCGATCCAGCCGATCGCCGCCCCGACCTCGCGCTTGCGCAGGAGCACGTGCACCGTGACGGCCACGGCGAGGCAGATCCCCGCCACGGACAGGATGTCGGTACGGATCGCGGCCGTCTGGCCGATCCACCGCAGCATCACCTCTTCCACCGCCGCTCCCCGTCCGCGGATCCTTCGACCGGGCCGGCCGCGTCCCGCCCCCATGTGCGACGTGGGATACGTGAAGCCATGCCACGGACCAACCGCCCCCTCGGCGAGGGGTGCGACGCCATCGCGATGCCGGACCGACGCACCGATCGTGGTCGGCCCGGTTGCGGCGGGCGCCGCGGGCGTCCACTCTGGCGGCCATGACCGAGACCCTCACCGTCGCCGCCCTGCGCGACCTCAACCTGATCTCCGAGGACGAGGTGAATGCGGCCGTCGCCGCCTTCATGGCGAACCCGATGGCGCCGCCGTTCGTGTTCCGGGAAGGCTACCGTCTGCACCTCGCCAAGGCGGTGCGGCGTCATCCGGGCGCCAACGACATCGTCAACAACGGGAGGGCCGGCCCACAGATGCGGCTCCCCTTCGTGCGGGCCGCCATCCTCGAGGCGCGGCCGCTTCGGGAATAGGGGCACCCCACCGGCCGGGACGAAGGCACCATGGCATCCATCTTCGACGCACACAGCCTGGCGGTCGTCGCCCACGCCGGCCAGATCGACAAGGGCGGCCAGCCCTACATCCGGCACCTCGAACGGGTGGCCAACGCCGCCGTCGGACGGGCCGGGCACGCGCGGGCGGTGGACCACCTCGGCATCGACCCGATGGTGGTGATGCAGGCGGCCATCCTCCACGACGTGATCGAGGACACGGCGACCACCTCGACCGACCTGCGCGTGCGCGGCTTCGCCGACGCCGTGATCGCGAAGGTGGTGCTGCTCACCAAGCCGCCGGGCAAGCCCCCTTACGAAGAGGCGATCGACCGGATCGTCGAGAGCGGAAACCTCGGCGCGATCCTCATCAAGATGTCGGACACCGAGGACAACCTGAGTCCCGAGCGCACCCTGCCGGACGGCGAGGATCGCCGGACCCGCTACGCCATCGCCTTCGCCCGCCTGCGGGAGGCCGCGCGGGCTCTGGGCTACACCGGCGACTAGATCCGGCGACTAGATCCGGAATGGTCCACCCTTACGACGCGCCGCTTCCCTCACCGCGTCCCGGATCACCCGGCGCGGGGATTCAGGCTCCCGGAACGTCGTCGCGTTTCCTTCAGGGACGACGGCAGAAGCCGGTGGTCACGGATCGCAAATCTGAAACCTCGCAGACAGCAAGCGTTTCTGTGGTGAGATGGCAAAAGGGCGGCGCACGGACCGGTGCGTGAGCCGCCCGACGATGGTTCGCGCGAAACGACTACTCGAGGCCGATCGCCACGAACCGCACGTCGCCGGTGGCGCTCGCCACGAGCAGGAGCACCGACTTGCGGCCCTCCTTCTTGATCTGGTCGACACGCTTGGTCACGTCGGCGGGGGTGGCGACGGCCTCCTGACCGACCTCGACGATGACCTCGCCGGGCTTGATCTGCTTGTCCGACGCGGCCGAGTTGGCGTCGACCTTGGTCACCACGACGCCCTTGAGGGTGTCCTTGATGCTGTAGCGGCGGCGCAGCTCGTCGGTGATGCCCGAGACGCTGAGGCCCAGGACCGGCCGGGCGACGCTCTCGGCCTCGGGCTGGCGGACGTTGGCGAGCTGGGGCTTCTCGTTGTCCTCGAGCCGGCCGAGGGTGACGGACTTGGTCGCCTCCTGACCCTTGCGGACGACCAGGACCTCGACGGTCTTGCCCACCGGCGTCGCCGCCACGATTCGCGGCAGGTCGGCGGAGGACTGGACGACGGTGCCGTTGAAGCGGGTGATCACGTCGCCGACCTCGAGACCCGAGGACTTGGCCGGACCCTTCTCGTCGATGCCGGCGATGAGGGCACCCTTGGCGCCGCCCTTGAGGCCGAGTGCATCGGCGGTCACGTCGTCGACGTTCTGGATGCGCACGCCGAGCCAGCCGCGGCGGACCTCACCGAAGTCGCGCAGCTGCTGGATCACCGGGCCGGCGGTGCCCGAGGGGACGGCAAAGCCGATGCCCACGGAGCCGCCGGTGGGCGACAGGATGGCAGTGTTGATGCCAATGACTTCGCCGTTCATGTTGAACAGCGGCCCGCCGGAGTTGCCCTTGTTGATGGCCGCGTCCGTCTGCAGGTAGTTGTCGTAGGGGCCGGACTCGATGTTACGGCCGCGCGCCGAGACGATGCCGGCCGAGACCGAACCGCCGAGGCCGAACGGGTTGCCGATGGCGATCACCCAGTCGCCGGGGCGCATCTTGTCGGAATCGCCGAACGGTACCGCCTTGAGCGGCTTGTCGGCTTCCGGCTTCACCCGCAGCACGGCAAGGTCGAGTTTCGGATCCTTGCCGATGATCTCGGCCTTCAGCTTGGAGCCGTTGTGCAGGATCACCTGGATGTCGTTGGCATCGCCGATGACGTGGTTGTTGGTGATCACGATGCCCGAGGCGTCGATGATGAAGCCCGAGCCCAGGGAGTTCGACTTGCGCTGCTGACGCGGCGTGCTGTTCTCGCCTTCGCTGCGGTCACCACCGCCGCGCTGGCCACGCTTGTTGAAAAAGTCCTCGAACAGATCCTCGAACGGCGTGCCCGGCGGCAACTGCGGCAGGGTGCGGCTGGTGGGCGGGCGCGCCTCGACCGTCGTGGATGCCGAGATGTTGACGACCGCGTCGGTCACCTGCTCGGCGAGATCGGCCAGGGATTCCGGGCCCTTGGCGAGGGCCGGAAACGGCAGGGCCGCCGCAGCGACGGAGGCGCCGATGACGGCACTGGCCAGCATGGCCCGGACACGGGGCATCTTCACGGCGCTCGCGACGGAAACCATGGATCAACCTCTCGAATGGCGGGGAGGGTGGTAGATCGTCCGGGGCGTGCGCCGATCAAGGGCATCGGATGCCGCTCGGGCGCTTGGCCGCATCCGCGGCCGGCTCGTGGAGAACGGAGCCGGCCGCATCGCGTCTTACCGGGCCGTCGATCCCGTGGCGCCGGGATCGCGGGCCGCCCGCGGCGCGGTGCCGGGTGCCCGGCCCTGCGGATCGCTGAAGTAGCGGAAGAAGTCCGAGTTCGGGCTGATGACGAGGCGGGTGTCGGACCCCTTCAGGCCGGCCTCGTAGGCCTGCATCGACCGGTAGAAGCTGAAGAAGTCGGCGTCCTTGCCGTAGGCCTCGGCCAGGATCCGGTTCTTGTCGCCGTCGCCCTGACCGCGAAGGGTCTCGGAGGACTGGTTGGCCTCCGACAGGAGCACCGTGACGTCGCGGTCGGCCTTCGCCTTGATCGACACCGCCATCTGCTCGCCGTTGGCACGGATGTCGGCCGCCTCGCGCTTCCGCTCGGTCTTCATCCGCTCGTAGACCGCCGTGGAGTTGGCCGCGGGAAGGTCGACCCGGGTCATGCGCAGATCGACGATCTGAACGCCGAGATCCTTGGCCTGGCGGTTCACGTCCTCCTGGATCTCGTTCATCAGCGCCGCGCGGCCTGTCCGCACGATGGCGTCGCGGGTCGAACGGGCCAGGACGTTACGCAGGGCCGAGTTCACGAAGCTGGCGAGCAGCGTGTTGGCGCGGGGGATGTTGTTGGCCGACTGGTAGAACCGCAGCGGATCGATGATGCGGTAGCGGGCGAAGGCGTCGACCTCCAGGTTCTGGCGATCGGCGGTCAAGAGCGTCTGCACCGGCAGGTCGAGGTCGAGCACGCGCTTGTCGAAGAAGACCACGTTCTCGAAGAACGGCACCTTGAAATACAGGCCCGGCTTGTCGATGCCGGTCTGGTTGAGGGCGGCGCGGACGCTACCGAACCGCAGGACGAGGGCCTGCTGCATCTGGCCGACGGTGAAGACCGAGGCGTAGAGCGCCACGGCGACGGCGGCGGCGACGATGGCCGCGCCCGTGCGAATGACCTGGCCGTTCATCGTGCGACTCCCCCCGCCGTCGAGCCGGGGCTCTGGCGCCCGAATTCCGTCAAGGGCAGCACCGGCAGCACGCCGGCCGCGGCCGCGCCGCCGGCGACGCCGGCCCCGCCCTGGTCGATGATGACCTTGTTCACCGAGCCGAGCACGCGCTCCATCGTCTCGAGGAAGATGCGCTCGCGGCTGATGACCGGCGCGGTCTTGTAGGATTCGTAGACCTGCTGGAATCGGGCGGCCTGACCGGTCGCCTCGGCGGTCGCCTGGGTCTTGTAGGCTTCGGCCGCCTGTACGATCTGCGACGCGCGACCGCGGGCCTGGGGCACCACGCTGCTGGCGTAGGTGCGGGCTTCGTTCTGCACGCGCTCGGCGTCCTGCTGGGCGGCGTTCACGTCGATGAACGACGGGCGGACCTCGGGCGGCGGGTTCACGCTCACGAGCTGCACGACGACGATCGAAACGCCGGCACCGTATTCGTCGAGGGCCTTCTGGGTCATCTCCTTGACCTCCTGGGCGACGCTCGACTGCTCGTTGGTGAGGATCGGCTGGATGTTGCGACGCCCGATCACCTCGCGCATCGAACTCTCGGCCAGCGCCTTGATGGTGCCCTCGGGGTTGGCGAGGTTGAACACGTAGTCGGACGCCTTAAGCGCGTTCACGCGCCACTGCACTTCGAAGTCGAGGTCGACGATGTTCTCGTCGCCGGTCAGCATCAGGCTTTCCTCGGGCACGTCGCGGCCGCGGCTCTGGGCGCTCACCCCGGCACGGTAGCCGATGGCGACGGTGTTGATCTGGCCGACGTTGGGCTTCTCGACGCCGCCGATCGGATAGGGAAAGTTGTAATGGAGGCCGTCGCCGGTCGTGGTGGTGTAGCGGCCGAAGATCGTCTCGATGCCGACCTGCTGCGGCTCGACCTTGTAGATACCGGTGGCGAGCCAGGCGACGACGGCGAGGCCGGCCGCCACGAGCACGCCGCGCCCGCCGCCCATGGAGCCGCCGGGCATCACACCGCGCAGGCGATCCTGGCCGCGCCGCAGGAGATCCTCGAGATCGGGGGGCGTCTTACCGCCACCGCCGCCACCGCCGCCGCCCCAGGGGCCACCGCCATTGCCGCCGCCGCCGCGCCCCCAGGGCCCTCCCCCGTTGCCGCCACCGCCGCCGCTCTGATTGCTCCAAGGCATGCTGGCCGATCTCTCCTACTCAAGCACCATCCCGCTCAAGGCGGGCCGAACCGGTGACGGTAAGCACTGCGTGCGGCCGCTCCGTCCTGTCAAGGCTCGGAAGTGGGCATCGCCGGGGGCAAAGGCAACCGGCCGGACCGGTTCTGCGCAATGGGTCGCGGGGCCGGATGACAGGGTCACGCCACACGTATCAGGTCGACGAAGGCAAAGGGGTGGTCGTCGTGCTCGGCCGCCGGGTGCGCCTCGCGCCCGACCTCGCGGAAGGCCGAGCGGTCGAAGGCCGGGAACACCGTGTCGCCGTCCGGCGCCGCCTCGACCTCGGTGAGGTGGATCGCGTCCGCCTGCGGCAGGGCCAGCGCGTAGATCTCGGCCCCGCCGGCCACCATCAGCTCGCCGCCCTCCGCCGCCCCCAGGGCCGCCTCCCACCCGTGGACGACCTCGACGCCCTCGGCGGCAAAGCCGGGGTCGCGGGTGAGGACGAGGGTACGGCGGCCCGGCAGCGGCCGGCCGATCGACTGGAAGGTCTTGCGCCCCATCAGCAGCGGCCTGCCCATGGTGAGCGCCTTGAAGCGCCGCAGGTCGCTGCGCAGCCGCCAGATCAGCTGATTGTCGCGGCCGATGACGCCGTTGCCGGCGACGGCGGCGACGACGACGATACGGGGACGGCTCGGTGTCATGGAGGCCCTTTCCTCAGACCGCGATCGGCGCGCGGATCGCGGCATGCGGCACGTAATCGCGGATCGCGATGTCCTCGAACCGGAAGGCGAACAGGTCGGTCACCGAAGGGTCGAGGTGGAGGCGCGGCAGGGGGCGCGGCTCGCGGGTGAGCTGGAGCCGGGCCTGGTCCTCGTGGTTGCGATAGAGGTGCGCGTCGCCCAGCGTATGGACGAAGTCGCCCGGCTCCAGCCCGGTGACCTGCGCCATCATCGCGGTGAGCAGGGCGTAGGAGGCGATGTTGAACGGCACGCCGAGGAACACGTCGGCCGAGCGCTGGTAGAGCTGGCAGGAGAGGCGCCCCTTCGCCACGTAGAACTGGAACAGGCAGTGGCAGGGCGCCAGCGCCATCCGGTCGAGGTCGGCCGGGTTCCAGGCCGAGACCACGAGGCGGCGGGAGTCGGGGTTGCGGCGGATCTCACCCAACACCCAGGCGATCTGGTCGATGGCGCCGCCGTCGGGCGTCGCCCAGGAGCGCCACTGCCGGCCGTAGACCGGGCCGAGGTCGCCGTGCTCGTCCGCCCACTCGTCCCAGATCGTGACGCCGTTGGCCTGGAGCGAGCGCACGTTGGTGTCGCCGGAGAGGAACCACAGCAATTCGTAGACGATCGAGCGCAGGTGGAGCTGCTTCGTCGTGACCAGGGGAAACCCTTGCGCGAGGTCGAACCGCATCTGGTGCCCGAACACGGAGAGGGTGCCGGTGCCGGTGCGGTCGTCCTTGGCGACCCCGGAGTCGAGGATGCGCGCGAGGAGCTGGTGGTAGGGGATCATGGCGGGCCTCGTTTCGGCCCGTGGCGATAGCGCGAAAGGCGGCGCGAGACCATCAGGTCGCGCTCGGCCACAGCACGTAGACGAGGACGGCGAGGTTGCTCCAGGCGTGCAGGGCGATGCAGGGCCAGAGCCGGCCGGTGCGCCAGCGCAGCCAACCGAGCATCAGGGCCAGGGGCAGGAGCGACACCGGCCGCGCCCAGCCCACCTGCGACACATGCGCGACGGCAAACAGCAGGCCGGTCGCCAGGATCGCCGCCGCGGGCCCGAGGAAGGCCCGCGCCCGGGCGAAGATCTCGCCGCGCATGAGCAACTCCTCGGCCAGCGGCGCCAGCAGCGTCGCATAGGCGAGCCAGGCCGCCGCGGCGACCAGCGGCATGCCGGGGGCCAGGGACACGTGCCGGCCGAAGGAGGTGGAGAACATCTCGGCGGTGGCGGTGACCCACAGGATGTGGACCACCGGCCAGGCCAGGAGGATGACGAGGAGGCGCGAGGCGGGAAGACCCGTCGCTCGAGGTAGGTCCGGCTCTCCTCGAAGGCCGGGCTCCTCGGCCCGCGCCAGGGCCAGCGTCCGGCGCCAGCCGTCCCGGTCCCGCCACCACACCGCCCCCACGACGAGGGCCGCGAGCAGCGCCTGCCGGAGGAGGTCGAGGGCGATCTCGCGCATCGCCAGCTGCCGGGGCGGCAGGCGCGGCCGCCGGTCCGGCGACAGGAACGGGTCGATCCCCGCCAGGAGGTCGGCACCGACGCGCACCACCACGACGGCGAGCAGGCTCGCCGCGGCGAGGTAGAGGAGCGCCCGCAAGGCGAGCCCGGCCAGACCGAGGATCACGCCCCCGAACGATGCGACCTCGCGCCGCTGCGGGACGTCGGGCGGGCCTGGTGCCTGCGCGTTTCGGGCAACAGCCGCATCATCGGGCATGATCGTGCGAGGATCGGGCTTCAAAACCGGCCGGACTCCCTCTATGTTACCTCTGCCGGTCGCAAGACCGGCTATGGCGATAAACGGTCTTCGAAATAAACCTATCGGACCCGGGGGCGGTACCCGGCGCCTCCACCAAGACCCAGGGCCTTTGGACGCAACGTCCGCAAAAGGGCGGGTTGCCTGGGTTTCGGCGGGGGCGAAATAGGATCGACGAGGGCGTAAAGGTAGAGCTTTCGCTCGGCATGGTTCCGCCGTTATCGGGCCTCTGCAATAGTTGCCAATGACAACTTTGCTCCGGTGGCGGTGGCTGCGTAAGCGGTCCCCAATACCAAACCAAAGTCCTACCGGTTAGCATCGGATAGGCGGGGTTCGGAGGCACCTGGCAACAGAAGCCTCCACTTTAGAATTCAGAGCGACCCGGTGCGCCCGACAGCGCGGAACGACCGGCGGGCACCGGCAGGGCGACCGAAGATGGCAGACGATCTCATCCGCTACGATCTTCTGGTGCAGGATGCGTTGCGCGGGGTGGTTCGAAAGGTGCTGACCGATGCGGCGCGCGAAGGCCTGTCGGGCGAACATCACTTCTACGTGTCGTTCCGGACGGAAGCGCCGGGCGTGCGGATGTCGCAGCGCCTGCGCGAGAAGTACCCGCAGGACATGACCATCGTCCTCCAGCACCAGTTCTGGGACCTCGGCGTCACCGAGCACACCTTCGAGGTCGGGCTGTCGTTCTCCGGCGTGCCCGAGCGGTTGCTGGTGCCGTTCGAGGCCCTGACGGGGTTCTTCGACCCCTCCGTGCAGTTCGGCCTGAAGTTCGATCTCAACGACGGCGTCGAGGAGAGCGCAGAGGCGGACGAGGCCCAGGGGATGGTCCAGAAGGGCGCCCCGCGGGGAGCCGCCTCGGAGCCCACCGAGATCAAGCCGCGGATCACCGGCCAGGGCAACACTCCGGGCCAGGGCGGCCTGACGACGATCGGCGGGGCTCCCAAGCTCCTGCCGGCCGCCGCCCAGAACGCCGAGGCGCCCAAGGAGGCGTCCAAGGCCGCCAGACCCCTCCTCAAGAAGTCGGACTCGAGCGGCGACACCCCTCCCGCGCCCCCGGCGGAAGGCAGCGCCGAGGTCGTGAGCCTCGACGCGTTCCGCAAGAAGAGCTGAGGCAAGAAGAGCTGACGGAAGGCAGGGGCCTTCCGAGGCCTTTTCCTACCGGCGCGCCGCCACGCCCATGCGCAGGCCGCTTTCCGGCCTCAGGGTGACGCGGTGGAGCGGCACCACCGGCGGGTGATCCGCCGCCATCGCGAGCCGCACCGAGCGGACGATGTGGGCGAGCACCAGCGACGCCTCCTGCAGCGAAAAGCTCTGGCCGATGCACACGCGCGGCCCCGCCCCGAACGGCAGGTAGGCGAAACGCGGGATCGCGGCCCGGTTCTCGCCGAGGAACCGGTCCGGCACGAAGGCCTGGGGGTCGTCCCAGAGCGTGCGATGGCGATGGAGCACGTAGGGCGCCACCATCACCAGCGACCCGCGCGGGATCTTGATGCGGCCGATGCGATCCTCGGCGATGGCTTGGCGGCTCATGAAGGGCACCGGCGGGAACAGCCGCATCGTTTCCTCCAGCACCGCCTTGGTGAAGGGCAGGTCCGCCACGTCGAAGTCGCCTGTCTCCCCGGCCGCCGCATCGACCTCGGCTTCCAGGCGCCGCAGGCTCTCGGGGTCCTGCGACAGGCAGTACAGGGCCCAGGTCAGGGCGTTGGCGGTGGTCTCGTGGCCGGCGGCGATGAAGGTGACGATGTTGGCCTTCACCTCGAGGTCGGTGAGGCCCTTGCCGGTCTCTGGGTCCTGCGCCCGAAGCAGCAGGGTCAGGAGGTCGGCAGGCGCGTCGCCGCCCGCGATCAGCGCCTTGCGCCGGGCGATCAGCTCGTCCACCACCTCCTCGAAGTAGCGGATCGCGGGCTGCGCCCGGATGCGGCCGATGCGCGGCACGAACGCGGGAATTCCGAACACGTCGAGGGGGTCGATCGGCCCGACCGCTTCCAGGAAGCGGGTGATGGCGCGGCCGAGCGCATCGGGGTCGCTCGACAGGCCGCGGGTGAAGATCGTCCTCTCCAGGACGTCGAGGGTGACGCGGGTCATCTCCAGCGCCACGTCGATGGTGGTGCCGTCGCGCCGGGACAGGCGGCGGGCGATGCGAGCGCCCGCACCGTTCATCGCAACCGCGAAATCGACGACGTGGCGGGCGGAGAAGATCGGCGCCAGGGTGCGCCGCTGCAGGCGCCATTCCTCGCCCTCCGCCGTGAGGAGGCCGTTGCCCAGGCCCGGCGCCAGGACCCGGCGCTGGAGGTCGTCCTTGCGGTAGTTGGCGGCATTGTCGACGTAGAGGTAGCGGATCAGGGCGGGGTCGCTGACCACCGTCACCCGGCCGAGCGCCCCCTCCCCCGCCACCACCGGCCGGATGAAATGCTCCTCGAGCCAGGTGGTGATCGGGTTGGCCCGGGCCGCCTTGAGGAAGGCGAACAGGCCCGGCTGTTCGCGCAAGGGGCGCGGCACCACCGGCCGGAAGCGCAGGGTGGGATCGTCGCGAAGGTCGGTGCCTGCCGTCATCGTCGAGATCCTCGAATGGTCCGGCCACGCGCGTGACGGACAAAGGGCGACGGAAACGCGCCGATGTTGCGGCGCGGCGCCCTCGCGCCATCGCCCTGGCGCCCGCCACCCGGTAAGTAGGGTCCCAGGATCCCCGACCGAAGAGGCCACGATGTCGCCGCAGGACACGCCCCAGGATATGCGTGAGGACACACGCCAGGACACACACCAGGACACCTCCGCCACCCGCACCGAATCCGACACCTTCGGGCCTATCGCGGTGCCCGCCCATCGCTACTGGGGCGCGCAGACGCAGCGCTCAATCCAGAACTTCAAGATCGGCACCGAGCGGATGCCCGCGCCCCTCGTCCACGCGCTCGGCCTCGTCAAGCAGTCGGCCGCCCTGGTGAACCGGGATCTCGGCGGTCTCGCTCCGGAGGTGGCCGACGCCATCGCCGCATCGGCGGCCGAGGTGGTCGCCGGTGAGCACGACGACGAGTTCCCGCTGGTGGTGTGGCAGACGGGCTCGGGCACCCAGTCGAACATGAACGCCAACGAGGTGATCGCCAGCCTCGCCAACGAGCGGCTCGGGGGCAAGCGCGGCGGCAAGTCGCCGGTCCACCCCAACGACCACGTCAATCGCGGCCAGTCCTCCAACGACGTTTTTCCCACCGCGATGCACATCGCGGTCTCGCGCGAGATCAACGACCGCCTGCTGCCGGCCCTCACGCACCTGCACGACGCCCTCCAGGCGAAGTCCGAGGCGTTCTCCGCCATCGTCAAGATCGGCCGCACCCACCTGCAGGACGCGACACCCGTCTCGCTGGGCCAGGAGTTCTCCGGCTACGTGGCGCAGGTGGCGCTGGGTGCCGGGCGCGTGAAGGCGACGCTGCCGGGCGTGCTGGCCCTGGCGCAGGGCGGCACGGCGGTGGGCACCGGCCTCAACGCCCACCCGGAGTTCGCCGAGAAGTTCGCGGCCCAGGTCGCCGAACTCACCGGCCTGCCCTTCACCTCGGCCGCCAACAAGTTCGAGGCCCTGGCCACCCACGACGCCCTGGTGTTCACGCAGGGCGCGCTCTGCGCACTGGCCGCCGGCCTGTTCAAGATCGCGCAGGACATCCGCCTTCTGGCCTCGGGTCCGCGCTCGGGCCTGGGCGAACTCTCGCTGCCCGAGAACGAGCCCGGCTCCTCGATCATGCCCGGCAAGGTCAACCCGACCCAGTGCGAGGCGCTGACCATGGTCTGCGCGCAGGTGATCGGCAACGGCACCACGGTGAGCTTTGCCGGCTCACAGGGCCATTTCGAGCTCAACGTGTTCAAGCCGGTGATCGCCAACGCGGTGCTGCAGTCGATCCGGCTCCTGGCCGACGCCGCCGTGAGCTTCACCGACAATTGCGTGGTCGGCATCAAGGCCAACGAGGACCGGATCGCGGACCTCATGAGCCGCTCGCTGATGCTGGTGACCGCGCTGGCCCCCTCGATCGGCTACGACAAGGCCGCCGAGATCGCCAAGACCGCGCACAAGAACGGCACCACCCTGAAGGAGGAGGCCCTGCGCCTGGGCTACGTCACGGCGGAAGAGTTCGAGCGCGTGGTGCGCCCCGAGACCATGCTGGCACCCGGCGCCGAGTGAACCATGGCCGAGATCATCAACCTGCGGGCCGCGCGCAAGGCCAAGGCGCGCGGCGAGAAGGAGGAGACGGCCAAGGACAACCGCATCCTCTTCGGCCGCCCGAAGAAGGCCAGGACCCTGGCGGAGGCCAAGAAGGCCATCGAGGTCTCCCGCCACGAGGGCCACAAGCTCGTGGGGCGGGACGACGAGGGATGACGACCCCGTCTCCGGCCCTGTCGGTGGCGCGTTCCGGGTCGCGAGGATCGCCGGATGTGTGACGTCGATACCTTGCCACGAGGAAAAGACCCGCGACGAGGAGAGGACCCGCGACGGAGAAAGGACCCGCGACGAGGACATGAGACGTCCTCGCCATGAGCGCCGGCATCACCAAACGCTCCGTGATGATCGCCGGCCATCGCACCAGCGTCTCGCTGGAGGACCCGTTCTGGGCCGCCCTGCGCGACATCGCCGGGGCTCGCCGGCGATCGGTCCAGGCCCTGATCGGCGAGATCGACGCTGTGCGCGGTGCACAGAACCTGTCCTCGGCGATCCGGGTTTTCGTCCTCGACGCCGTACGGGGGGATTGCTCAATCGGGCAACCATAGCCTCGCGACGGCACCGATGACCTGCTGGATCCGTCGCGACAAAGGCCCGAGACTGCAACCTTGACCGTTTAGTAACCGGCCTGCATTAGCGCACTCCGTGTTGATCGGAGATGGGCAGTCATGGCGATTCGGTTCGGTAACGAGGACGAGGACGAGGACTTCGGCGCCGGCATGCCGATGATGATGGCGCAGAAGGCGTCCGCATCAACGCCCGCCCACCGCATTCCCGTCTCCTCGTCCGGGCCGACCTTCGCACAGGAAGTGACCTTCATCAGCGGCCTGAACCCGGACGGGACGCTGTCCGACGAGTCGTTCGCGGGTTTCAACGAAGGCTCGGCCTTCAAGTGGGGGTCGTCCACCGCCGGCACGGGCGCCACCATCGGCTACACCTTCGACGTCGATTCCGCCTTCACGGCCCAGGAGAAGGCGACCTTCGTCAAGGCCCTGGCGATCTGGTCGGCCATCGCCGACGTGACCTTCACGCTGAGCACGACGATCCGCGGCATTACGCTGGTACGCGGCGAGACCAATTCGGGCGCCTTCGCCAACACGCCCCAGACGATCGGCAGCGGCAGCAGCCTCGGCAGCGTGACCGGGCAGTCGATGATCAACATGGAGACGTCGGCCGCCGGCTTCGACCTCTCCGGTTCGTTCGAAGTCGCCGGCGGCTACGGACTGTCGACGATCATCCACGAGATCGGCCACGCCATCGGGCTCGGGCACAGCGGCAACTACAACGGCAAGGTCGACCCGGCGACCCAGCAGTTCAGCGCCTTCGACGACGGCCAGTACAGCATCATGTCCTACCTCTCGTGGATCAACGGGACCGCCAAGTACCGGGCCGCCAATCCCTTCCCCGGCACGAACTGGGGGTCGAGCGCCGACGGCGCGATGCGCGAAGCGCCGCACACCGCGATGATGGCCGACATCGAAGCGATCCAGCAGCTCTACGGCACCTCGAAGACCGCCACCTTCGCCGGAGGCCAGACCTACGGCTTCAACACCACCGTCACGGGCGTCCTCAGGGAGTTCTTCGACTTCACGGCCAACACGGCGCCGATCGTGACCCTGTACAACAAGGGGCTCGGCAACGTCCTCGACCTCTCGGGCTACACCCAGGCGGCGACCGTCTCCCTGGAGCCGGGAACCTTCAGCAGCGCCGGCGGCCTCGTCAACAACATCGCCATCGCGCTCGGCACGGTGATCGGCACGGTGATCGGCGGGTCGGGCGCCGACACCCTGGTGGGCAGCGGCCTGGGCGACGTGCTCAACGGCGGAACGGGCGCCGACACGATGAGCGGTGGGCTGGGCAGCGACACCTACGTCACCGATGGCGGCGACAGGATCATCGAGGCGGCGAACGCCGGGACCGACCTCGTGCGGAGTTCGGCCGGCCATACGCTGTCGGCCAACGTCGAGAACCTGACCCTCACCGGCACGGCCGCGATCAACGGCTTCGGCAACGCGCTGGCCAACGTGATCACCGGCAATGCCGCGGCCAACGTCCTCAATGGCCTGGTGGGCGCCGACACCATGATCGGCGGGGCCGGATCCGACACCTATTACGTCGACGACGTCGGCGACCGCGCCATCGAGGCCAATGGCGCCGCCGGCACCGATCGCGTCTACGCCGCGGTGTCCTACGCGCTCGGCGGATCGGAACTCGAGACCCTGATTCTGACCGGTACCGGAAACCTGAACGGCACGGGGAACTCCCTGGCCAACGTTCTCACCGGCAACAGCGGCGACAACGTCCTCAACGGCTTGGGCGGCGCCGATACGATGTCCGGCGGGGCCGGGTCCGACACCTATTTCGTCGACAACGTCGGCGACCGCGCCATCGAGGCCAACGGCGCCGCAGGCACCGATCTCGTCTACACCACGGTGACTTACGCGCTCGCCGGCTCGGAGCTCGAGAACCTGACCCTCACCGGGGCCGGAGCGATCGACGGCACCGGCAACTCGCTCGCCAACGTGCTGACCGGCAACGCGGCCGCCAACGTCCTCGACGGCCTGACCGGCGCCGATACCATGATCGGGGGGGGCGGGTCCGACACCTATTACGTCGACGATGCCGGCGACAGGGCGATCGAGCTCAACGGTGCCGCGGGCACCGACCTCGTCTACGCTTCGGTGAGCTACTCGCTGGGCGGCTCCGCACTCGAGAACCTGACCCTCACCGGCACCGCGAGCCTCAACGGCACCGGCAACTCGCTCGCCAACGTGCTGACCGGCAACGCGGCCGCCAACGTCCTCAACGGCCTCGTCGGCGCCGATACCATGATCGGGGGGCTCGGCAACGACGCCTACGGCGTCGATGACATCGGCGACCGGGTGATCGAGGCGGCGGGCGGCGGCACCGACCGGGTGCTGACGAGCGTCACCTACACGCTGGCGGCCGGCCAGGAGATCGAGCGGCTCGAGACGGCGAGCACAGCGGGCACGACGGCGATCGGCCTCACGGGCAACGCGTTCCACAACGTCCTTGTCGGCAATGCCGGCGCCAACGCCCTCGACGGCGGGGCCGGATTCGACGAGGCCAGCTATGCCGCCGCCGCGGGCGCCGTCACGGTCGACCTCGCCGCGAGTACGGCGAGCGGGGCCGCCGGGTCCGACACCCTCCGCGCCATCGAGGCGGTCCGCGGTTCGGCCTTTGCCGACACGCTCACCGGCGATGCCTTCGTCAACCAGCTCGCGGGCGGCCTCGGCAACGACACCCTCAATGGCGGTGCCGGCTCCGACTTCGCCGACTACAGCGCGGCCACCGGCGCGGTCTCGGTCAGCCTCGCCGCCGGAACCGCCACGGGTGCCGACGGCAACGACGTCCTGATCGGCATCGAGGGCGTGCAGGGTTCGCGCTTCGCCGACACGATCACCGGCAGCACCGGGTTCAACCAGCTCTCCTATGCCGCAGCGCTCGGCGCGGTGGCCGTCAACCTCGCCACCGGCAGGGCGAGCGGGGCCGCGGGCGCCGACACCTTCACGAGCATCGAGGGCGTGGTCGGCTCGGCCTTCGCCGATACGCTCACGGGCAACGCGGTCGCCAACGTCCTCACCGGCCTCACCGGCGACGATCGCCTCGACGGCGGCGCCGGCGACGATGTGGCGAGCTATCACCTCGCGCTCGCGGCCGTGAGCGTGAACCTCGCCGCCGGCACCTCTTCGGGGGCGGACGGCAACGACACGCTGGTCGGCATCGAGAGCGTGCAGGGCTCGGCCTTCGCCGATACGCTCACGGGCGACGCCGGGCTCAACACGGTCTGGTACGGCGAGGCCACGGGGGCGGTGGCGGTCGACCTCGCCACCGGCCTGTCGAGCGGGGCCGCGGGCGCCGACATCCTGGTCGGCTTCGAGCGCGTCGCCGGCTCGATCTTCGGCGACACGCTGTTGGGCGACGCCGGTGCCAACTACCTGACCGGCCTCGCCGGCAACGACATCCTCGACGGCCGCGACGGCCTCGATTTCGCCCTCTACTTCAACGCCGTCGGCGCGGTCACCGTCAGTCTCGCCGCCGGAACCTCCAGCGGTGCGGACGGGACCGACACCCTACGCAACATCGAGGGCCTCGTCGGCTCCTCCTTCGGCGACGTCCTGACGGGCGATGCGGGCGCCAACATCCTCGACGGTCTGACGGGCAACGACAGCCTCGACGGCGGCGGCGGCTTCGACTTCGCCGAATACGAGGTGGCCGCAGGCGGCGTGACGGTGAACCTCGCGACCGGGACCGCGGCCGGAGCCGATGGAGCCGACACGCTCGTCAGGATCGAGGGCGTGACCGGCTCGGCCTTCGCCGACACGCTCACCGGAGACGGCGCCGGCAACCTCCTCGACGGGCGCGGCGGCGCCGACCTGCTCGTGGGGGGGGTCGGCAACGACGCCTTCTCCTTCACCGCCGCCCTCGGGGCCGGCAACGTCGACCGGATCGCCGATTTCGCGACCAGCGAATTCGACCTGATCTACCTCGAGAAGGATGTGTTCACGATGCTGACCACCGCGTCGGGCACGCAGCCCGGCGCGCTCTCGGCCGGCATGTTCGTGATCGGCACCCAGGCCGTGGATGCCGACGACCGCATCCTCTACGACGGAGCCACGGGCGGGCTGGCCTACGACGCGGACGGATCGGGCGCCCTGGCGGCGGTGCAGTTCGCCATCCTGGAGAACAGGGCCGCCCTCTCGGCTGACGTCATCTTCGTCGTGTGACCGGGCGCCTCCTGCGGATCCTCAACGCCGCAGGCCCAGGAGGCTGCCCGAGGCGGGTGCGCCGAAGGTCTTGCGGAAGTCGTGGGCGAAATGCGGCTGGTCGGCGAAGCCGGCCGCATGGGCCGCCGTCGTGAAACTGTCGCCGGCGGTGACGGCGGCGATCGCCCGCCGCATGCGCAGCCAGGCGCGGTAACGGCGGAACGGCACGCCGACCTGCGCTGTGAAAAGGTGCTGGAACCGCGACGACGACAGCCCGACGGCGGCGGCCAGGGCGCCCGCGCCCATCGCCGGGTCGTCGTGGAGGAGTGTCACGGCACGGGCGATCCGCGCATCGACCGACCGCCTGGCGCGTCCGCACGAGAACCGCACGACATCGGCGAGCGTCGCACCGGCTTCGCGCACGCCGTCGCGGCTCTCGTGGAGATCGCGAAAAGCGCGGACCTCCCCGCCCGCGCCCAGCAGCACGCCGCCGGCCTCCTGCCCGCCGTCCACCAGCGGCGACAGCCCGTGCGCGCCGCCCGATCCGGGTTCGAGGTAGAGGACCGCGATGGGGTCGCCGCGCACGTCGAGCTCGTGGGCGACACCCGCGGGGATCATCGCCGTGCGGCACGCGGTCCAGGCACCCTCGCCGACCCGGATCCGGAAGCGGTCGTAGAGGCCGGCGAGATAGACCGGCGCCCCGTGCCGGTGGCTGGCGTTGTACGACAACGGCCCGGCGAAGAAGGTGTGCGCCCCCTGCACGTGCCAGAGGGGACCGAGGGGCCGAGAGTCAGCACGTTCGTACAAGCGGACCCGCTCCCCCGGATGCTACCGCCATCGGAGGCCGGCACGGCTCGTCGTGATCCGGCCCGGCGAGAAGGGACACCCTGGACATGACCGGATGGACACGGCGGCGGCTCGCCGCATCGGGCGTAGCGATCCTGGCCGCTCCCGCCCTCCTGCGCAATGCCGGCGCGGCGCCGCTGTCCGGCGATCCGTCCGATACGTCCGGTCTCTACCGCTTCACCCTCGGAGCCTTCACCGTCACGGCGATCCTCGATGCCGCCGCGATGATCGACGGCCCCTGGCCCATCGTCGGCGAGGATCGCCCGCGCACCGAGGTCGAGGCGCTGATGCGCGAGAACCGGCTGCCGCCGGACCGCTTCAAGCCGGGGTTCACGCCGATCCTGGTGGACACGGGCCGTGAGCGCGTGCTGTTCGACACCGGCAACGGCGAGGTCGGCTTCGTGAAGCGGCCCGCGGGCGGGCGCCTCGCCGAGCGGCTGCGCGCGGCCGGCCACGACCCCGGCGGCATCGACCACGTCGTCCTCACCCATTGCCACACCGACCATATCGGCGGCCTGATGGAGGCCGGACGCCCGGCCTTTCCGAACGCGACCATCGCCGTCGGAGCGGCCGAGCTCGATTTCTGGACGAAGGACGCGCGCCTCGGTTCCGCGCCGGAGGGCAACGAGCACACGTCGGCGCTCGTCGTCCGCAGCCACCTCGTACCCCAGGTGGCGCGGATCCGCACGATCCGGCCGGGGGAGGAGGTGGTGCCCGGCATCGCGGCGGTGGCCGCCCCGGGGCACACGCCGGGCCATCTCGCCTATCACGTCGAGAGTGCGGGCCGGCGGATGCTCATCTGGGGCGATTGCGCCCATCACGAGGTCACCTCCCTCGCCCGCCCCGACTGGCACGCCCTGTTCGACATGGACAAGGCCATGGGCGCCGCGACACGGCGCGACCTCTACGGCATGGCGGCGGCCGACGAGATCCTGGTGGCCGGCTACCACACCGCGTTTCCCTCCCTCGGCTACGTCGTGGCCATGGGGACGGGGTACCGCTGGATTCCCGTCAGCTACCAGCTGGACCCGTGATCCTACGACATCCGTTCGGTGGCCTCGCCGTGCGGATGTCGGTCATCTTCGGGCACCGCGCGGGCTCGGTGACACGCTTCCCGCTCGAATCGCGCGGACGCCGTATCACTCGGCCGCGTGGAGGACATGCGCCTCCTCGAGCACCGCCGGCTTGGGGCCGCCGGTGGCCCAGTCCAGCAGTTCCACCGTGTGGACGATGGGGATCGCGGTGCCCTTCCCGATCTGCGTGGCGCAGCCGATGTTGCCGGTGGCGATGACGTCGGGGCGCATCCGTTCGATGTTGGCGACCTTGCGGTCGCGCAGGCGGCCGGCGATCTCCGGCTGCAGGATGTTGTAGGTACCCGCCGAGCCGCAGCAGATGTGGCCCTCCGGCACGTCCTTGACCGTGAAGCCCGCCGTCTTGAGCAGAGATTTCGGCTCGGTGCGGATGCCCTGGCCGTGCTGCATCGAGCAGGCGGAATGGTAGGCGACCACGAGGTCGCTCGTGACGATCGGCGGCATCAGGCCGAGGCCCGCCATGTATTCGGTGACGTCCTTGGCGATGGCCGACACCCGCGCCGCCTTGGCCGCATAGGCCGGGTCGTCGCGGAACATGAAGCCGTAGTCCTTGATCGTGGTGCCGCAGCCCGAGGCCGTGACCACGATGGCGTCGAGGCCGGCCCCGTCCATCTCGGCGATCCAGGCGTCGATGGTGCGCCTGGCGGTGGCGTGCGCCGTGTCCGCCTTGCCCATGTGGTGGGTGATGGCGCCGCAGCAGCCCTCGCCCTGCGCCTGCACCACCTCGACCCCGTGGCGGGTCAGCAGGCGAATGGCCGCCTCGTTGAAGTCCGGCCGCAGCACGCTCTGGGCACAGCCGCGTAAGAGGGCGACGCGGCCGGCCCTGCCCGGCATCGGCTCGCCCTGGAGCAGGGCGCTCGCCTCCCGCGCGCGGGTGTCGGCGGGGAAGGTGCCGGGCCGGTCGGAGGGGTTGCGGTTGGGCAGGAGCGCGGGCGCGAGGTCCAGCATCGCGGCCAGGCGATTGCCCACCCGCGGAAGGCGGGCGACGAGGGGCCGGAACGGCCCGCCGATCTTGGCGCCCAGCAGCGCCAGCCGGAACCGGTTCGGATAGGGCAGGACGAAGGCGAGCACGCTACGCAGGAGGCGGTCGCTCAGGGGGCGCCGGTAGGTCTCCTCGATATGCGTGCGGGCATGGTCGACGAGGTGCATGTAGTGCACGCCCGAGGGGCAGGTCGTCATGCACGACAGGCACGACAGGCAGCGGTCGACGTGCTTGACCACCTCGGGCGTCGCCGGCTTGCCGCCCTCCAGCATGTCCTTGATCAGGTAGATGCGTCCGCGGGGGCTATCGAGTTCGTCGCCCAGCAGCAGGTAGGTCGGGCAGGTCGCGGTACAGAACCCGCAATGGACGCAGGTCCGCAGGATCTTTTCGGAGGTCGCCATCGCCGGGTCGGCGAGCTGGGTGGCTGTGAAACTGGTTTGCACGGCGTTGTCCCGGAGCTCTTTTTCGTTTCTTCCCTGACGTACCTCTACACCAAAATTCGTGCGAGGAGGCGGCTGCGGGCGTCGCGGGTTATCGGGGCAGGCGGAAGCGGAGGAGACGAGGGCGTGGGCAAGCAGTTCGACCGCATCGACGAGGCGCACGAGGCCTTCATCGCGCGCCAGCGGATCTTCTTCACGGCATCGGCGGCGGACGGAACGCGGGTCAACCTCTCGCCGCGCGGCACCGATGCCTTCCGGGTCCTCGGACCGAACGCGGTGGCTTATCTCGACCGGACCGGCAGCGGCAACGAGACGGCGGCCCACCTTCTCGCCGATGGGCGCCTCACCGTGATGTTCTGCGCCTTCGAGGGGGCGCCGCGAATCCTGCGGCTCTACGGGCGGGGCGAGGTACTCCCCCGCCAGGGCGCGCCCTATCGCACGCTCCTGGCGGAGGCCTTCGGCGGCGATGAGCCGAGGGGCGCGCGACAGATCGTGCGGCTCGCGGTCGACCTCGTCCAGACCTCCTGCGGCTTCGGGGTGCCGCTCTTCGACTTCGCCGGCGAACGCGACTCCCTCGATCGCTGGGCGAACGCGAAGACCGACGAGGAGATCGAGGCCTACCGAAAGCTCAAGAACACGCGCAGCCTGGACGGTCTGCCCACGGGACCGGTCGAGGAGACCTGAAGCCGCTACCCTCTCCCGTCACACCCCCGCATACATCCGCCCGGGGTTGAACACCCCTGCCGGATCGTGCGCCGCCTTGATCCCTGCCGTGATCCGCATCAGCGGCCCGGACAGGGGCTCGAACACCGGGACGGCGGCGCGCAAAGGATCGGGGGCGCGCACCAGGGTGGCATGGCCGCCGTGGACCTTGAGGATCGCGCGGATCGCCTCGGCGCCGGCATCGCCCGTCGCGGGCGTGGACAGCCAGATCAGGCCGCCGCCCCAGTCGTAGAACCAGCGGGCCTCGCGCTCAGCGGCGATGGCCGCGGCGACGGCGGGGCCGTGGCTCGGCGCCGTGGAGATCCGCCAGACCGCGGCCTCGCGTGGCTCGGCCAGGGGCACGACATCGCGGACCGCGCACCAGAGCGCGGCGCCCTGCGCGTCCTCGACCACCGTCGGCGCGCCGAAGCGCTCGAGGAGGCGGCGCAGTTCGCCCAGGCGATAGTCGATCGAGACGGAAAAGCCTTCGAGCCGCATCAGGGTACGCGGCTCGGGGCCGTGGACGCCCGCCGGCAGGTGGGCGGCACCGGTCAGTTCGAAGGGCGAGCCGAGCGCCGTGGCGAGCGCCTCGACGGCGCGGGCGTCGTCGAGGCCGGCAAAGACCAGGGTGGCGACGCGCTCCTGCACCGGCAGCACCTTGAAGGTGACCTCGGTGAGGAGACCCAGCGTCCCCCACGAGCCGGCCATGAGCTTGACGAGGTCGAGACCGGTGACGTTCTTCATCACCCGGCCGCCGGACTTGATCGCCTCTCCCCGCCCGTTGACGAAGCGCACGCCGATCAGGCTGTCGCGGGCGGCCCCCGCGTTGATGCGGCGGGGGCCGGCAGTGTTGGCCGCCGCCACGGCGCCGAAGGTCGGCTCGCCGGCCGAGCCCATCAGCGGGCGATAGTCCACCGGCTCGAACGGCAGCATCTGGCCGCGCTCGGCCAGGAGCGCCTGGACCTCGGCCAGCGGCGTGCCGGCGCGGGCGGCCACCACCATCTCGGCCGGTTCGTAGAGCGTGATCCCGGTGAGCCCGCGGGCCGAGAGCGTCGCCTCGTCCTGCGCCGGCCGGCCGATTCCGGCCTTGGTGCCGCCGCCCACGAGGCGCAGCCGCTCGCCGCGGCCAGCGGCGTCGCGCACCACGTCGGTAGCCGCATCCTCGTCGTGAGGCTCGTATGAACGCATCGCTTCCCGCCCTGGCGTGCGCTGTGGCCGCGCATCCTTGGGACCGTTCTAAAAGGCTTGCGGCCGGAATGCATCCGGGTTTCGCGGGCGATGCCTCAGCCGGCCGGCACCGGCGCGCGGTTGCGCAGGCGCTCCACCGCGATGGTGCGCAGGCCAGCGATGTCGAAGGCCCAGACGAGGCCGGCGTAGAGCAGGATCCCGGCCGGCACCGACAGGCCGAGGGCCTGCCAGGCCGGGAGCGGCCGCAGCGGCAGCAGGCAGACCAGCATGGCGAGGCTGGCGCCGCTCGCCGCCAGGATGTCGCGCCACGGCAGGGCGATCCGGTCCCGCCCGGTCAGGGCCCGCACCGCCAGGACCAGCATCGCCGCGGCCATGCCGAGGCTCTGCGCCATGGCGACCCCGGCCGGCCCGACGAGGCGCGGCAGCACGAGGAGGCCGATCCCGTTCACCGCGAGCCCCAGCAGCGCCGCGCCGATCACCGGCAGGGTGCGTCGCCTGATCTGGAAGACCGGGTTGAGGGCGAAATTGGTGAGCGCGAGGCAGAACAGGCCCGGGATGAGGATGGCGGCATAGGTGACGAAGGGCCCCCGGAAGGCCTCGGGCACGACGAGGTTCTGGAGGGCGGGCAGCACCACCCAGAAGCCGGCCGCGCAGGGCAGCATCAGGGCCACCACGATGGCGGCGTTGCGCCCGATCTGCGCTTCCGCGGCGGCGCGTCCGTGATGCTCCTCGGCCTGGACGGCGAGCTGGAACAGCAGCAGGTCGAGGGCGGTGCCGAGGGTGCCGAGGCTGCGCGAGGCCACGTCGGCGGCCAGCGAGAAATAGCCGGCCTCGGTGAAGCCGGCCTGATCGGCGATCGACCAGCGGTTGAGGAAGGGCAGGAGCTGGTAGAGGCCGTTGGCCGCGATCAGGGGTAGGCCGTAGACCAGGAACAGGCGCCGGGTCTCGGACAGGCGCAGGCGCTGCCTCGGTGCCGGGGCGTCGCGCAGGGGCTCGCGCAGGACGAGGACGGCCACGGCCTGGCTGAGGCCGCCGGCCAGAAGAACGTAGACCGGCTCCGGGTAGAACCAGGCGACCGCCGACATGCTCACGAAGGTGAGGACGTTCTTGACCGCGACCAGGCGCAGGTAGAGGCCGCCGTCGAACCGCGCCCGCGCCAGGGCGGCGTGATAGTCGAACAGGCCGATGCCCACGGCGACCAGGGCCGCCCCGGCCGTGACCGCGGCCCGGCTCTGGGGGGCGTTGCCGCCCCAGAGGTCGAGGCCGCCATAGAGGAGTGCCAGCCCGATCATGGCCAGCGCCAGGACGGCGTAGGCCCGGTCGAGCCCCTGGCGGATCCACGGCTCCTCCACCCGCACCCGGCCGGAATAGAACCGGGTCGCGGACAGGCGAAGCCATTCGAACAGCAGGGTGTTGAGGACGACAGCACCAGCCGAGGCCAGGGCGAACACGCCGAACTGCGCCGGCCCGAGCAGCTTGGCCACCAAGAGGCCGACCACGAAGTTGAGGCCGGCGTTCAGCAGGAAGGCGACGATGACGGCCATGGCTCCCTGCCCCGAACCCGCGCGACCGTCCCGGTCTAGGCGCGCGGTGCGAAGATTCCGCTAATGCCGCCCTCTCACGCCCGGTTTCATGAACTTCGAGCCATCCGCCCGACACGGATCGTGATCGCAGCGAGCACAGATCGGGAAATCCATATCTGCGGCTTGATCAAATGCGCGCGAGAATGCCCTCACCGCAAGCGTGCTATCACCGACCGTGGTCTTCCGCTCAACGCCCCTTAGATGAGCGCGAAACCGAGCCTACATTGGCATACCACGATCATATATCAGCATTTTGTATTCACTTAAACGTTTCGTTAGAGAGTCGCCGCCAACATATGCTTATAAGCCTAGGTGAGACTCAATTCTTATGGGGATTGATTTCATGAAATTTGTACGAAATCGCATAAAAAACATCACGAAGATTGTCGATTGCGCGCAAGGGAATTGTGCGGTCGAATTTGCACTTGTCGTGCCTGTCCTCCTTGCCTTGTTTTCGGGCATCGTCGTGTTCGGGATCTATCTTGGAGCCTGTCACAACCTTCGCCAGATTGCGTCCGAAGCGGCACGGGCGTCGATCGCCGGCCTGAGCGACCAGGAGCGAGCCGCCCTGGCATTCCAGCGGGTGAACAGCGCCCTCGCTGATAACGCGATGTTCAAACCGGGGACGGTGGATGTAAAGGTCGGGGCCGACCCGGACGATAACACGATCTATACTGTGACATTGAGCTTCGACACCAAGTCCCTGGGGTTCTCCGGTCTGTCCGGCCTCATCCCGATCCCGCCAGACCTGATCACGAGCAAGGTCACCGTCCGCCGTGGAGGGCTGTGATGCGCGGTCGCTCGTTCGGTCGAGACCGGCATGGGGCAGTGGCGGTCTTGACGGCCCTCGGCCTCACGGTCCTGATGGCCGCCGCGGCCGTGGGAATCGATCTCGGTTCCATGGTCCTGGCACGGCGCAAGGCACAGGGCGCCGTCGATCTCGCCGCAACTCTTGCCGCCGCGAACCCCGCCAAGGCCGATGCCCTGGCCCGCCGGTCCCTCGCCGACAACGGTTATGCGTCGGCCCTCATCACGGTGCAGCCCGGCAGCTACTCCGCCGACGCCAAAGTCTCCCTCGATGCACGGTTCAGTGCCGACTCCGCGCTCGCCAGTGCCGTGCGGGTCGCCATGACAACCTCGACGCCGACTTTCTTCGCACCGGCGCTGGGCCTGAACCGCGAGGTCGACATCACGGTCAGGGGAACCGCAGCTTCGGCGCAGTTTGCCGCGTTTACCGTTGGCTCAGGCTTGGCCTCGTTAAATCCGGGTGTCGCCAACGCCATTCTGACCGCCATGCTCGGCAAGCCGGTCAGCCTGTCGGTGATGGACTACAACGCCATCCTTTCCACGCGGGTGGACGCCTTCCGTTTTCTCGATGCCCTGGCGCCGAGCCTCGCTCTTCAGGCCGGCAGTTATCAGGACATCGTCCGGTCCACGGCGACGATCGAGCAAGTCGTCTTGGCTCTGAAAGCGACAGCCGACGGAACCGCAAACGGCGCGGTCGCCGCCTCTGCCCTCCGTCAGATCGCCTCGGGCCTGCGAAGCGGGATGCCGATCCGGGTCGATCAGATCGTCGACCTGGGGGATGCGGGCACGCTCAATCCGGGCGCCGGCTCGCGGGGCCCGACGATCGACCTGATGAATACGCTGTCCGATGCCGTCGTCATTGCGAACGGGCAACGCCAGGTCTCCGTGAACATCGGTGCATCGATCCCCGGAGTGACGGGGACGAAGCTGACGCTCGCGATCGGCGAACGCCGGCAGAGTTCGGGGTACGTCCGGCCGGGTAGCGCCGCCGCGACGGTGACGACCGCACAGGTGCGCCTATTGATCGAGGCGGACATCACGCTTCCCCTCAATCTCGGCTCGCTGACCCTGCCGATCTACGTTCAAGCGGCCCAGGCCAAGGCGACCTTGCGCTCCACCACTTGCCCATGGTCCGATCAAGGTCAGCGCCAAGTCGTCCTCGACGCGCAGCCGGGACTGGCCGACCTGGCCGTCGCCACCATCCCCAAGGCCTCGATCGATCCGACGGCCGCAACGCCCAGTTTTTCGCAGCCGGCGACCCTCCTGCGCGTGGCGCCCAGCCTCGTTGTCAGCGGCCGCTCCTCGCTTTCCATCGGAAGCACGTATGCCCAATCGGTGACCTTCGGCGAAGACGACATCGCACGGCATACGGTGAAGACCGTGAGCTCGAACGGCCTCACGCAATCGGCCGTCACCAGCTTGATTCAGAACCTGGACCTCTCTGTGAGTGGCATCGGCATCCTGACGCCGGGTCTCCTCACAGGCACCGTCGCGACCGTCCTCGGCACGGTCGCCCCAGCTCTCGACGGGGTTCTCAACAGCACCCTGCGGACGCTCGGTCTCCGCCTCGGGAACGCCGACGTCACCGTCGACGGCACCCGCTGCGATCAGGCCGTCCTAGTCCAGTAGTCATCACCTATAAATTTTAGTCTTGTTGTTTTATTTTCATCAATGAATGAAATATGACATCGATATAATATTTTAAGATAATTATATTTATATGAATAGTAATAAAACACAGCAAATTATTGATCAAAATAAAACGCACATATATATTGCCACGCCTTATCAAAGGTATCGACAAATGTTCTCGTCGGATAATCATTTCAAGCAAGGCGCTACCCTTGTCGAACTATTTCAACGCGAGCTACTCCAGAGAACGCTGGCTGGCGAAGTCAGCCTCAATGCGGCCCGAATCTGTGGCGCAAATCTGGCGGTTCTGCAACTTGCAGTTCAACACCGGGCCCTGACACCGCGGGAGGCAGCCCTCCAAGCGTGGGAGGCCCTGGAGTTCGCCCTTAAAAGTTGCGAGATCGTCGGTGGATAGCCCGAGCACTCCGCAACTGCATCTCAAAACCAGCCGCGCCGCCAGAAGTACAGGAGCGGGAGCAGGGCGCTGATCACGATCAGCGACAGGCCGTAGGGATAACCGTAGATCCAGTCGAGTTCCGGCATGTGCTTGAAGTTCATGCCGTACATCGACGCGACCAGGGTCGGGGGCACGCCCACCACCGAGACCACGGTGAGCACCCGGAAGGTGTTGTTCTGCTCGATGCTGATGAGTCCCAGGGTCGCGTCGAGCAGGAACTGAACGTTCTCGGACTGCCGGATCTCGAACTCGGCGAGGGAGGCGATGTCGCGTCGGATCGTCTCGAAGCGCGGCACCTGCTCGACGCCCAGGACGCCCTCGCACTCGCCGGCCACGAACGGCAGGATGCGTTCGAGGCCGAGCAGGGTCGCGCGGATCTTGCCCAGCGCCTTGCCGCGCCGGCCGATGCTGCGCAGGATCCGCCGCAGGGCGAGATCGCGACGGCGCGGCACGACCGCCCCGGAGGCGGTACCGCCGCCCCTCACGTCGAAATCGAAGATGCGGGTGGAGAGGGTGTCGAGGTCGGCCCCCATCTCCTCCAGCGCGTCGGCGAGGCTGTCGACGAGTTCCTCCATCAGGAGAAGGAAGATCTCGGTGCTCGTGGCCGCCGGGCCGTCCTGCTCGGCGATGCGCGTCTTGACCTCGGAAAAGGCGCGCAGGTCGTGGAACCGCACCGTGACGAGGCGGTCGCGCGTCAGCACGAAGCCGAGGGGCTTCAAGAGCGAATCGACCTTGTCGAAGGTGATCATCGGGGTGCTGAGCGACAGCCCGGCCTTGGTCCGGCGCAGGCGGCTCGAGTTCTCGACTTCGCTGAGCGCCGTGCGGGACGGCACGCGGATGCCGGTGGCCTCCTCGACGGCCCTGGCCTCCTCCGCGCTCGGGTCGTTCAGGTCGATCCAGATCGCGTGATCGGGCACCCTCGGCGCCCCGGGCGGCCCGGCATGGTCGACCGCGCCGTGCGGCCCCTGGAGACTGATCATGGGAGAGTGAAACGTCCTCGCACGGCGGGGCCCGCGGGGACCGAATCCACCGCGACACGGGGGTTGCGCCGAGGGTTTTCCTTGACTCGCGGCCGGCATACGCCTAATCCGCAGCCATCGCTGGCACTCACCGATCGAGAGTGCTAACGGCGCCGGGTTGAGCGTGCCTTCGGCCGCATCAACGCCATCCATGAATTTGAAGCAAGAGGGCAGCTCATGAAGTTCCGTCCGCTGCACGACCGTGTCGTCGTCCGCCGCATCGAAGGCGAAGAGAAGACCAAGGGGGGCATCATCATCCCCGATACCGCCAAGGAGAAGCCGCAAGAGGGCGAGATCGTCGCCGTCGGCCCCGGCGCCCGCGACGAGGCCGGCCGCATCAACGCCCTCGACGTCAAGGCCGGCGACCGCGTGCTGTTCGGCAAGTGGTCCGGCACCGAGGTCAAGATCGACGGTCAGGACCTCCTGATCATGAAGGAATCCGACATCATGGGCGTCGTCGCCTAAAGTCGGGTCCGCCTTCGCTTTTTCTCCGTCTCCACGAGCCCTTCGAGGGCGCCGCCCGCGGCGCCGCGGGGCTCCCCACTTCATAAGGATTCCGACACATGGCAGCGAAAGAAGTCCGCTTCGCCTCCGACGCCCGCGAGAAGATGCTGCGCGGCGTCGACATTCTCGCCGACGCGGTGAAGGTCACGCTGGGCCCCAAGGGCCGCAACGTCGTCATCGAGAAGAGCTTCGGCGCGCCGCGCATCACCAAGGACGGCGTCACCGTCGCCAAGGAGATCGAGCTCTCCGACAAGTTCGAGAACATGGGCGCACAGATGCTGCGCGAAGTGGCCTCGAAGACCAACGACATCGCCGGTGACGGCACCACCACCGCCACCGTCCTGGCCCAGGCGATCGTGCGCGAAGGCGCCAAGTACGTCGCCGCCGGCATGAACCCGATGGACCTCAAGCGCGGCATCGACCTCGCCACGGCCGCCGCGGTGAAGGACATCATCGCCCGCGCCAAGAAGGTCGCCTCGTCCGAGGAAGTCGCCCAGGTCGGCACGATCTCGTCGAACGGCGACAAGGAAATCGGCGAGATGATCGCCCATGCCATGCAGAAGGTCGGCAACGAGGGTGTCATCACCGTCGAAGAGGCCAAGACCGCCGAGACCGAGCTCGACGTCGTCGAGGGCATGCAGTTCGACCGTGGCTACCTCTCGCCGTACTTCATCACCAACGCCGAGAAGATGGTCGCCGAGCTCGAGGACCCCTACATCCTCATCCACGAGAAGAAGCTCTCGTCGCTCCAGGCGATGCTCCCGGTCCTCGAGGCCGTTGTGCAGACCGGCAAGCCGCTGGTCATCATCGCCGAGGACATCGAGGGCGAGGCGCTCGCCACCCTCGTCGTGAACAAGCTGCGTGGCGGCCTCAAGGTCGCGGCCGTCAAGGCTCCGGGCTTCGGCGATCGCCGCAAGGCCATGCTCGAGGACATCGCGATCCTGACCCAGGGCCAGATGATCGCCGAGGACCTCGGCATCAAGCTCGAGAACGTCACCCTGCCGATGCTCGGCCGCGCCAAGCGCATCCGCATCGAGAAGGAGACCACCACGATCATCGACGGCGCCGGCGAGAAGACCGAGATCGAAGCCCGCGTCGGCCAGATCAAGGCGCAGATCGAGGAGACCACCTCGGACTACGACCGTGAGAAGCTCCAGGAGCGCCTGGCCAAGCTCGCCGGCGGCGTCGCGGTCATCCGCGTCGGCGGCGCGACCGAGGTCGAGGTCAAGGAGAAGAAGGACCGCGTCGACGACGCGCTCAACGCCACCCGCGCTGCGGTGGAAGAGGGCATCGTCCCCGGCGGCGGCACCGCCCTGCTCCGCGCCCGCGAGGCCGTCCGCGCCCTCAAGAGCGACAACCCGGACGTCCAGGCCGGCATCAAGATCGTGCTGAAGGCCCTGGAAGCCCCGATCCGTCAGATCGCCGCCAACTCCGGCGTCGAGGGCTCGATCGTGGTCGGCCGCATCACCGACAAGACCGACTCGATCACCTACGGCTTCAACGCCCAGACGGAAGAGTACGTCGACATGATCCAGGCCGGCATCGTCGACCCGGCCAAGGTCGTGCGCACCGCCCTGCAGGACGCCGCCTCGGTGGCCGGCCTGCTCGTCACCACGGAGGCCATGATCGCCGATGCTCCCAAGAAGGAGAGCGGCGGCGGCGGCATGCCCGGCGGCGGCGGCATGGGCGGCGGCATGGGCGGCATGGACTTCTAAGTCCACGCCTCCAGTCCATCCAAAGAAGAGGGGTCGCCGAAAGGCGGCCCCTTTTTCATGGGTGGGACACGCGGGATCTTCACCGCGTGATCGCCTCGGTCGGAACGTCGCCCCCGCCTGCGACCTCGTCCTGAAGCGCCAAAGCAAGGGGCGCCTTGGGACGAGGTTCGCGGGTGGGTACAGGCGAAGCCGGAACGACGTGACGAAGGGACAGACCGTCCTAGCATCGACCCTGGCATCTATGGGTCGAAGGCAGCAGGAGACGCGGTGGCGATCCGCGCTGGGATCAGGCCGACTTGCCCTTCTTGCCCCCCTTGGGTTTGGCATCGTGGTCCTTGCCGTCCCATGTCGCGGCGAAGGCGGCGCTGCCGAGCGCGCGGGTCGACTTCGGCTTCTTGGGCGCGAGCGCCTTCGGTTCGGACGGCTTAGTGGCCGGCTTGGCGGCCACCTTGGCGACCGGGTCGGTGCCGCCGGCCAGCGCGACGAGATGCCGGCGCGGCCAGTCGGGGGTCGCGGCCTTGAGGTCGGGGTGGTTCTTGTCGAGGCGGGCGACGAGGGTCCTGGATTCCGCGTCGGTGAGGCCGTCGACCACGAGGGCGAAGGTCTCCGCCCCGAGGCCCGCGTGGATCGCCCGGACGCCCGGACGCCCGCGAGCGGGAGCGTCTTGGCCTTGAGTTGCTTGACCACCAGGGCGCGCCCGGTCTTGGCCACCTCCGCCCGGATGTCGGGGAAGGCCTCCGGCCTGGCCACGATGGCTTTGAGGATCGCGAAACCGTCGACATCAAGCGCCATGGAGAATCTCCTTCAGTTCCGCGACGAGGGGGATGAGCACCTGGGAAACGTGCGGACCGTACTTGCCCGAAAAGGTGGGCGGCACCTCCCGCGGCATCAGGGCTTCGGACAGCGCCGCCGCCTGGGGGATCCGGGTCGTCAGGAGGCGAAAGCCGGCGTCCTCGGCCGCGGCCTCCTCCTCCAGGCGCAGGATCGTCTGCTGATGCTGGCGGACGTTCTGCTGGTAGCGGGTCACGAGCACGTGCGGCAGGCGCTTGGGCGCCAGGCGGCTGTGGCGCTTGCGCCCCGAGCCTTAGATGGTCTGGACGAAGGCGTCGAGCCCATAGGTGGAGAGGTAGTCCGGGATCGAGGTGACGAGGACGAGGTCGGCCCCGCGCACCGCGATCTCGGTCATCGGCGAGATGCCCGGCGCGCAATCGAACAGGATGTAGTCGTAGATCGCGGCGAGCGGGACGAAGTCGTCCTGGAACAGCGTCCAAAGCTGCCCCTCGATGGCGTGCATCGAGTATTTCCGCCCGGTCAGCTCTTAGATCAGCTCGCGCTCGACGAGGCGCAGGTACGGTCCGGCCGGCAGCAGCGAGAGGGCGAGCGGCTCGTTGCCATGCGTGGTCAGGCTGACGTTGGCGCGGATACGGGGCGCGAGGATCGGCTTCTCGTTCTGGATCAGCTTGAGCGCGAGGTAGGCCTCGAGGGTGCGGCCCTTGGCGATCATCTCCCCGAGGATCTCCTCGCCCGCGAGGCAGACCGAAACGCTGGCCTGGGGATCGAGGTCCACCACCAGCACCCTGGCGCCATCGGCGGCCAGGGCCTCGGCGAGCATCACCACGGTGGTCGTCTTGCCGACGCCCCCCTTCATGTTGGCCACGGCCACGAGCTTGCCCGAAGCGCGTTTGCCAGCCTCGTGCTTGCCGGTCTCGTGCTTGCCGCTCATGATACCGTCTCCGCCAGGACGCGCACGAGCCTCGCCCGGTTCTCGCGGGTGAGCCGCGATTCGAGGAACCCGTCGACGATCGCCGGGACCGTGGCCTTGCGCACGGGGTCGAGCAGGATCTCGGCGAGGTCCGGCTCGCGCGGATCGCGCAGGCGGATCAGGCCGATGCCATGGGTGGCGCATTGCGAGGCGATCTCGGGCAGCCGTCCCTCGCTGCGCGCGCCCGTGGGCAGGTGCCAGACGAGATGCCCGAAGTGCGTGAACCGGGTCTGGGCCAGGGCTTCGTGGACCGCCTGGACCGTGCCGCCGGCCTCGGTCTTGAGCTCGAAGGCATGGACGTCGATCTGCGCGCCGGGCAGAAGCCGGAACCGGAGGGCGGACACCAGCAGGAAGTCGGGCCGTGCCCATTGCCCCCGCCGCGGGCCGATGCCCGAGGTGTCCTGGACGAGGCAGAGCCCGTCGCCCAGGTCGAGGCCCTTGCGGAAGGCGCCTTCGAGATAGAGTTGCAGCGGCGCCATCAGCCGGGCCTCGGCCCAGCCGTCCTCGACGGACTCGGACGAAGGCTCCGCCGTTTCGGTCGCGGAGGCCGCCACCAGGAAGATCTGGCCGCCCTGCCCGCGCAGGCGCCCGATCCGGCCCATGCCCACGAGGTCGTCGCAGGCGGAAAAATAGGTCTCGGCCGGGACGGGGCGCTCGCCGTCGCGGGCGATCAGGGCCCGCATGACACGGTTGAGGACCGGTGTCCCGTCCTGGGGCAGGAGAGCGAGGATGCGGCCCGGGAGGGCGGTGGAATCGGCGTGTCGGCCCATGAGATGCGGCAGGTATCGCTCGTCGTCCGCGCGCGCCCCCTCGGCCGCCGGTTGTGGTCACGGTAGCGGGATTGCACAACCGCGCCAGCGAAAAGAACACGCGCGGCGAGACGTCGTGGGGCCGGTCGGGCGACGGCCGCTCAGCCGTCGCGGCGGCCGCTCAGCCGTCGCGGCGGCCGCAGCGCACGTAGGCCGAGGCGCCCTTGCCGCTCGACCAGGTCAGCCGGTCGCCGTCCACGGTCAGGCGGACCTGGGACGACCAGCGCCGGCCGCGGTCGCTGCACTCGGCGGCCACGACCCAGGCGCTGCCCGCACGGCGGCCGTCGCGAAACGTGCAGATCGTACGGCCGGCCCTGGCGCCGCCGGCCGTGATCCGGGCCGGAATGTAGCCGTGGCGGCGCGAGGGCGCCTGGCAGGCGGCGGGAGTCGGCCCCCACAGCCCGACGAACTCGGCCCTTTCGATGTCCGCGGCCCGCGGGATACCGGCCGGTACGGCGATCACGGGCTCGGCCTTGGCCGGGACCGGCGACGCCAGCTGGGCAGCCGCCGCGTCGGGCGGGATCGCGTCGGTGGCGGCCGGCTCGGCGGGCGAAGCGGGCCGGTCGAGCCCGCGGGAGGGACGCAACGAGGCCGGCTGCCGCGCCGGTTCCGGCATCATGACGAAGGCACTCGCCTCCGTGCGCGCCTCGGCCCGCTCGCTGTCCCGGTGCGGACGCTGAACCGTGTCGTCGGCGAGGTAGATCGCGGTGTAGGCGAAGAAGATGCCCCAGCCGATGGCCAGGACCACCGGCACCACCAGCCAGAGCAGGGAACGGCCGTCGGACTCCGGGCACGCGTCGTCGACAAGCGTCGGGCCGAACGTCCCGTCGAGCCCCTGCGCCATCGCTCCCCCTCCCGGTTCATGATTCATAAACCAGGATGTGGAACCCTGTGAAGCCGCTTTGGAACCACACTGCGGGATGTTCGTTACTTCGACCGCCGGTCAGCGCCCGAAGATGCCCTTGAGGAATTGGGCGGTGCGGTTGCGCTTCTTCTTGCGCTCCAATTCCGCGGCATCCTTCACCCAGGCCACCTGCACCACCCGGCGCTCGCCCTCGAACGGCTCGTGGCCGTGCCAGGAGTTGTCGGCGCGCAGGAAGGCGAACATCGTGCCCATGGTCGGCGGCACCTCGACGGCGAAGGGGGCGTAGTTCTTGCCGTCGTAGAGCACCCGCAGGCGGCCGGCGGCCGGCGCGTCCCAGGCGTCGTTCATGTAGACGAGCAGCGTCAGCACCTTGGACGGGCCGTCGGTGTGGATCGACCCGTACTTGAGCTGCGAGCGCTTCATGATCGTGGTCAGGCGCGGGCAGGAGACGAGGTCGATCCCGAATTTCTCGCCGAGGATCACCGAGAACGCGTCGCTCTCCAGTTCCTCGATCAGGTCGCGAAACCGACCCTTGAGCGCGACCTCGTCCACCGTGAGGTAGCCCGGCTTGGCGATCGCCGGGAAATCCTGGCGGATCTCGTCGATCGCCTCGGGCCGGAGCACGTCCGTGCCCAGGCAGAAGCTGTAGGGCTCACGCGAGAGCGGCGCCGCGCGCACGGCATCGAGGTCGATGGTCGAAAGCTGGGCCATGGCTACCGGTCGTCCCGTCTGTGGCGGCGCGGGAACGAGACGGTCTCGATCCCGACCTGAAGAATGGGAGCCCAGTTCGCGCGACGAACCGGGCCGAGCCGCCGGGTAGACTCCGCGATTGCGGCAAGCCGGCGGCAGCCCAGGTAAGACAAGCCGGCGGCAGGCCAGGTAAGACAGGTCGGCGGTAGCCTGGGTCGACGAGCCGGCGGCGGCCCCGTCGACAAGCCGGCGGCAGCCCCGGTCGCCCACTCTACGGCGGCCTGCGTCAAGACACTGGCAACCGTGTTTCGAACGGATGCCGGCGCAGCCTGGGTCCGTGCCGGTCATTCCTCGGGCTTAAGCCCTCTTCCAGACGGCCGAGCCCTTTTCGCAGGGCGCGGAAACTGCCATGCTTGGCGCCATCGGAAACAGGAACGGCGCCAAGTCCCCGTGTCGAACCGGACCGTCCTCGCCCTGATCCTCTGCTTCACGCTGCCGGCTGGCGCGCAGGCGCAGCCCGGTGCCGCCGTTCAGCGCATGGTCTGTTCGGAGGCGATGGGCCTCGTGAAGAAGAGCGGCGCCATCCTCCTGAACGCCGGCGGCTCGGCCCTCGAACGCTTCGTCAAGGATCGCAGCTTCTGCGAGACGAGCGAGATCGCGGAACTGCGGTTCGTGCCCACCCGCGACAACCCCGAATGCCCGGTGGGCTACCGCTGCCGCGAACTCGGGTTCAACGATTGGGACTGGCAGTAGGATTTTTCGCGGGGACGGCCCTCCCGCTCCGACCTCCCGCTCCGATCGGCTTTTCCCCGAGCGCCGCCGCCCCCCCGTGGGGGCCTTACATGCGGCATCGTCGTCGCGGCCGCGCCCTGGGACGTGCCACGATCTCGCCATGTCCGATGGTCACTGCGGCGGGGTCAGGCGCCCGCGAGACGACCGACACCACGAGACGACGACGGGGGGACGCGCATGGCGGTGTTGAGAACGGGCCTCGGCCTCCAGGCCGCCGTGACGGCCGTGTTCGTCCTCGTTCTCCTCTTCACGCCGGTGCTGGTGCCCGGCGCGCCCGCGGCCCCGCTCTACGTGACCCTGAGCGGCCTCGCGATGGCCGGCATCCTCTACGCCTCGGTGCGGCTCTCGGCCTTCCTCAAGATCTTCGTGGCGATGTACGGCATCGGCTACGTCACCCTGGCCGGCGCGCAGCAGCTCGCGGGCCTGGGCATCCTGCCCGGCACCATCGCCGCCCTGCTGCCGCCCGCCTTCGCCGCCACGGGCGCGGTGGTGTTCGCCGCCATCGTGCTTGGCATCTCCTACCTCGAGCCGATCCGCGCGATCACGCTGATCGCCGACCCGTATTTCGCCACGCACGACGCCCCCACCAAGGAGATCGGCCCGTTCCGCTTCTTCGGCGGCACCGAGGGCAAGATCGGGCAGCGGCTGGTTGCGCTCTCGATCTTCATCACCTTCGCTCAGGTGGCCCTGCAGCTGCGGCTGAACTTCTGGTACCGCGACCTGTTCAACGCCCTGCAGGAGTACAACGCCGAGGCGTTCTGGTATCAACTGCTGTTCGTCTTCGCGCCCCTGGCCGCCATCTGGGTGGTCATCGGGATGTTCGACACCTTCGTCGACGCCACGCTGGAGATCCGCTGGCGGACCTGGCTGACGCGCAGCCTGTCCGAGCGCTGGCTCGATGCGGGCGTGCACTACCGCATCCCGTTCACCGACGAGGCGGCCGACAACCCGGACCAGCGCATCCAGGCGGACGTGCGGCTGTTCATCCAGCAGACCATGATCCTGTCGATCCGGCTCCTGTCGCAGGCGGCCACGCTGGTCTCGTTCATGGTCATCCTGTGGGGCCTGTCGCGCGACTTCGCGCTGCCCTTCACCGACACGGTGGTGCCGGGCTTCCTCGTCTGGCTGGTGGTCGGCTACGCGGTGATCGGCACCTGGCTGACCCACCTGATCGGGCGGCCGCTGATCGGGCTCGACTTCCGGCAGGAGAAGGTCGAGGCCGACTTCCGCTTCTCGCTGGCGCGCACCCGCATCTATTCCGAGCAGATCGCGCTTCTGCGCGGCGAGCGGGCCGAGACGCTGCGGCTGCGCGACCTGTTCGGGGCGGTGATCGGCAACTTCGTCGACATCATCTACCGACGGATCAAGCTCGGCAGCTTCACCCTGTCCTACAGCCAGATCAGCGTGGTGTTCCCCTACATCCTGGCCGCGCCGTCCTACTTCACGAAGAAGATCACCCTCGGCCAGTTCCAGCAGACCGCCGGCGCCTTCGCCAACGTGCAGTCGTCGCTGTCGTTCTTCATCTCGTCCTACACCACCATCGCCTCCTACCGCGCCAACACCAACCGCCTGACCTCGTTCAAGCGGGCGATGACCAAGGCGGAAGCGCTGAACGGGGCGGGCTACGGCCTCGTCCAGGGCAACGAGACGGCGGGCGACGTCACCGCCGCCGGCCTCGCCCTGGCGCTGCCGGACGGGCGCGAGATCGTGGCGGCCGAGCGCCTGGCCCTGGCCAAGGGATCGGCCACCCTGGTGACCGGCCCGTCGGGCTCGGGCAAGTCGACCCTGTTCCGGGCGATCGCCGGCATCTGGCCGTTCGGCCGGGGCCGCATCGACGTGCCGCCGGGCCAGTCGGCCCTGGTGCTGCCGCAGCGGCCCTACATCCCGCTCGGCACCCTGCGCGGCGCCGTGGTCTATCCCAACACCACCGACCAGTTCCCGGACGCGGCGATCCGCGAGGCGCTGGTGGCGGCCCAGCTGCCCCAGCTCGTCGACCGCCTCGACGAGGTCGATGCCTGGGACCAGCGCCTGTCGGGGGGCGAGCAGCAGCGCCTGGCCGTCGCCCGGGCGGTGCTGGCCAAGCCCGCCTGGCTGTTCCTCGACGAATCGACCGCCGCCCTCGACGAGGCCAGCGAGGCCGGGATCTACCGGATGCTGCGCGAGCGCCTGCCCGACACCACCATCGTCTCGATCGGCCACCGCTCGACCCTGCACGCCTTCCACGACCGCCGCCTCGACATGCAGGCCGGCAACGACGGCCGGTTCGTGCCGCGCGACATGCCCAAGCCCGTCGCCGCCGAATAGGCCCTCAGCGCAAGAACCCCACCGCGACCGGCACCAGGATCGCGGTGAGGAAGGCGTTGAGGCCGAGCGCGATGCCGGCGAAGGTGCCGGCCACGGCGCTGACCTGGAAGGCGCGGGCGGTGCCGACGCCGTGGGCNGATCGCGGTGAGGAAGGCGTTGAGGCCGAGCGCGATGCCGGCGAAGGTGCCGGCCACGGCGCTGACCTGGAAGGCGCGGGCGGTGCCGACGCCGTGGGCAGCCAGGCCCGCCGCAAAGCCGCGGGCGCGCCGGTCCTCGATCCGCAGGCGGTTCATCAGTGGCGTCACCAGGATGCCGCCGGTCATGCCGGTGAGCATGACGAGGACGGCGGCCAGGGTCGGATCGCCTCCCAAGGTCTCGACGATGCCCATGGCGACGCCCGTAGTCACCGACTTCGGGCTCATCGCCACCACCACGTCGCGGGGGATACCGAGCATGAGCCCCAGACTCATCGCCGAGACGATCCCCACGAGCGARCCGACCACGAGGGCGGCCAGCATCGGCACCAGGGCGCGCATCACCGTGGCCCGGTACTCGTAGAGGGGAATCGCCAGGGCGACGGTCGCCGGCCCGAGCAGGAAGTGGACGAACTGCGCACCCTCGAAGTAGGTCGCGTAGGGCGTGCCGGTCAGCCACAGCACCGTGGCGGTGAGGACGATGGCGATGAGCACCGGGTTGGCAAGGGGGTGCCGATCGGTGGCCAGCGCGACCCGCTCGGCGACGCCGTAGGCGAGCAGCGTCACGGTCAGCCACAGCAGCGGCGTGTGCGAGAGRTAGACCCAGACGGCGAAATCCCCCTTCATCGCGGGTCGTCGCGCGGCGCCATCCGGCGCGCCACCGCCACGAAGGTCAGGGCCGTGGCCGCCAGGGTGAGGAGGGTGGAGACCAGGACCACCACGGCGATGGCGAGGCCATGGGCGGCGATGACGTCGAGGCGTCCGACGATGCCGGCCCCGGCSGGCACGAACAGCAGCGAGAGGTGGGCGAGCAGGCCCTTGCCGGTCCCCTCCAGGGTTCCGTCGACGAGGGSGCGCGGCAGCACCCGCTCCGACAGGCGGGTGGCCCGGTCACGCAGGCCGAGGAAGGCCAGGAGCACGGCCATCCCGATCAGGGGCCCGGGCACCGGCAGGCCGGCGCCGCGCGCCGCCGCCTCCCCGACGAGCTGCGCCATCAGGATCAGCGTCAGGCTGACGATCATCGGTCCGGTTCAGCCGATGGGGGCCGGGCCGGAGCGGGCGCGCACGATCTCGTCCTCGCCGAGCCCGAGCAGGCCACCAAGGCGCCAGACCAGCGCCTCCTCGAACTCGTGGACGGCGCCGTCGGCGCTGGCCACCGACCAGGCCATGGCCAGGAGGCGCAACCGCTCCGGGCGATCGGCGTCGTGCCCCATCCGCTCGACGAGTTCGGCCATGTCGCGGGTCTCGGCGTCGAAGGCGGTGGCGCGGGCGATCAGGGCATCGGCCTCGGGCCGCGAGCGCGCNGTGCCCCATCCGCTCGACGAGTTCGGCCATGTCGCGGGTCTCGGCGTCGAAGGCGGTGGCGCGGGCGATCAGGGCATCGGCCTCGGGCCGCGAGCGCGCATAGCGACCCTCGACGAGGCGGGCGAGCCGCTCGGCCTCGGGCGCGGCCAGGGTGCCGTCGGCCCGTGCCACATGCACGAGCAGCGCAATGGCCGCCAGGGCCTCGTCCTCTGCCGGATCGGCGACCTCCGGCGCGGCGAGCCGGAAGGCGTCGGCGGCGTAGGACTTCAGGCGTTCGATCAGCGTCATCGGAGCCTCGTGCGGAGACGGGAGTCGGCGGGGCGTCGTTCGATCGTGTCGGCGATGCGAGCCGTCGCTCGCCGGTCGAAACGCGAATGCGCGGCACCCGCCGCGCCGGAGGATGTCGGGTCCTAGAAGTCGCGCTGGACGCGCATGCGGACCTGGTAGGTGTCGTCGGCGGTGACGGTGCGGACGGCGGCACCGGCATTGATCTGCGCCGCGGTGAGCGGAGCGTTGCGGGTCTGGTCGATGACCCGGCCCTGCTGGACGCCGATCTTGGTGTAGATGCCCTCGACACCGATATCGAGGTCCTTGACGGGCGACCAGATCAGGCTCGCGCCGGCGACGATCTGGTAGTTGTCGCGAAGGGTCGGGGCGAGCGCGAAGGAGCGCGTGCCGACGATACCCGTGAAGTTGTTGTTCGTCGCCGCGCCGGCGCCGGCGTAGGCGAGAGCGTTGTTCTGACGGGCGCCGCGAGCGAACTCGAGCTCCGAGTAGCTGGCGAACACCGCAGAGCGCCACTCAGGCGACCAGTAGTGCAGGAACGAGCCGACGACGCTGAAGCTCTTCGACGTCTCGATCTTGCCGGTGAACGGGTTGAGGGTCGCATCCGAGTAGTAGGGGTCGAAGGCCGCACCGTTGATGGTGCTGACACGCGACGAGTAGGTGCCGGAGTAGGAGGTCTGGCCGGTGTAGGTGGTGGCACCCTCGCCGTAGGCACCCTGCAGGTAGAAGGTGTCGCCCGGCGCGATGAAGGGCATGTTGATCTTCACGCCACCCTGGACGGCCCAGCCGTACTCGGACGACGGACGCACCGCGGAACCGAGAGCGGGAAGGATGAACCCGGGGGTCAGGGCGCCCGGGGCGGTCGACCCGGCGATGAAGTTGTTCGTGTTCAGCTCCTTGACGGCGGCCGAGAGCTGAGCGGAGCCCCAGGCGGCGTCGTAGCGCAGGACACCGACGAAGTCGGGCATGCGGCTGCGCTGGGAGACGTCCACGGTCTGGAAGGCCGGGATGCCACCGACCGTTCCGACCAGGACGCGCTGCGGCGCGACCGAGCCGAGGCCGGACCCGAGCTGCACGAACTCCTGCGAGTAGATCGTGTTGCGGCGGAACACCGGATCTTCGAGCGACAGGGTCGCGCTGAAGCCGCTCGCACCGAGCTTGGTGGTGTAGGCGAGCAGGTTGGTGGACTGCAGGTCGGAACCGGCGGTCACGCCCTGGAGCTCGAAGTCGTGGGCGTAGAAGTCGAAGAACGACGAGGCGCGACCGGCGGTGAACCCGGCGAACTGGATGAACGCCTTGTCGGTGTTCACGAACTGCTGGGCGCGGCCGGAGAAGTCCTGGCCGGTGGCGCCGAAGGCGTTGCCCTGGCGCTGCTGGGTGCCCGAGGCGAAGCCCTGGGTGGCGCCGGTGCGGGAGGCGAACTCGATACGGGCGAAGGCGCGCAGGGTGCCGTAGCCGGTCTGGGTGCGGGCATCGAGGTTGATGCGGGCGAGGCCACGGTAGCCGACGAGGTCGCCGTTACCACCGCCGGAGCGGCTGTCGGTCGGGGCGTAGCCGACTTCGAAACGGGCGCGGCCCGAGAGACGCAGGCAGGTGTCGGTGCCGGGGATGTAGAAGAACCCGGCGCCGTAAGCCGAGCAGACACGCACGTACTCGATCGGGGCGGCCTTCTTGACCGGCAGNGCGCAGGCAGGTGTCGGTGCCGGGGATGTAGAAGAACCCGGCGCCGTAAGCCGAGCAGACACGCACGTACTCGATCGGGGCGGCCTTCTTGACCGGCAGATCGGCAGACTGCGCTCCAGCTACCGCGAAAACCCCCGCGACAGACCCGAGGAGCGAGCTCTTTAAGAGCCTCATTGTTATCTCCAGAGTTTCGAGACCAAAGACTATGCAGATCTCAATTCCGACCCCCAAGGTCGCAACCGGCCCGCCCGTACTTGCTAGTAGGAACCCGTCGCGTCCGTTGCCGGAACCGCGGGCGTTGCCGGGGTTTGCCCCCGTGCTGATATACCTTGGACGACACCCCCCGCTCCAAGCAACACGGATTCGTGTCATTGCCGGAAGTTCCCTCCCTCTGTTGCGGTGCTGCAACGAACCTGAGGCGGCTAACGGCCGATCGCGCAAGCATTTTTGGAGATGCCGGGTCGGCGTGGGTTCGCGCGAGCCCGTGAAAGGTCTGATCTCGGCCCTCCCGCGCCGCGGCAGCGGGCATCAATTCAATAGATTGACCATTCGTTAGGCATTTTTGGTCCCGCAAACGCGGATTTCTGCGGCTTGCGGCGAAAAACCGATGCGGGAACGACCGGATCACCCCGGATCTCGGCCGTCCCGTTAATCGGACCGTCAGGGCTTTGGGCGACGCTCCGATCGAGGCGGCGCGCAGTGCGCGAGCACGCCGCACAGACCGCCCGGGACGATGTCGACGATGGACCAGACAGAGATGCCGTCGACGACGCAGGTCGAGGTCGTCGTCATCGGCGCGGGCCTCGCCGGGACGGCGGCGGCGACGGTGCTGGCCCGGGCCGGCCGCTCGGTGGCACTTGTCGATTCACACCGCGTCTTCCCGCCCGAGTTCCGGGCCGAAAAACTCGGCCCGCCCCACGTCGCGATGCTCGAGCCTCTCGGGCTCGCCGACACCGCGCTCGGCGCCGCCACGGCCATCGACAGCATCGACATCTACCGGTTCGGCCGTCTCGTCGCGCGGCATCGCGGGCGCGAGTACGGCTACGGCTATTCCGACGTCGTCAACGCCCTGCGCGGGGCCATGCCGGCGGCGGTGGACTTCATGGTCGGCCGCGTTGCGGGGATCGAGGCCGGGCCCGGCCTCCAGACCGTGACGCTGGCCGATGGCCGGGCGATCGCGGCCCGGCTCGTCGTGGTGGCCACGGGGCTCGGCGACGCCATCCGCCGCATGGTCGGCATCGCGCGAGTCGACACCCGCAAGGCCCATTCGCTGTCGCTGGGGTTCGACCTCGACCGGCCGGCCTACGCCTACCCGTTCGAGTCCCTCGCCTATTACGGCACCGGCTACGACCGGGTCGCCTACCTGACCCTGTTTCCGATCCGCGACACGATGCGCGCCAACCTGTTCGTCTACCGCGAGGCCAACGACCCCTGGACCAGGGCGTTTCGCCAGAACCCGGCCGAGACCCTCGGCGCCCTGATGCCGAACCTCGGCGGGATCTGCGGCGGGCTCGGGGTCGCGGGCCGGGTGCAGGTGCGCCCGATCGACCTCACCCTCTCGCAGGGGCACCGCCGCGACGGCGTCGTGCTGGTGGGCGATGCCTTCTGCACCACCTGCCCGGCCCCCGGCGTCGGGGTGAAGCGGGTGCTCACCGACGTGGACCTGCTGTGCAACGTCCACATCCCGCGCTGGCTGGCGACGCCGGGCATGGACGCCTCCAAGATCGGCGCGTTCTACGACGACCCGCGCAAGGTCGAGAGCGACGCCCAGGCGATCCGGCAGAGCGAGTTCTCCCGCTCCATGGCGATCGATCCGGGGCTGGTCTGGGTCGCGCGCCGCGCGCGCAACACACTGGTGCGCAAGGGCGCCGCCCTGGTGCGACAGGCCGGAGCGTCGCTGGCGCGGGCCGAGGCCCCGCCCATGACCGGATCCTCCGCACGGATGTGATCCCGCCCGCTGCCGACATCGGGCCGCCCGCGGGCATGCGCACGCCGCATCGCCGGCATGACCGACCCGGCGCGATGCAACCGAAGGCGCCGTTCGAGCGTCTCCCGTGCCAGCGACAGCAACCACGGGACGACCGCGATGGAACCGATGAAGCCGATGGAACCCATGAAGCCCATGGAACCGATGAAGCCGATGCAGGGCTCGGAGGCCTGGTGGCCGCAGGAACTCGGCCGGCCCTCCACCAGCGGCGGCCAGAACGACCTGCGCTACGCCTTCTTCCCGGACAAGCAGCGCCTCGTCATCGAGGAGAACGGCAAGCGCACCACCTACGATAGCGGCGACCACCAGATCAACGGCGTCTCCCAGTCGAGCGGCGGCTCGCCGCGCTTCCGCAGCCAGAACGGCGAGGTCGCCCTGGATCAGTTGAAGACGGTGGACTAAAGCCTGCCGGGCAGGCCCCGGCACATCGCGAAGGGGCCCGTTCACGTCGACGGGTGACCCTTCGCGCATGTGCGGCATCGCCGGCCTCGTCGATCCTCGCCTTTCGCCCGAGCGGCTCGCGCGCTTCGCCGCCGCAATGACCGACGCCCTCGCCCACCGCGGGCCGGACGGGCGCGGGGTCTGGCATGAAGACGGCGTGGCATTGGGCCATCGCCGCCTCGCCATCCTCGACGTGAGCGCCGCCGGCGCCCAGCCGATGCGCTCCCGCGACGGGCGCTGGGTGGTGACGTACAACGGTGAACTCTACGACGCCGCCGACCGACGCCGGCACCTGTCCGACGGCGGGCACACCTTCGCCGGCACCTCGGACACCGAGGTCCTGGTCGAACTGATCGCCCGCCACGGCGTCGCGGCCGCCCTCGACCGGGTCGAGGGCATCTTCGCCTTCGCGGCCTACGACCGCCACGAGCGCCGCCTGTGGCTCGCCCGCGACCGCATCGGCGTGAAGCCGTTGTTCTATGCGCATTATGGCGAGCGCCTGCTGTTCGGCTCGACGCTGAGCGCGCTCACCGCCTGCCCGAAGTTCGCGCCCGGGATCGATCCGGCGGCGGTGTCGAGCCTCCTGCGCCACGGCTACGTGCCCGCACCGGGCTCGATCCTCAGCGGTGTGCGCAAGCTCGCCCCCGGTTTCCTCCTGTGCTGGCGCCCCGGCGAGGCCCCCCGCACGAGCGCCTATTGGCGCCTCGACGATGTCGTCCGCGCCGGCCGGGCCGATCCGTTCCGGGGGTCGGACGAAGCCGCGGTGGAACGGCTCGAGGTGTTGCTGGCGGCGGCGGTGCGGCGGCAGATGGCGAGCGACGTGCCGCTCGGCGCCTTTCTGTCGGGGGGTATCGATTCCTCCACGGTGGTCGCCCTGATGGCCGCGCACGGACAGGCCCCGAAGACCTTCGCGGCCGGCTTCACCGACGATCCGCGCTTCGACGAGAGCGACGCCGCCGCGCGGGTGGCCCAGCACCTGGGCACCGACCACACCACCATCCCCGTCCGCGAGGCGGATGCGCTGGCCCTCGTGGCGCATCTGCCTGAGATCTACGACGAGCCCCTGGCCGACCCATCCGGCCTGCCGACCCACCTCCTCTGCGCCGCCACGCGGCGGGCCGGGATCACCGTGGCGCTCTCGGGCGACGGCGGCGACGAGCTGTTTGCCGGCTACGACCGCTATGCCCTCGCCCTGCGCTTCGCGGCCCGCGCCGAGCCGGTGCCGCCCCCCTTGCGCCGCCTCGCCGCCGGCGCGGTCCTCGCCCTGCCACACGGGGCCCTGGCGATCCTCGGCCGCGCCCTGCCCCGGCCCTGGGGCGGGCCGGATGCCGCCGACCGCCTGCGCAAGGCGGCCGCACAGCTGTCGGGCGACGGCTTCGGGCTCTATGCCCGCCTCCTCACCCTCAACCCCGCGGCGGAGGCGCTGGCGCGCGGCGTGCCGGGACTGGCGCACCCCCTCGACGAGGAGGCGGACGGCGCGCTCCTCGAGCGGATGCGGCGCCTCGACACCCTGAGCTACCTCCCCGACGACGTGCTCGCCAAGGTCGACCGTGCCAGCATGGCGGTGGGGCTGGAAGCGCGGGTGCCGCTGCTGGACCGCGACGTCGTCGCTTTCGCCTGGAGCCTGCCGGAACCGCTGCTGCGGCGGGACGGCAAGGGCAAGTGGCTCATGCGCCGGGTGCTCGCCCGCCACGTGCCGCCGGCCCTGTTCGAGCGGCCGAAGCAGGGCTTCGCCCCGCCCCTGGCCGCCTGGCTGCGCGGCCCGTTGCGCGCCTATGCGAACGACCTGCTGCGGGCGCCCGACGCCGGCGGCGGCTTCCTCGACACGGGCCTGGTGCGGGCGATGCTCGACGAGCACCTGTCGGGGCGGCGCAACCATGCGGTCGGGCTATGGCCGCTCGTGACGTTCGAAGCCTGGCGTCTGGCGCAAGGCCGCAGGGCGCGGCACAGTGCCGGAGAGACGCCAGGGGGAGCATCGGCTTGAGCGACACGATCACCATCGCAGCCGCGGACGGCACGGCGGCCACCATCGCCCTCCACGGCGCCGAGCCGGTGTCCTGGATCGTCGCCGGGCGCGAGTACCTGTGGGAGGGCGACCCGGCCCATTGGAACCGCCATGCGCCGTGGCTCTTCCCGGTGGTCGGCGCCAGCGCCGGCGGGCGCGTCCGGGTCGGCGACGACACCTTCCCCATGGCCCAGCACGGCTTTGCCCGCGACCTGCCCTTCGCGGTGGCGGCGCAGGCGCCGGACTCCGTCACCCTGCGGCTCGGCGACGACGCCGCGACGCGCGCGCACTACCCCTTCGCCTTCGCCCTCGACATCACCGCCACGGTGAGCCCCGGCCGCCTCGCCTTCACGATCGTGGTGGACAACACCGGCGAGACCGCCCTGCCCTACGGCCTCGGGTTCCACCCGGCCTTCCCCTGGCCGTTCGCCGGGGGCGAGCGTGCGGCCGGCGCCGGCTACGCGGTGGTGTTCGAGCATTCCGAGCGGCCGTTCGCCCCGCAGGTCGGCGAGGGCGGCCTGCTCCTGCGCGACGAGCAGCCATTGCCCCTCGACGGCGACACCCTCCCCCTCGATCCGGAGATCTTCACCGAAGCCCTGGTCGTCCTCGACGCGAAGAGCCGGTGGATGCGCTTTGCCGGTCCCGACGGCAGCGCCATCCGCCTCGAAGCGGAGGATTTCCCCCACCTCGCCGTCTGGACGAAGCCGACCGCGCCTTTCCTCTCCCTCGAATGCTGGACCGGGCACGCCGACTGGGCCGGGTTCTCCGGCGATCTCTCCGAGCGCGATGCGCAACGCCTGCTGGCACCGGGAGCCCAGGCGCGGCACGGCGTGACGCTGTCGTTCGAGGCGGCGGGCGCATGACCGCCTTCTCGGCCCATGCCTGGGCGCGCAACGCGGACGCCTACGAGGCGATCCGCACCATGCCCTTCAACGCGGAGCTCGCCGCCGGCACCCTCAGCCCGGCCCGCTTCGTCCACTACATCGTGCAGGACGCGCATTACCTGATCGGCTTCGGCCGGGCCCTGGCGCTCGCCGCCGCCAAGGCGCCGGACCCCGACCGGATCGTGCAGTTCGCCCGTGCCGCCGAGACCGCCATCGTGGTGGAGCGCTCGCTCCACGGCGGTTTCTTTCGCGATCACGGCATCGATGCGCGGACCTTCGCGCAGACGCCGCTGTCGCCGGCCTGCGACCACTACGTCTCCTCGCTCATGGCCACCGCCTACGGCGAGCCCTACGAGGTGGTGCTCGCGGCCCTGCTGCCCTGCTTCTGGATCTACGCCGAGGTCGGCACCGACATCCTCTCGCGGGCGGCCTCCGCCAACCCCTACCAGGCCTGGATCGACACCTACGCCGGCGAGGAGTTCGCCACCGCCGTCGCGCAGATGATCGCGGCCACGGACGAGGCCGCGGCCGACGCCTCGCCTTCTTTGCGCGAGCGGATGCACCGGGCCTTCACCCGCGCCACCCAGCTCGAATGGATGTTCTGGGACGGCGCCTACCGCGAGGCGCGCTGGCCGGTGTGAGGCTCGCGCCGGGACCGGGATGCGAGGCCGGGTGGCAGACGATTTGCAACCGGACCGCGACTCGTCGCATGTCGACTCTCCGGCACGGATCGCAGGGTCGCGATTGGCCCGTGTCGGCAAGATGGACCAGGACGGGCGGCCCGCCCTCGGGCCCCCGCGAGAACGGACGCTGAGAGGACACGACATTCATGGCATCGGGCCTTGCCGGCGATCTCATCCGCACGAAATCCCTGGAGCGTCTCAACGCCGACGCTGACAGCGGCGAGAACCAACTCGAACGCACGCTCGGTCCCTGGAGCCTGATCGCGCTCGGCATCGGCGCGGTCATCGGCGCCGGGCTGTTCTCGCTCACCGGGATCGCGGCGGCCGAGCACGCCGGCCCGGCCGTGGTGATCTCTTTCGCCATCGCCTCCCTCGCCTGCGCCTTCGCCGGCATGTGCTACAGCGAACTCGCGGGCATGATCCCGGTGGCGGGCTCGGCCTACACCTACGCCTACGCCACCATGGGCGAGTTCGTGGCCTGGATCATCGGCTGGGACCTCGTGCTCGAATACGCGGTCGGCGCCGCCACCGTCTCGGTGAGCTGGTCGAGCTACGTCACCCGCTTCCTGCGCGACAGCCTCGGCATTAACCTGCCGCCCAGCCTCGTGAATTCGCCGTTCGAGACCTACACCCTCGCCGACGGCACCGTGGCGCACGGCCTCGTCAACCTGCCGGCGATCGTCATCATCGTCGCGGCCTCCGCCCTCCTGATGGTCGGCATCCGCGAATCGGCCCGGGTCAACGCTGTGGTCGTCCTCATCAAGCTCGCCGTGGTGGCGGTCGTGGTCGGCGTCGGCCTGTTCTACATCAAGGCGCAGAACTACGTGCCGTTCATCCCCGAGAACACCGGCACCTTCGGCGAGTACGGCTGGAGCGGGATCATGCGCGGCGCCGGCGTGGTCTTCTTCGCCTACGTCGGGTTCGACGCGGTCTCCACGGCGGCGCAGGAGGCCAAGAATCCCCAGCGCAACATGATGATCGGCATCCTGGGGTCGCTCGCCATCTGCACGGTGATCTACATCGCCTTCGCTAGCGTGCTCACCGGACTCGTCCCCTACGCCCAGATGAAGGGCGACGCCGCCCCGGTGAACACCGCCATCGCGATGACGCCGTTCCCGTGGCTCAAGAGCCTCGTGACGCTCGGCGTCATCGCGGGCTTCTCCACGGTGATCCTGGTGCTGCTGCTCGGCCAGAGCCGAGTGTTCTACTCCATGAGCAAGGACCGGCTGCTGCCGGGCTTCTTCTCCAAGATCCACCCGACCTGGAAGACGCCCTACCGCTCGAACCTGTTCTTCATGGTGTTCACGAGCGCGCTCGGCGGCTTCCTGCCGATCTCCCAGCTCGGCCACATGACCAGCATCGGCACCCTGCTCGCCTTCATCCTGGTCTGCGTCGGCGTCATCATCCTGCGCCGGACCCAGCCGGACGCGCGGCGCGACTACCGCACGCCGCTGGTGCCGCTGGTGCCGATCCTCGGCATCGTCAGCTGCTTTGCCATGATGGTGTCGCTCGACGGCGAGACCTGGCTGCGCCTAGGCGTCTGGCTCGCCATCGGCCTCGTGATCTACTTCGCCTGGAGCCGCAACCACAGCCGGGTCGGGCGGGAGGCGTAGCGCACTCGTTCAGCCGATCAGCGCGAGCAGCGCGTCGGCGGCCCGGCTGCGGTAGCGTTCCTTGTGCCGCAGCACCCGGAACGGCCGCGCCGGCAGGTGGAAGGCGGCCTGCACCAGGGTGCCCGCCCGCAGGGAGGCCGCCACGACGGTGCGCGACAGCACGGCGGCCCCGCCGCCGGCTTCCACCGCCGCCCGGACCGCCTCGTTCGAGGGCAGTTCGAGGACGACCTTGAGCCCGGCGGCCGGAATGCCGGCCTGTGCCAGCGCCGCCTCGAACACCGAGCGCGTCCCCGAGCCCGCCTCGCGCAGCACCCATTCGGCCTCTGCCAGATCCCCGGGCGCGAGGTCGCGGGCGGCCGCGAACGGGTGGCCGGGTGCCACCACCAGGACCAGCTGGTCCTGCGCCACCGTGGCGGCGGCCAGCGCCGGGTCGTCGAGGTCGCCCTCGACGAAGCCGAGTTCGGCGGTCCCGTCGTGCACGGCCCCGGCCGCCTCGGCGGTGTTGCCGACGGAGAGGCGCACCGCGATCAGCGGATAGGCGCGGCGGAAGGCGACGAGGTGGCGGGGCAGCCAGTCGCTGGCGACGGTCTGGCTCGCGGCCAGCGAGAGCGTGCCGCTGCGCAACCCGCTCAGGTCCGCCAGGACCCGCTCGGCGGCCTCTGCCCGCGCCAGCACCGCCCGCGCCTCGATCAGGAAAACGCGCCCGGCCTCGGTCAGGGCGATGCCGCGCCCGACCCGGTGGAACAGCCGGGTCGCGTGCCGCGCCTCCAGGGTGGCGATGGCCGCACTCACCGCGGATTGGGCGAGGTTGAGGGCCTCGGCCGCCCGCGTGACGTGCTCGCGCTCGGCCACCGCCACGAAGATGCGCAATTGGTCGAGGGTCATGACAGGGCCGGGAAAGGCGCGGCGTCAGGGACCATCGGTCTGGTGGTGGCGCAGTTCGGGCGCGCCCTTGTGCGGCTCGCCGGCTTCGGGGGGTTCGCCGCGGGTCTCGGCCCGGCTGGTGTCCACGAAGATGCGGGCCTCGCCCTCCTTCAGGCCGAGGCTGCGCAGGGCGTAGACGATCATCCCGAAGGCGAGTTCGCGTTCGGCCATCAGGGCGAGACCGACGCCCTGCTCCTCCAGGAGCTTGCGCTCGCCGTCGCTGTGGCTGCGCACCAGCGTGTCGATGCCCGGGTTGAGGGAACGGGCGAGCTCCACGAGGCGGCGGGCCTGATGCGCGTCCGGGGCGGCGATGACGAACAGCCGCGCCTCCCCGATCTCGGCCGCCTCGAGCAGCCCCGGCGCGCTGGCATCGCCGAAGATCGCCTCGATGCCGGCCTTGCGCAGTTCCAGAACCCGGCGCCGGTCGCGCTCGACCACCACGAAGGGCAGGTCCCAGGCGGAGAAGGCCTTGCCGATGGCGCTGCCGACGCGGCCGTAACCGACGATGACGGCATGGCCGCGGTGGGCGGTCGCCTCCGCCGCGATGGCGGGCGGGGCGGCGGCGTGGCGCTCGAACCGCGCTGCGACCTCGGGCCGGCTCCCGAGCCAGCGCTCGGCGCGCGCGGCCAGGGCGAAGACGAGGGGGTTGAGGGTGATCGACAGGAGGGCGCCCCCGAGGATCAGGTCGCGCCCCTCCTCCGGCAGCAGCTTCAGGGACAGGCCGAGGCCGACGAGAATGAACGAGAATTCGCCGATCTGGGCGAGGCTGGCCGCGATGGTGAGCGCCGTGCCGAGGGGATGCTTGAACACCAGCACGATCGCCACCGCCGCCACCGACTTGCCGATCATGATGACGCCCAGCACCGCCAGGACCGAGAGCGGCTCGCGCAGGAGGATGCCGGGGTCGAACAGCATGCCCACGGACACGAAGAACAGCACCGCGAAGGCGTCCTGCAGCGGCAGCGAGTTGGCCGCGGCCTGGTGGCTGAGGTCGGATTCGGCCAGCACCATCCCGGCGAAGAAGGCGCCGAGCGCGAACGATACGCCGAACAGCTCGGCCGAGCCGAAGGCGATGCCGAGCGCCAGGGCCAGCACCGCCAGGGTGAACAGCTCCCGAGACCCGGTGCGCGCCGCCTGGTCGAGGAGCCAGGGCACGAAGCGGCGGCCGCCCACCAGCATCAGCAGCGTGAAGAGCGCGACCTTGGCCAGCGTGAGGGCGAGGGTGAGCCAGAGGCTGCCGCCCCCGGCCGCATGCGCCGCGCCGTCGCCCTGCCCGCCCAGCGAGGTGGCCAGCGCCGGCAGCAGCACCAGCGCCAGCACCATCGCCAGATCCTCGACGATGAGCCAGCCCACCGCGATGCGGCCGCGGTCGCTGTCGAGGAGGCCGCGCTCCTCCAGCGCCCGCAGCAGCACCACCGTGCTCGCCACCGAGAGCGCGAGCCCGAACACCAGGCCCGCCCCGATGCCCCAGCCCCAGGCGAGCGCGAGGCCGCCGCCCATCACCGTGGCGGTGACGATCTGCACCACGGCGCCGGGCAGGGCGATGGTGCGCACCGCCATCAGATCCTTGATGGAGAAGTGGAGCCCGACCCCGAACATCAGCAGGATGACGCCAATCTCGGCGAGCTGGGCGGCGAGCACGCTGTCGCCGACGAAACCCGGCGTGTAGGGGCCGACCATGACGCCCGCCAGCAGGTAGCCCACCAGCGGCGGCAGCTTGAGGCGCTGGGCGACCATTCCGCAGACGAAGGCCAGCACGAGCCCCAGGGCGATGATGGCGATGAGTCCGGTGGCGTGCGGCAAGGGTTCAAGGACCTCGGGTCTGGGGGGACGGGATCGGGCATCGTCGGGCGTGACGCAGAGAACGCGTCATGCCGCGCATCGACGGCCGGAGCGAGGGGTTCTCTCCCTTTAGGGCAGAAATCCCCCGGCGCGAGAGCGTTTCGGCACGCAGCCACCACCGGGACGACGATCCGTGCGGTTCGAGGGGCTTCTCCGCGCTCATGACCCGGTGCGGAGCCCTGGCACCGGGCCGGGCGCGATTGACCTGAGGCGGGAACGGTCGTCAACCGACCGAGGGCGAGAGCCGAAACCGAAGGGAGCCCGGGTGCATGGACGACGCGAGCGACACCCTGATCGCCGCCGGCACGCCGGCCTTCCGGCGCACCACCGTGGCCCTGGCCGCGGCCGGCTTCTCCACCTTCGCGGTGCTCTACGGGGTGCAGCCGCTGCTGCCGGTCTTTTCCGAGTCGTTCCAGGTCTCGCCCGCCGAGAGCAGCCTCGCCCTGTCGGCGCCCTGCGCCACCCTGGCGCTGGCCCTCCTCGTGGTCAGCCCGCTCTCGGAAGTGTGGGGCCGCAAGCCGGTGATGGTGGCCTCCCTGTTCGCCTCGGCGATCCTCACCCTCGTCGCCGTCCTCGTCCCGAGCTGGTACGACTTCCTGGCCCTGCGGGCCCTGACCGGGCTCGCCGCCAGCGGCCTGCCGGCGGTGGCGATGGCCTACCTCGCCGAGGAGATGGACACCCGCGCCATCGGGCTTTCCATGGGGCTCCTCATCGGCGGCAACGCGCTGGGCGGCATGGTCGGCCGGCTGGTGGCCGGCGTCATCGCCGACCACGCCTCGTGGCGGATCGGGCTCGGCACCATCGGCGTCCTCGCCCTCCTGGCGGCGGTGGCCTTCGCGTTCCTGCTGCCGCCCTCGCGGCGGTTTCGCGCCAACCGGATGCGCTGGGCCGAGGTGCCGGCGAGCTTCGGCCGGCATTGTCGCGATCCGGGGCTGCCGTGGCTGTTCGCCGAGGCGTTCCTGCTGATGGGCGGCTTCGTCAGCGTCTACAACTACATCGGCTTTCGCCTGCTCGAGCCGCCGTTCTCCCTGAGCCAGACCGCCATCGGCGCCATCTTCGTGGTGTATCTGGCCGGCACGGTCAGTTCGGCCGCCACCGGCGAGATCGCGACCCGGCTCGGGCGCCGCAAGGTGCTGTGGCTGGCGATCACGCTCGGGCTCGCCGGCATCGCCCTGACGCTGTCCGACAGCCTCGTCCTCATCGTCGCCGGCATCGTGGTGGTGACGGTGAGCTTCTTCGGCGCCCATTCGGTGGCGAGTTCCTGGGTCGGGCGCCGGGCCCTGCGCGACCGCGCCCAGGCCTCCTCGCTGTACCTGTGCCTGTACTACCTCGGCTCCTCGGTGCTCGGCACGGCCGGCGGCTGGTTCTTCGCCCACTCCGGCTGGACGGGGGTGGCGGGGTTCTTTTCCGGGCTCTACGTGCTCGCGCTCCTCGTCGCCCTGCGCCTCTCGCGGCTGGCACCGCTGGCCCCCCATGGTTGACTTGGGACCCCATGGTTGACCTGGAACCCGCCGGGCTTCATTGAGACGCCGTCCGTACCCTGGAAGAGGAAGCCCGGCGCGCTGCTCCCAAGGCGGTTCCGGCTCTGCGTCGCAGTCTGTGATCGAACTCGCCGTCGCCGTCGCGCTCATCCTTCTCAACGGGGCCTTCGCGCTGTCAGAACTCGCCGTGGTCTCGTCGCGCAAGTCGCGGCTGCGGACCATGGTCGAGGCGCATCGCCCCGGCGCCAAGGCCGCGATGGCCCTGGCCGACGACCCCGGGCGCTTCCTCTCCACGGTCCAGATCGGCATCACCCTGGTGGGCATCCTCTCGGGTGCGGTCTCCGGTGCGGCCCTGGGCGAACGGCTCACCACGATCCTGTTCGAGGCCGGACTGTCGAAGGCGGTGTCGGATCCGCTCGGCTACGGCCTCGTCATCGCCGCCATCACCTACCTGTCCGTGATCATCGGCGAACTGGTGCCCAAGCACGTGGCCCTGCGCGATCCCGAGGGTTTCGCCTGCATGGTCGCCCCGACCATGCGGGTGATCTCGCGGGCCGCGCTGCCCGCGGTCTGGCTGCTCGACGCCTCGACGCGGGCGGTGTTCCGCGTCCTCGGGCAGGAGGCGGCCAGCGCCAGCGCGGTGACGGAAGAGGAGATCCGCAGCATCGTGGCCGAGGCCGAGACCGCCGGCGTGATCGAGACCGACGAGCGCAAGATGATCGCCGGCGTGCTGCGCCTGGGCGACCGCGCCGTGCGCGGCGTGATGACCCCGCGCACCGACGTCCACTGGATCGACCTCGACAAGGACCCCGCCGAGATCCGGGCGATGCTGCTGGCGAGCCCGCACTCGCGGGTGCCGGTGGGCGAGGGCAACCCCGACAACATGCTCGGCGTCGTGCAGGTGCGCGAGATCGTCAAGGCGCTGGTGGAGAACGTCGACTTCGACCTGCGCGCCTACATCCGCACCGCGCCCGTCCTGCCCGACACCCTCGACGCCCTCGACGCGCTCACCGCCCTGCAGGCGGCGGAGGTGCCGATGGCCCTCGTCCACGACGAGTACGGCCATTTCGACGGCCTCGTGACGCCCGCCGACATCCTTGACGCCATCGCCGGGGCCTTCCATTCCGAGGACCCCGAGCCGGAGGCGGTCCAGCGCCAGGACGGGTCGTGGCTCATCGCCGGCTGGATGCCGGTGGACGAGATGGCCGACCAGCTCGGCATCAAGCTCGAATCGAACCGCGACTACGAGACCGCCGCCGGCCTGGTGATCGCCCGGTTCCAGCGCCTGCCCGAGACCGGCGAGGTCTGCGAGATCGCCGGCTGGCGCTTCGAGGTGGTGGACCTCGACGGCCGCCGGATCGACAAGATCCTGGTCTCGCGGATCATGTGACTCTCGCGGGGCTAATCCGCCGTCTGGACCGACCAGGTGGCGTGGCCGATGCCCGGCGCTTTGGCGAGGTCGGCCACCACCGCGTCGAGTTCCGCCGCCTCCACGGCGGTGGCCACCAGGGTCGCCACCACCTCGACGGTGTCCTCGCCGCGTTCCACCACCTCGATCCCGCCGACGGGGTAATGGGCCGCCTCCAGGCGCTCCACAAGGAGGTCGCGGGCAGGCCCCGCGCCCTCGGCCGCCACCGTCACCTGGACCTCGTAGGTCGCCTCGGTCTGGCTCTCGTCGATGGGCACCCGGTTGATGGCGTTGACGAGCGGCCGCAGCAGGGTGTTGCCGGCCAGGACCGCCGCGGTGACGAGCACCGCCTCGACCGGCAGGTCGGCACCGGCGAAGGCGCCCACCGCCGCCGAGCACCACAGCGTGGCGGCCGTGTTGAGGCCGCGCACGTTCATGCCCTCCTTCATGATCACGCCCGCCCCGAGGAAGCCGACGCCGGAGATCACGTAGGCCACCGTGCTCACCGCCCCCTTCGACCCTTCGAGGCGCATGCCGAGATCGACGAAGGCGGCCGCCCCCAGCGCCACCAGCACGTTGGTGCGCAGGCCCGCCGTGCGCTGGCGGTACTGCCGCTCGGCCCCGATCAGGGTGCCGAGGGCGAAGGCGACGAGGAGACTGACCGCCGAGTTGAGGGTCTCGGGCAGCGGCGCGAAGGGAAGACCGGACATTCCGGTGTCATCGATCAGCGTCGTGACGGAAGCGTGACCGTCGCGCCCCGGACACGCTCTCAGACCGCGAAGAACGCCTCCAGCGCCGCCAGCGTCGCGTCCGGGTTCTCCTCGGCGAGGAAATGCCCGGACGGGATCACGGTCCCGGTGGCACCCGGTGCGAAGGTGCGCCGCCAGGCATCGAGCGCGGTCTCGACGCTCTGGTCGAGGTAGCGGTCGCCGGTGAGGATCAGGGCGGGGCAGGCGATGGTGCGCCCGGCGGCGAGATCGTCGGCGTCGGCCTGCCGGTCGAGGGTGGCGCCGGCCCGGTAGTCCTCGCAGGCCGCGTGGATGCGCGAAGGCTCGTTCCAGCTCTGGCGGTAGAGGTGGAGGGCGCGGGGCTCGAACGGGTCGAGGGTCCCGGCCCCGCTCCAGGTCCGCAGCAGTTCCTCGTAATAGGCGATCGGATCGCGGCCGATCTCGGCCTCCGCCTCGGGGCTCGCCAGGAAGCGCCAGTGCGAGAACCGGTCCGGCGCCGTCTCGAGCCGCTGCCACTGGACCAGGGTCGGCAGGATGTCGAGGAGGGCGAGGCGCTCGACGCGGCCCGGCTCGTCCAGCGCCAGGCGGTAGCCGACCCGCGCGCCGCGGTCGTGCCCGGCGACCGCGAAGCGGACATGGCCGAGCCCCTCCATGATCGCAACGACCTCGCACGCCAGGGTGCGCTTGGCGTAGGCCGCGTGCCCGGCATCCCCGGCCGGCGCCTGCGACCAGCCGTAGCCCTTGAGGTCGAGGCAGACCACACGTCGGTTCCGCGAGAGGGCCGGCGCGATGCGGTGCCAGCAGGCGTGGGTCTGGGGAAACCCGTGCAGCAGGAGCAGGGGTGGCGCCCCCTCGGGGCCGCCGATGCGGGCGAAGGCACGGCCGTCCGGCCCGTCGATCCAGCGGGCCTCGAAACCCTCGAACAGATCCGCCGCCATCGCTCGCTCCATCGCCCCGGCGGGAGGCTTCTCCATCGCCCCGGCGGGAGGCTTCTCCATTGCCCCGCCGGGAGGCTTCTCCATTGCCCCGCCGGGAGGCTTGTCAAAGCGTTCGCGCCGGCATCGATCCCGCCGTTCGGGCAAAATGCCCGACACCCTTCGATCGTGCGCAAGCGGGATTGACGCCGCCCCTGCGCGACGGGCACACCCTCCTGGAACTTGAGGGTCGACTAAGAACCCCGGTCGAGGAGACGCCTGTCATGCGGAACACGGTTCCTGCGAACGACACCGAGCGGCGCTCGTGAGCGGTGCGACCCTGGCCGAGCGGCCGGCCGCGCCCGCTCCCGACGACGCCCTGCGCGCCCGCATCCTCGCCCTGCGCGACGGGCTCGAGCACGGGCTGATCGGCTGCACCGGCCTCGTGGAGCGCCTGCTGATCGGGCTCCTCACCGGCGGCCACCTGCTCATCGAGGGCGCCCCGGGGCTGGCCAAGACCCGCGCGGTCAAGCGCCTGTCGGACGGCCTCGACGGCAGCTTCGCGCGCGTCCAATGCACCCCCGACCTGATGCCCGCCGACCTCACCGGCACCACGGTGTGGCGCCAGGACGCAGGCACCTTCGAGTTCCTGGCCGGGCCCCTGTTCCACTCGCTGATCCTCGTCGACGAGGTCAACCGTGCGCCGCCCAAGGTGCAGTCGGCGCTGCTGGAGGCGATGGCCGAGGGCCAGATCACGGTGGCGGGCATCACCCATCCGCTGCCCGACCCCTTCATGGTGGTGGCGACCCAGAACCCGATCGAGCACGCCGGCACCTTCCCGCTGCCCGAAGCCCAGCTCGACCGCTTCCTGCTGCATGTCGTCGTGGAGATGCCCGACGAGGCCTCCGAGCGGCGCATCCTCGACCTCGTCGAGGGCGAGTTGAACCACCACGCCGAGGCGATGGCGGTGAAGCTCAGCGTGGAGGAGATCCGGGCCGCCCGCGCCGCGGCGCTGGACGTCTACGTCTCGCCCGCCCTCAAGGACTACCTCGTGCGGCTCGTGGCCGGCACCCGCACCGATGCCGCCGCCCCGGAGCTGCGCGCGGCGATCGAGCACCCGGCCTCGCCCCGCGGCACCCTCGCGCTGATGCTGGCGGGCAAGGCCCGCGCCTATCTGCACGGGCGCGACCACGTCATCCCCGAGGACGTCGCGGATCTGGCCGCCGACGCGCTGGCCCACCGCATCGGCCTGACCTGGCGCGCGGCGGCCGAGGGCCGGACCTCGCGCAAGATCATCCAGGAACTCGTCCAGCGGGTGCGGGCGCTCTGAGCTTCATGGCGTCCACCCCCGCCCCGGCCGATCCCATCGACACCCATCCCGGGATCCATCTGTCCGGCGAGGTGCTGATGGGGCTGCGCCATCTCGCCCGGCGCGGCGTCTCGCCGACCACGCGGACGCTGGCCGGCCTGCCCGGCGGCATCGTCACGCGGCGGCGCGGGCGCGGCTCGGAGCCGGACGACGTTCGGCTGTGGTCGGAGGGCGACGACCGCCGCCACATCGACCGCAACGCCACCGCCCGCACCGGCATCCTGCACGTGCGCACCCACCACGACGAGCGCGACCGCGCGGTGGTGCTGCTCGCCGACATCCGGCCCTCGATGCTGTTCGGCACCCGCCGGGCGCTGCGCTCGGTGGCCGCGGCCGAGGCCCTGGTGCTGCTCGGCTGGCGCATCGTCGGCGACGGCGGCCGCGTCGGGCTGGTGGTGGCCTCCGGCGCCGAGCCGGTGGTGGTGCGCCCCGCCGGGGGCGAGCGCGCGATGACCGCCGTCACCGGCGCGCTGGCCCAGGCCCACGCCGCGGCCCTGTCGCTGTCGCAGTCCGACGACCGGCCGCTGACCCCGCTCCTCACCCTGGCCCAGAGCCTGCTGCCGTCGGGCGGCCACCTCGTCATCGCCAGCGCCCTCGACGATCCGGGCGAGGATTTCGACCGGCTCCTGACGGTGCTGGCCGAGCGCCTGTCGATCAGCCTGATCCTGGTGAGCGACGCCTTCGAGCGCAGCCGCCCGCCGGGCTTCTACCCCTTCGCCACGCAGGACGGCCGCCGCGGCACGGTTCAGGCGGCGCGCAGGGCCACGGCCGGCCGATCCACCGCCGAGGAGCGCCTCGCCGAGTTCGCCCGGCGCGGCATCGAGGGCCTGCGCCTCGACGTGGAGGCGGGCCCGGAGGCCTACGCCCCGCTGATGGAGCGCCTCGATGCGGTGCTCTGAGGTGGGACAGTCATGAATCCGGTTCCGGCGGGTCTCGAGAACCTGCGCGGCCTCCACCTCCCGGCGGGCTCGGCCGGCGCGGTCCAGGGCGAGATCGCGCTGGCGGTGGCGCTGGGCTTCCTCGCGGCCCTGGCGGTGGGGCTGGTGCGGTGGTGGCGTCGCCGCGCCAAGGCGAGCCTGAGGCGCCGGGCCCTGGCCGAACTCGCCGCCGTGCGCCACCTGGCGCCCGAGGCGCGCCTCGTCGCCCAGGCGCGGCTCCTGCGCCGGATCGTGCGCACCGTCGAGGGGGATGCCGCCGCCGATGCCAGGGGTGCGGAGTGGTCGGCGCGCCTCGACCGGGTTTTCGCCACCACCTTCTTCACCCGCGGCGCCGGCCGGGTGCTGGGCGAGGGCCTCTACCGCCGTGAGAGCGCCGACCCCGCCGCCATCGACGCCGAACTCGGCCGTCTCTTCGCGCAGATCAAGGCCTGACCCCCGATGCCGGCCTGGATCACCGCCTTCCTCTCGGCCTTCGACCTCGCCAGCCCCTATGCGCTGCTGCTGCTGGCGCTGCCGCTTCTCGCCGCCCGCGCGATGCCGCCCGAGCGGGCGGGCGCCAGCGGGGCGCTGCGGGTGCCGGCCTCGGTGGTGGCGGACGCCGCCCGCGGCGACACCATCGCGGCGCGCGGGCGGGCGCGCACCATCCTGATCTGGTCGCTCTGGGCCGGCCTCGTCGTGGCGCTGTCCGGTCCCCGGCTGGTGCTGCCGGCCACCGCCCTGCCGGCATCGGGGCGCGAGATCATGCTGGTGATGGACCTCTCGGGCAGCATGGAGCGGCGCGACTTCTCCCTGGACGGCGAGACCGTGACGCGGCTGGCCGCGGTCAAGCGGGTCGGCACCGACTTCATCCGCCGCCGGGCCGGCGACCGGGTCGGCCTCGTGATCTTCGCCAACGAATCCTACGTCGCCGCCAGCCCGAGCTTCGACACCGCCACCGTCGCCCGGGCCCTCGACGACGCCACCATCGGCCTCGTTGGCCGTTCCACCGGCATCGGCGACGGCCTCGGGCTGGCCCTGAAGCGCCTCGTCCCGACCGCGGGACAGGCGGAGGGCGGACCGCCGGTGACCTCGAAGGTAGTGGTGCTGATGACCGACGGCGCCAACAACGCCGGCCAGACCACGCCCCGCGACGTCGCCCAGCTGGCGCGCGAACTCGGGGTCAAGGTCCACACCCTGGCGCTGGGGCCCCGCGACCTCGCCAACGCCGACGGCGAGCAGGACGTGGTCGACACCGAGACCCTGAAGGAGGTCGCCGAGATCAGCGGCGGCAAGGCCTTCCGGGTGAAGACCACGGACGACCTCATGGCGGTGGCCGATGCCATCGATACCCTGGAGGGCGGGCGGGCCAAGGCGCCGCCGGTGCCGCTGCGGCGCGACCTGTGGCCCTGGCCGGCGGCCTTCGCGCTCCTGTGCGCGGCGGGCCTCCTGGCCGCGCGGCGGGGAGCGTGAGATGAGCGACCTGGCGGCCTTCGCGATCCTGCGGCCGTGGTGGCTCGCGGCCCTGCCGGTGATCGCCCTGCTGGCGCTGCGCGCCGCCTGGCGCTCGGCCCCTCTCGGGGATTGGGTGCGTGCGGTCGATCCCGCGCTGATGGCGCTGATGGCCCGCCGCGGCGGGGTCTTGGGCGGGCGGCGCCAGGCCAACCTCGTGGCCGCGATCACCGCCGGCCTCATCGCCCTGGCGCTCACCGGCCCGGCCTTCGAGCGGCCCGACACCACGGCCTTCCGCAACCTCGACGCCACCGTCATCGTCCTCGACGTCTCGCGTTCGGTGGCCGACGGCGGCGCCTTCAAGGACGCGCGCCAGATCGCCCAGGCCGCCGCCGAAGCCGCCGGCACCCGCAGCGTCGCGGTGGTGGTCTATGCCGGCGACGCCTACCTCGCGATTCCCCCCACCACCGACCGCGATGCCCTTGGCGCGACGCTGTTCGCCATCGATGCCGACACCGTGCCCGATCGCGGCAGCCACCCGGAGCGCGGCCTCGCCCTGGCCCGGCGCACCCTCGAGGAGGCCGGCGTCATCGCCGGCGACGTGGTGCTGATCACCGACGGCGACGGCATCGGCGAGGCGGCGACCCGCGAGGCCGCCGCCATCCGCGCCAAGGGCTGGGCGCTCAGCGGCCTGTTCGTGCCCGCGACGCAGCGCCTGCCCGAGGGGGTGCCCCGGCCCGACCGCGCCTCCCTCGACCGGCTGGTCGGCACGGGCGGCGGCGTGGCGGCCGACATCGGCGCGCCCGACGCGGTGCTCGGCCGGGTCGGCGCCAGCACCGCCCAGCACCTGGTGGCCGGCGGCTACGGCGTGCTCGCCTTCGCGGAGGTGGGGCGCTGGCTGATCCTGCTGGCGCTCCTGCCCGCCCTCCTCCTGTTCCGCCGGAGCGCCTGATGCGACCAGCGATCGCTCTGCCCCGCCTGCCCGCCCTGGCGCCCGGATGGAGCGCAAGCTGGACCTTGTGGCTGCGTCTCGCCGGCCTCGGTCTCGCCGGTGCGGGACTGTTCGCCCTCGTCCTGGTCTCGCAGCCGCGCAACGCCGCCGGCCGCCTGCTGATGGGGCTGGGGCTGCCGGATGCCGCCGCCGCGGTCCTGTCCGATCCGGGCTGGCGCGGCCCCGCCCTCTACCAGGCGGGCCGCTACGGCGAGGCCGCGGAGATCTTCCGCAAGGCCGGAAAGCGCGGCGCCTACAACCTCGGCAATGCGCTCGCGCGGGCCGGGGACCTGGAGGGCGCCATCGCGGCCTACGACGACGCCCTCTCCTACAACCCGCGCAACGCCGACGCCCAGGCCAACCGCTCCCTGATCGCCCGGCTGATCGAGGACGAGAAGGACCCCGGCAAGGGCGGCGGCATCGCCAACGCCACCGCCACCACCGGCTCGCGCTACAACAAGACCGCCAACCAGGACCCCAACGACAACACCCAGGCGACCTCCAGCGGCGAGGGGCTGGCCGGCAACAAGGAGGGCGGCACCACGTCCTCGACGCCCGGCAACAGCAAGGTCGCGCGCCGCGGCAAGGCCGAGCAGGCCTCGATCGAGTCCGGCAAGGGCGAGGCCCGCGGTTCGGCCAGCGACGCGGCCGGGCGCGGGCGCACCGGTGCGGGCTCGGCCATGGTGGCCGCCGCCCCGGAGAAGGAGGTGCGGCGGGTGACGAAAAGCTTCGAGGCCCACGAGATCCGGCCCGACCGCCTCTGGCTGCAGACCCTGCCGGACGATCCCGGCCGCTATCTCAAGCTGCGCCTCAAGGCCGAACAGGCCGCCCGCGTCGAGGCCGGCACGGCGGTGCCGGCGGGGAGCAACCCATGGTGAGCGACTTGTGGCGGAACGCGGCCCTCCTCCGCCTCGTGGGGAGGCGTTGGAGGTGGGGGTGGCTGGGCGACCCGCTGCGCAGGCCGGTGGCACCACCTCCCCCCACGATCCCTGCCCGCAAGGGGGAGGGACGTACCCTCGCCACTGTCGTCGCCGCCTTGTCGGCTCTGTTCCTCCTCGCCGCCCCCGCGCGCGCCGAGGTCGCTCCGGGCGATCTCACCTTCACGGTCACGCCCGAGCGCAACGGCAACGCCGCGCCGTTCTCGCGCGAGATGGTGCTCCTGCGCATCCGCGGGGTCTACCGGCAGCCGATCCTGCTCGAGGAGGTGGTCCAGCCGTCGCTGGCCAACTTCAGCTGGACGCAGCTCGGCCGCGACACCTGGACCAAGACCCGCCTGCCCGACGGCCCCACCGCCATCGCCTTCGAGCGCGTGGTGGCGGTGTTCCCGCACCATGCGGGCGACTTCACCATCGAGCCGTTCATCCACCGCCTGACGATCAACGACGAGGGCGTGCGCAAGGTGGTGGACGTGCGCTCGGCCCCGATCGCCCTGCCGGTGGCGCAATGGACGAAGCCCACCGGCGGCCCCGACGTGAAGGAGCCGTGGTGGCTCCCGGCCAAGGACGTCACCATCACCGATTCCTGGAGCCCGGACCCGGAGACGATCAAGCTCGGGGAGTCGGCGAGGCGCATCGTCACCATCGAGGCGCAGGGCATGATCGCGGAAGGGCTGCCGCCCCGCCCGGTGATGCGCACCCGCGGCATCCTCACCTTCGCCGGGCCGGTCACCCGCGAGACCGTCATCACCCCGAGCGGCCCCATCGCCCGCGCGACCTACCAGTGGGACGTGCGCCCCGGCGTGCCGGAGATCATCCCCCTCGACGCCATCGTGATCCCGTGGTTCGACACCGTGGCGCGGATCATGCGCGAGGCCGAGATCCCGGCCCGGCAGATCGGCGGCGGCCTGCCCGACCGCGAGGAGGACGCCAGGGCGGCGGCCCCGGTCTCGCCGGTGCTGATCGGCGCGGCGGGCCTCCTCGCCTTCGGTGCCGGACTCGCCCTCGTCGGCTTCGGCGGACGCAGCAGCAGCCGGACCCTGCGCCTCGACCGCACCGCCCGGCGCGCCCTCCGGAAGGCGGCCGCCGCCGGCGATGCCGCCGCCTTCCGCGCCGCGATCGAGACGGGGCGTCAGGCCGATCCCGCCCTCGCGCAGAAGTGGCGGGCGGACCCCGCCATCGCGCCGGGCCTGACCGCCCTCGACGACGCGCTCTACGGCCGGGGCGATGGCGCGACCCTCGACCTGCGCGGGCTCGCCGATCGGCTGGCCCGCCCGGTGCGGGTCGATGCCGGACGTGCCCCCGCCGAGGCGCGCCTGGCCGCCCTCGACGGCCGCTCGACCCGAGACCGGGCGGGTTAACCGGGCGTTCACCACGACGGCGCAGCCTGCACGCCCGCAGGCGGGTGCGGATCGAGGGGACGGACGTGGGCAGACGCGCAAGGCTGACGGCGACCGCAGGCGCCCTGTTCGGGATCGCCTGGCTGCCGGCCCCCGCCGGGGCCGCCGATCCGGTCGACCGCCGGTTCGGGTACGGCGTTCCGCCGGCCTACGCGGACCCGGGCGAGAGCGACCTCCCGCCGCTGCCGCGCTATTTCCCGCGCGAGGGCAGCGACAGCAGCGTCGCGGTGGTCCCGGAACGGCGCCGGATCGCCAGGGGCTGCCGTCCGCGCCGCGTGCCCATCCCCACCGACGCGCCCGACGATCCGAGCTACGTCGGCTCCACCTACGGCCTGGGCAAGCCGAGCTACTACGGCTTCGTGCCCGCCCTCGGCACCGACGACCCCTTCGGCCGCTCAATCCTGCCCTACTGCCGCTGATAGGGTTTCCGCTTGGATCAAGCGGGAGCCGAATCACCGAGCCCGCGCGGCGCCTGAGCGAAGCCCATGTCCGCATCACGACGTTATCAACCGGAAATGGGATGAGGCCTCGCGTCGGGCTCTTGTGGTGGCATCGGCTGTCTCCGAAAGCCGGCAACGACCGATCGGTCGGATACCCGAGAACCGGAAAGACCCCGGGCCTTCGCCATCTGGCGCCGGTCCGGCCCTGGCCCTAGGTGTGGCGTTTGCGCCGTCACCGGAGCGTCCCGCCGTGTCCCAACCGCCCGTTCCCCTGCGCCTCGACGCCGTCGCGCCGTTGCGGACCGCCACCGCCGGATGGCGCGCGCGCGGCGAGCGGATCGTGCTGGTGCCGACGATGGGGGCGCTCCACGCCGGCCACCTGGCGCTGATGGCGCACGCCAGGACCATCGGCGACCGGGTGGTCGCCAGCATTTTCGTGAACCCCACCCAGTTCGGCCCGACCGAGGACTTTTCGCGGTATCCGCGCGATGTCGAGGCTGACCTCGCCCTCCTCGCGGGGGCCGGCGTCGACGCGGCCTATCTGCCCGGCGTCGAGACCATGTATCCGCCGGGCTTCTCCACGCGGATCGAGGTGGCCGATCTCACGGAGGGGCTGTGCGGGGCGTTCCGGCCCGGCCACTTCACGGGTGTCGCGACGGTGGTGGCCAAGCTCGTCAACCAGGTCGGGCCCGACGTCGCCCTGTTCGGCGAGAAGGACTACCAGCAGTTGCGCGTCATCACCCGCGCCATGCGCGACCTCGACGTACCGGTGGAGATCCGCGGCGTGCCGACCCTGCGCGAGGCCGACGGCCTCGCCTTGTCCTCGCGCAACCGCTACCTGACCCCGCAGGAGCGGGCGGTGGCGCCCCGCCTCAACGCCGTCCTGTCGCGGATCGCGGGCGCCCTGTCGGCGGGCGAGCCGGCCACCGGGCCGGTCGCCGAGGGAATAGCCGACCTCGAGGCGGCCGGGTTCGCCCCGGTGCAGTACCTGGCGGTCTGCGACGCCGACACCCTGGCGCCGGTGGAGCGGGTCGTCCGCCCGGCGCGGGTGCTGGCGGCGGCCTACCTCGGCCGCACCCGCCTCATCGACAACGTCCCGGTCGCGCCGGGCACCTGAACGACCCGGTCGCGAAACCAGGCTCGGCACCGGACCGGATCGCTCCCCGGTCCGGCGCGCATATAGGCCGGTCAGGCCGCTTCGTCGTAGTTGCCGTTCCGGGTCTGGCCGAGGCCGATCGCCTTGGCGAGGTCCGAGCGGGCCTTGGCGTAATTGGGGGCCACCATCGGGTAGTCGGCCGGCAGACCCCACTTGGCGCGGTACTGCTCGGGGCTCATGTCGTACTTGGCCCGCAGGTGCCGCTTGAGCGACTTGAAGATGCGGCCGTCCTCGAGGCAGACGATATGGTCGGCGGTGATCGACTTCTTCACCGGAACCGCGGGGGCCTGGGGAGCAGCGGCGGCCTGCGTCTCGACGACGCCGTTGGCGATCTGCAGCAGGGCGGCGTGGGTGCGACCGATGAGATGGGCGAGGTCGCCCGGGGGAACCGGGTTGTTGCTCACGTAGGCGGAGACGATGTCGACCGTGAGTTCCACGTAATCGGTCGAGGTGTCGGTATCATTCATGGGGACAACAGTTCCTTTGACGCGATGCAGAAACAGGGGCGGCGCGCAGGTGTTCGGGCAGGAAGTCGACTGCCGAATCACCGGTCGCTCCGACCCGTTCCGGGTGTCGCGGGCCGAAAACTCATCGACGACCTGTTCGACCGCAAGTCGTCGACCACACATGGCGATCCTGTCTGCCACCCACATCCTCTAGGATATTCAGCCATGCCTCGCAAGACAGGGTGGCATGCCTCAGATACAGGCCGATGACTTCCTAAGACGAAGATCCCAATTCGCATGGATTTCCTAGTGCCCCGCCACCGCCAGGGGTGGCAAAAACGCCCTTTGTAGTTGTGGATGTCTTGCGCGGGCACAGGCGAGCATCGCGGCGGCGGTCGATTAGTGTATCTGGAATGTTGCTGGCCCTGCGTCCGACGCACGGCCTTGCCCCCGCCGCCTCCGCGCGGCACATCCCTCCCATGGGAGCGCGGCACACGCGTCCCGCCCCTTTTTTCCGAACGCTAAGGACACGTCCGATGGCTTCCGACCGTCACACCATCCCGGTTCCGCAAGCGGCGCCGGTCGCGGAACGGCGTCCGCATCGCTACGAGGTCCACGGGGTCGAGGTCGTCGACGACTACGCCTGGCTGAAGGCCGACAACTGGCGCGCGGTGCTCAAGGATCCCGCGACCCTGCCCGCCGACATCCACGCCCATCTCACCGCCGAGAACGCCTTCACCGAGGCGACGCTCGCGGGCATCGAGCCCCTGCGCAAGGCACTGGTGGCCGAGATGCGCGCCCGCATCCGCGAGGACGACAGCGGCGTGCCCGCGCCCGACGGGCCGCACGCCTATTACACCCGCCACCGCGAAGGCGGGCAGCACCCCCTGGTCTGCCGCCGGCCGCGCACGGTGATCGTGCTGCCCGGCTCGGGCGCCGAGACGGCGGCCGACGGCGGCCCCGAGCCGGGCGAGACGATCCTGATCGACGGCGACGCAGAGGGCGCGGGCCTGAGCTTCTTCGAGCTCTCGGCGGCGGTCCATTCCGACGACCACGCGCTGATGGCCTGGAGCGCCGACACCAAGGGCTCGGAGCTCTACGTGATCAAGGTGCGCGATCTGGCCACCGGGCAGGACCTGCCCGACCGGGTCGAGGCCACCTCCGGCGAGGTGATCTGGGCCGCCGACGGGAAGGCCTTCTACTACACGGCGGTGGACGACAACCATCGCCCGGCCCGGGTCATGCGCCACCGCCTCGGCACCGACCAGAACGACGACGCGACGATCTACGAGGAGCGCGATTCCGGCTTCTTCGTCCACATCGACAAGACCCAGTCCGGCACCTACCTCACGGTGACCGCCAGCGACCACGAGACGGCGGAGGTCCACATCCTCGACCGCCATGCCGCCGACCCGGCGCTCAGCGTGGTGCAGGCGCGGGTGCCGCTCCTGATCTACTCGGTGGAGCACTGGGGCTCCTACCTCTTCCTGCTCACCAACGCCGACGGGGCCGAGGACTTCAAGATCGCCAGCTGCCCGATCGCGACGCCGGGCCGCGAGAACTGGGTCGACGTGATCCCGCACCGGCCGGGCATCATGATCCGCCACCAGCACCTCATCGCCGGGCACCTCGTGCGACTCGAGATCGAGAACGCGCGCCCGCGCATCGTCGTGCGCGATTTCTCGGGCACCGAGCACACCGTCGCCTTCGCGGAGGAGGCCTATTCCCTCGGCCTGCAGCCGGGCCACGAGTTCGAGACGGCGGTGATCCGCTTCACCTACTCGTCGATGACGACCCCGGCCGAGACCTACGACTACGATTGCGTCACCCGCGCCCGGCAGCTGCGCAAGCGCCAGACGGTGCCGAGCGGGCACAAGCCGGAGGACTACGCCACCCGCCGCCTGTTCGCCACGGCGCCGGACGGCGAGACCGTGCCGATCTCGCTCCTGCACCGGCGCGACCTCGTCCTCGACGGATCGGCGCCGCTGCTCCTCTACGGCTACGGCTCCTACGGCACGCTGATGCCGGCCTCGTTCCGCACCAACCTGCTCAGCCTCGTCGACCGCGGCTTCGTCTACGCCATCGCGCACGTCCGCGGCGGCACCGAGAAGGGCTGGCGCTGGTACATGGACGGCAAGCGGGACAAGAAACCCAACACCTTCTCGGATTTCGTCGCCTGCGGCCGCGCCCTGATCGACGCCGGCTACACGACGGAAGGGCGCATCGTCGCCCACGGCGGCAGCGCGGGGGGCATGCTGATGGGGGCGGTGGCCAACCTCGCGCCAGAGCTCTTCGCGGGGATCGTCGCCGACGTGCCCTTCGTGGACGTGCTCAACACCATGCTCGACGGCGAGCTGCCCCTGACCCCGCCGGAATGGCCCGAGTGGGGCAACCCGGCCGAGAGCGAGGCCGCCTTCCGCACCATCCTCGGCTACTCGCCCTACGAGAACGTGGCGGCCAAGACCTATCCGGCGATCCTGGCGCTGGGCGGCCTCACCGATCCGCGCGTGACCTATTGGGAGCCGGCCAAATGGGTCGCGCGGCTGCGCGCCACCATGACCGGGGGCGGCCCGGTGATGCTGCGCATCAACATGGAGGCCGGGCACGGCGGTGCGGCCGGCCGCTTCGACCGTCTGGAGGAGGTCGGGCTCAACTACGCCTTCGCGCTGCTCGCGGTGGGCAAGGCCGCGGGCGAGGCGTAGGTCCGGCCCCGCGCCGGGCTCACGGCTCGGCGGGGACCGGAGGGGTCGGCGGCTCCCGGGTGCGCGCCTCGGCGGCGGCCCGGTCGGCCGCGGCCTTCGCCGCCCGTTCCGCCGCGAGCCTTTCGGCCGCGGCCTTCTCCGCGGCGGCACGCTCGGTGGCCGCCTTGTCCGCCGCCATCTTGTCCGCTGCCGTGCGCTCGGCCGCCATGCGCTCGGCCGCCGCCTTGATCGCCTCCGCCCTGGCGCGGTCCATCTCGATGCGGGCGCGGCGGCGCTGGCGCTCGCTCTGGTCGGCCTCGAACAGTTCGATGCTCTCCAGTTCCCTCTGCAGCACCACCGCGGCGAGCCCGGTGGTGAGGGGACCGGGATCGACGATGCGCTCCGGCTTGGCGAGGCTGCCGGCATAACCGAACTGGATCGCCGGCGGGCCGGCGGTCCAGCCGCGGGGCGCGTCGGTGCCGGTGAGGGTGCCGCGGGCCTCGAAGCGGCCGCTGCGCAGGTCGAGATCGATCTTGCCGTCCCAGCGCCCGCCGTCGAGATCGAGGGACAGGGGCGTCGCCCGCAAGGCGCCGCCGACCAGGGTGGCGGGCACCCGTGCCGGCCCCCTGGCCGCGAACGGGCCGGCGGCCAGGGCCTCGGCCATCCACCCCTTGAGGCGGCCCTCGCGCAGGGGGTCGTCGTCCTCCAGGGCGCGGGCGAGGGCGCGGCCGATCCCGCGCGGATCGCCCTCGGGCAGGCTCACCCCGGAGAGAGTCAGGCTGCCGCTGCCGCCGAGGTTGTTGGCGAGGCCGACGAAGCTCTCCCCCGAGGCGCCGAAGCGCAGCGACGCCGAGATCGTGGCCGCCACCGCCCCGGGTCCGGCGAGCCCCTTGAGATCGGCCCCGTCGATGCGACCCTCGCCGGAAACGGACGCCGCCCCACCCTGGCGGGCGACGGTGGCCGAGCCGGTGAACACGCCGCCGGCCAGGGTGCCGGTGATGTCGTCGAGGCTGAGCGCCCCGTCGGCGAGCCGCAGGTTGAGGGCCGCCCCCGTCATGGTGAAGCCGCGTCCGAGGTCGAGGGTGTCGGCCCGCAGGGCCAGGGTGAGGGGCGGCCGCTCGGGCGCGGGCATGAACCGCGCCCCCGACAGGGTCGCGTCGGCGCTCGGGGCCGCGCGCGGATCGGGGGGAAGGGCCAGGACGCCGACGAGCCAGGGCAGGGACAGCCGCCGCAGCCCGAGGCTACCGCCGAGGTCGCCCTCGGGCGCCCGCAGCAGGCTGGCGGTGACGGGATGGCCGGCGATGCGCCCGCTCACCGCGAACCGCGCCTCGTCGCCGGCCCGCGACAGGCCCAGCACGAGGTCCGCCGGCAGCGGGCCGGGCACGGTCGCACCCTTGCCGAAGGCGAGGTCGAGGACCGGGCCGAGGTCGGCGGTCGCGATGGCGATCTCGCCCGCGTCCGGGGGCAGCAGGCCGGGCTCCACCAGGATCGGTGTCTTGGTCGCCAGGGTGAGGCCGGCGACGGCCCCGTCGAGGGTGACGCTCAACGGGCTCGGCTCGCCGGGCAGGGAACCGCGACGGCCGGTCAGGGTGAGGCGCGCCGGCTGGCGGGTGGGAGCCTCGCCCCGCCCGAGCCAGCGGGCCGCCTCGGCGGTGGCCAGCGTCGCGTCGAGGCTGACGATGCGGCCCGACCGGCTGATCACGGTGAGGTCGAGGTCGCTGCCGGCGGCCTTGCCCTTGGCGGCGGCCCTGAGGGTGTCGGCGGCCCCCGCCTCCCGTTCCAGGCTGAGGTCGAGGTCGAGGGCGCCCCGGCGCAGGAAGGCCGGCAGCAGCCGCGCCTCCGCCACCCAGGCCCGGTCGAGGAGGGCGAGGAGGGGGGCGGCCACCGGCGCGTCGACATGGCCGGCGATCCGCCCCGAGCCGTCGGGGGCGATGCGGCCCGAGAGCCTGGCGTTGGCGCCGGCGAGATCCGTCACCTCCAGGGTGTCGATGGACAGCGCCGGACCGTCAGACCGGATGCTGGCCGCGATGCTGCCGCCGGCGCCCTGGCGCGGGCCGTAGCGGACGTCGCCGGCCTGCAGCGTCAGGCCGATGTCGTGGCCGCGCAGGCCCGACACCGCCTGCGCGAAGGAGGGCAGCGTCGCGATGTCGACCCCTTTGGCCGCGAGCTGGGCGTCGAAGCGGCCCCGGGTGCCGGCCTCCCCTCGCGTGTAGCGGGCGTTGCCGGTGATCCGCGCCTCGCCGAGGCCGAGGCGCAGGTTGCGCAGCGACAGGGTCGGGGCTTCGGCCGAGAAGTCGGCGGAGAGGTCGGAGGAGGCTTGGATCGGCCGGCCGTCCATCACCGCCACCGCCGGCCCCTCGAGGCCGAGCTTGCGCAGGTAGCGCCCGAATCCGTCGGAGGCCGCCACGTCGAGCCCGGCGGTGCCGGTGAAGCGCAGGCGGGGCTGGGTGTCGAGGCTGCCGGTGACGGTGAGCCGGGCGCCGCCCGGCGCCTTGGTCCGGAAGCGCCGCAGGACGAGGCCGCCGTCGCGATCGAGGGTGAGGCCTAGGTCGAGGTCCGACCAGTCGTCGAGGCCGAGCGCCAGGCTCTCGACGGAGACGTCGAGGTCGGCCAGCACCGGCAGGTTGCCGGCGGCGGCAGGCATGCCGCGCCCGATCAGGGCCTGTCCCTCGGTGGAGATGAGGAAGGAATCGAGGTCGAGGCGGCGCGCCTCCAGCCTCAGCGCGGCGCGGCCCTCGCGCAGGTCGAGCCGCCCGTCGCCGGCGAGGCGCAGGGTCTTGCCGCCCGGGTCGATCTCGGCGGTCACCCCTTCCAGCGTGGCGACGGGGCCGCGCGAGGCGAAGCGCCCCGACAGGGAGAACGGCAGGTAGGGACCGGCCGCCTGGGTCGGCGGCCCGACGACGACGCGCCAGGTCCCCTCCGCCTCCGGCACCATCGCCCGCATCGGGCCGGCGGGCGCGTCCGGCACCGGGACGAGACCCAAGCGCGCGTCGAGTTCGACGCGCGGGTGGGTGTCGCCGCCACCCGAGAGCTTGACCGCGATGCGGCCCTCGGCATCGGGTTGGCCGGTGGACAGGCGGAACGGCACGCCGCCGCGCGAGCCCGCGACCCGCCACGGGCCGGTGAGCCGCGGCGCGTCGAGGCGGACGTCCTCGGCACGGATCTGGCCGGTCCGGCCGGTCCTGGTGGCGATGGTGGTGACCACCAGTTGGCGGATGGCGAGGTCGTCGACGGCGAGCCCGTCCTCGCCGGTGAGGGGGGCTGCCGGCAGCATCACGCTGTCGCCGTCGGTCACCGGCAGGCGCAATTCTGCCCGGCCGATACGGGTCTCGGTGAAGCGGATCTCGCCGGAGAGGAGCGGCGTCAGCCCGATCTCGGCCTTGACGAAGCCGAGGTCGACGGACGGCCTGTCGGTGTCCCGGGCGTCGCCCAGCGAGAGCCGGTCGAGGCGCAGCCGCGGCGAGGGCAGGAACCGCACCCCGATCCGCCCCTCGCTGCGGGCGGGAAGACCGACGGACCGCGAGATCGCCCGGTCGACCAGGGTGCGGTACTCCTCCCAGGGGAAGAACGGCGGGATCGCCAGGGCCGCCACCAGGATGACGATGACGGCGCCCGCGACCGCGGTCAGGATGTCACGCACCAGTCTCTGTTCCCGTGTCGCCCGCGTCGCCGGGCCGGTTCACGGGGCTCGACGATGGATCGCACCCGGCCGCATCCACGGCGCGGCGCCACATCTCGCGTCCCCGGGCCTGCGCATAGCACACGGGCCGGGGGCGCGCTTCAGTGCCGGGCCTCAGCGCCGGGGCGGAACGACGATCGTCGGCGCGGGTGCCGCGCGGAAGGCGTCGTTGCGCTGGATCTGCATGCGCATCTGGTTGTTCTCGAACTGCTGCTGCTGCTGGATGCCGCGGATCTGGCTCTGGTTGGAGAGCCGCTCGTTCGTGGCGTTCAGGCTGTCGGGGTTGCCCGACAACTGGGCGAGCGCCGGGCTGGCGGCGGCGAGGAACAGGGCGGTGGCGAGGGATAGGCGCATGGGTCGGTCCTGACTGACTCGAGGCTCGGATGAGGCGGCGACTGGGCTCGATGTGTCGACGCGGGGGCGGGAATCCAAGTTCCACGCAGGCGCGAAGAGTACCCCCGCGTGGTCGCAGCCTGGACGCCGGGCGCGGGCGCCGCGCCCTCGACGCCGTTCGCGTTTTGGTCCAGGGAAGCGGGCATGACACAGCATCCCGGCGCGGCGCCCGCGCCCGCTCCGACCTCGCAAACCGGTTCTTCCATCGCCGCGCGTGCCATGGCGTCCCTGCGGCCGCAGGGAGAGCCCTATCTCGAGGGGCTCAACCCCGAGCAGCGCCGGGCCGTGGAGACCACCGAAGGGCCGGTGCTGGTGCTGGCCGGCGCCGGCACGGGCAAGACGCGGGTGCTCACCACCCGCATCGCCCACCTCGTCGCCACCGGCCGGGCGCGGCCCTACGACATCCTGTCGGTGACCTTCACCAACAAGGCCGCCCGCGAGATGAAGCTGCGCATCGGCGCGCTGATCGGCCCGGCGGGCGAGGGCATGCCCTGGCTCGGCACCTTCCACGCCATCGGCACCAAGATCCTGCGCCGCCACGCCGAGCTCGTCGGCCTGAAGTCCGACTTCACCATCCTGGGGATGGACGACCAGCTGCGCCTGATGAAGCAGGTCATCGCCGACCAGGGTATCGACGAGAAGCGCTGGCCGGCCCGCGCCCTGTCCTCCACCATCGACGGCTGGAAGAACCGGGGCCTCTCGCCCGAGCAGGTGCCGCCGGGAGAGGCGCAGGCCTTCGCCTTCGGCAAGGGCGGCGCCCTCTACACCGCCTACCAGGCCCGGCTCGCCACCCTCAACGCGGCGGATTTCGGCGACCTGCTGCTGTTGTGCCTCAAGCTCTGGCGCGAGAACCCGGACGTGCTCGAGACCTACCAGCAGCGCTTCCGCTACATCCTCGTGGACGAGTACCAGGACACCAACGTCGCCCAGTACCTGTGGCTGCGGCTGCTGGCGCTGGGCCACCGCAACGTCGCCTGCGTCGGCGACGACGACCAGTCGATCTACGGCTGGCGCGGGGCCGAGGTCGACAACATCCTGCGGTTCGAGCACGACTTCCCCGGCGCCACCGTGGTGCGGCTGGAACGCAACTACCGCTCCACCGGCCACATCCTCTCGGCCGCCTCGGGGCTCATCGCCAAGAACGAGGGCCGTCTCGGCAAGACCCTGCGCACGGAGGACGTGGCCGGCGAGAAGGTCACGGTCTCGGGCGCCTGGGATTCGGAGGAGGAGGCCCGCCAGCTCGGCGAGGCGATCGAGGGCCTGCAGGCCAGGAACCACCCGCTGTCCGAGATCGCGGTGCTGGTGCGGATCTCGGCGCAGATGCGCGAGATCGAGGACCGCTTCGTCCAGCTCGGCCTGCCCTACCGGGTCGTCGGCGGCCCGCGCTTCTACGAGCGCGCCGAGATCCGCGACGCGCTGGCCTACCTGCGCGTCACCGTGAATCCGGCCGACGACCTCGCCTTCGAGCGCATCTTCAACACCCCCAAGCGCGGTTTGGGCGATGCGACGCTGCAGGTGCTGCACGCCACCTCGCGGGCCCGGAAGGTACCGCTGCTGATGGCGGCGCGCGGCCTCGTCGAGACCGACGAGCTCAAGCCAAAGGCCCGCTCGACCCTGCGCGCCCTGGTGGAGAGCTTTTCGCGGTGGGCGCGGATGATCGAGGGCCGGCCGCAATCGGAGGTGGCCCAGACCATCCTCGAGGAATCCGGCTATACCGAGATGTGGCAGAAGGACCGCTCGGCCGACGCCGCCGGGCGCCTCGAGAACCTCAAGGAGTTCGTGCGCTCCATGGAGGAGTTCCCGGATCTCGGCGCCTTCCTCGAACACGTCTCCCTGGTGATGGAGGCCAGCGAGCAGGAGGGGGCCGATCGCGTCTCCCTGATGACCCTGCACGCCGCCAAGGGGCTCGAATTCGACACGGTGTTCCTGCCGGGCTGGGAGGACGGGCTGTTTCCCAACCAGCGGGCGCTCGACGAGAGCGGCCGGGCCGGGCTGGAGGAGGAGCGCCGCCTCGCCCATGTCGGTCTCACCCGCGCCCGCAGGCGCGCGAAACTGTCGTTCGCCGTCAACCGGCGCATCCACGGCCTGTGGTCCTCGACGGTGCCGAGCCGCTTCATCGACGAACTGCCGCCGGACGCCGTCGACGTGGTCGATGCGCCCGCCCATTTCGCGGCCGGCGCCTCCCGGTTCGACCGCAACCCGACGCCGTTCGGCTCGTCGTACTCTACGCCGGGCTGGCAACGGGCGCAGGAGAACACCGCCAGGACCGCGGATGCCACCGCGCGCCGCCAGGAGTTCGGCCGCGGGTCGAGCCAGCGCGGCGCCCCGCGCCAGATCGAGGGCGAACTCGTGGCATCGTCCACCGGCGCGCCCTCGGCCTTCGCCACCGGCATGCGCGTCTTCCACATGAAGTTCGGCCCCGGCGAGGTCGCGGCCGTCGACGGCAACAAGCTCACCGTTGACTTCGACAAGGCCGGCCGGAAAATGGTGCTCGACAGTTTCATCCAGCCCGGATGAGGCGTCTCACCGGCCCCGAGGGGCCGGCCGTCCCGCCCATCTGCGGCGTGGACAATCGAGGGATCGCGATGGATCGTACCCCGAGCGGGTCCAGCACCTCGTGCGATCTTACGGTTCCGTTAACGAAAAGCTGTCGTCATGGCCCTGTCGCGTGCAGCGCGGCATGGTGCGTGCACGGCAACACCCGCGCGACACGTCGCGGGATCGGCCGGGCGGGATCGGCCGGCCGTCCACAGCGGCCTCGTCGGTGCGGGGAACTCCCCGGCATCGGAGAGTTTGATCTGTGGACCGGAGGATATCGGCGGGAGTCACGACAGTAGCGTAGCGAAGCGTTGGCAAGTCCAGATTGGCACGTCCGGTTGGAGTGTTGTTCGATGAAGAGACGGCGCGCACGACTTGAATTGGTTGACGAGCATCCGGCCCGACTGCACCGAACGCGTTTCGACGAGGAGCGGATCCTCAGTCCCATCCAACCCCTGACGGACCGGCAAGCCGAATACCTCGATGCCCTGGCGACCCACCCCCAGGTGATCGTCCTGGGGCCCGCCGGGACCGGCAAGACCTACATCGCCGGCACCCGCGCCGCCGACCAGCTTCGCCAACGGCGGATCTCCAAGGTCATCATCACCCGGCCCAACGTGCCCTCGGGACGCTCGCTCGGGTTCTTCCCCGGCACCCTCGAGGAGAAGATCGCCCCCTGGGTCGCGCCGCTGACCGAGACCATCAAGGAGCGGATGGGCACGGCGGCCTTCGAGATCGCCTGCAAGACCGGCGACATCGAGGTGGTGCCCTTCGAGGTGATGCGCGGGCGCACCTTCAAGAACTGCCTCGTGATCCTCGACGAGGCGCAGAACACCACCACCGCCGAGATCAAGATGTTCCTGACCCGCATCGGCGACGATTGCCAGGTCATCATCAACGGCGACGTCTCGCAGACCGATCTGCGCGAGACCTCGGGCCTGCGCACCGTCATCCATCTCGTGAAAAGCCGGATGATGCGCATCCCGATCGTGGAGTTCACCCTCGACGACATCGTCCGCTCGGGCATCTGCGCTGATTGGGTCAGGGCCTTCGAGGAAACGAAACTCTGACTCGCGTGTTGTCAGCGGCAGGCCCGAACGGGGGCCTGCCGCGCGCCCCGGTGTGCGACGATCTTCTCCGGCGCGCCGCGCCGGGAGAACGAACCGGGTGCCGCGCTCGGGACACAGAAAAAAGGACGCCCTTCATGAGGAAACTGACCTTCGCCTTCGCCGTGCTCGCCTCGCTCGGCGCCGCTGGCCTCGCCACCTCCGCCTCCGCTGCCCCCGGCGCTCCGATGGGCGTCACCGCTCCCGACGCCGTCACCAACGTTCAGATGATGCGCATGGAGCGCCGGATGATGGAGCGGCGCATGATGAAGCGTCGGATGATGGAGCGCCGCATGATGAAGCGTCGGATGATGCGCCGGGACATGCGCCGCATGTGATCGGCCGGCGGGCCGCCTGCCGGCCCGCCACTTCCCGCCCGTGGGGTGGGGCATCGACTGCCTACGAAGGCCGTTCCGATGTCGTCGGAGCGGCCTTTTTCGTGGGGAAAACCCCGTGTCGATCTCGGACGAGCGTAGCGGACGTTCGCACGGCACTGAAGACCGGCCCTTGGAAGAGGCCGTTGGAAGACTGCCCTTTGGCTGTCAAGACTTGTGCTAGGATATTTTTCCTTTACCGTTGGTTGTGCGGGGGTCGTTTCCGGCCATCTTCGTAGGGAACATATCATGAACAAAGCTCGCAAGGCCAATCATGGCCTCGCCTCCGTCGTCCCCAAAACTCGCCCGGAGACGCGCCTCGACCGCCATGCCGCGCGGCTCCTGGCGGCCCTCGCCGCGGAGGGCGCTTATGCGCTGGAGGACCCGGTCGACGAGACCGGCCTGATCGTGCGTAGCGGCGGAACGGGGATCTCCCTCGGGGCGGGGCGGTTCCCGGCCGGGGCGGGCGCGGCCCTGCTCGCGGCGGACCTTGCCGAGCAGGGCGGCGGGCGGCGGGCGCGCCTGACGATCAGCCCGGCGGGCCGAGCACGGCTGCGGCGCGAGGCCGCGGGCGCGGCCCATCCCTATCTCGCCCAGCACCTCGACCTCGTACAGGAGCCCGGCGCAGGGCCCGAGCGACCCTGGCGCGACGCCTCCGAAAGCCCGCTCGCCTGGATGGCGCGGCGGCGCGACCGCGACGGCCGCCCCCTCATCGACGCGGCCTGCTTCGAGGCCGGGGAGCGGCTGCGGCGCGACCTCACGACGGCGTCGCTGATGCCGCGGATGGGCTCCGACTGGAGCGGCGTGAAGGTCGACGGTTCGGGACCGCGCGACCCGTCCGCGGCCTCCGACACGATACTGGCCGGACGCCAGCGGGTCCGGGCCGCCCTTGACGCGGTGGGCAGCGACCTGTCAGGGCTGCTGATCGACCTGTGCGGGTTCCTCAAGGGCCTGGAGCGGATCGAGGCGGAACGGCGCTGGCCGGCGCGCTCGGCCAAGGTGGTGGCCCGCATCGCCCTGGCGCGGCTGGCCGAGCACTATGGCCTCGAACGCGAAGCGGTGGGACCCGACCGCGCCCGGCTGCGGCTGTGGCGCGAAGCCTGAGCGCTCACACAATCCGTTCGATGGCTTCGCAATGCGGATTTTGGCTTCGCTCGGGCGCCGCGCGGGCTCGGTGATACGGCTCCCGCTTGATCCAAGCGGAAACACGTATCACGCGGCGGGCCGGCGCCCGAAGCGTTCGGCGATGTAGATGCCGCCGAGCACGAGGGCAAGCGCCAGCCCGTCGTGCCAGCGGAACGGCTCGCCCACCAGCACCACCGCGAGCAGGGCCCCGAACACCGGCACCAGGTTCACGAACACGCCCGCCCGGTTGGGGCCGATCAGTTCGACCCCGCGCATGAAGGCGAGCTGGGAGCCCAGCGACGGCCCCAGCGCCACGAAGACGACGATCGCCCACCCCTTGGCACTGGGCCAGACCGCATGGCCGGCGGCCCATTCCACCGCCAGCAGCGGCAGCGAGGTCAGGAAGGCGGCCACCGCCATGGCCGTGAAGAAGGCGAGGCCCGAGACCGCCGGGCGATTGGGCAGGGCGACGGTGTAGCCGGCGTAGAGGAGGCAGGCGATCAGCATCAGCATGTCGCCGCGGTTGAGCGCCATGGTGGTGAACACCGTCCAGTCGCCGTGGGTGGCCGCCACCGCCGCGCCCATCAGCGTCACCGCCACGCCGAGCCCCTGGAAGCCGGTGACCGTGGTGCGGTTGACGACGTAGTTGGTGAGCACGACGAGCACCGGCAGTGCCCCCTGGAACAGGGCGATGTTGAGGGTCGTGGTGTAGGCGCCGGCCGCATAGAACAGGCTGTTGAAGGCGGTGTAGCCGCCCGCCCCCATCAGGAGGATGCTGAGCCAGCGCGGCCTCAGGCGGCGCCAGTCGCGCCGGACGTCCGGACCGGCGATGGCGACCAGCACGGCGCAGACCACGGTCCAGCGCAGGCAGGTGAGGACCTGGGGAGAGACCTCGCCCACCGCCCACTTGCTCATCACCGCGTTGCCCGCCCACAGCATCGCCGTCAGCGTGAGCAGTGGATAGGCCTTGGCGGTCGCGGACGGCGCCGGAAGGAGGGGATCGGGCATCGTGGCCTGTCTCGACGCCGATCGGATCGGCCGACCTCAATACAATGCAGGAACCGTGACGTTCGGGATCGGGAAGGGGCCGAGCATGAGGCGGCCGTCGGCCAGGCGCAGGGGCGGCAGCGGCTTCAGGGCCGCATCGCCGGGAGGTGCGGCCGCATCGGGCGCGCGGCGCCCCCCGCTCAGGAGCTGCCCGAGCAGGCGCCCGACCATGGCGCCGCGCTCGGCGCCGATCCGCGGCCCCATCGCCTGGGCCACCAGGGCCTCGAGCCCGGCGGCGCGCACGTCGAAGTCGCCGGCCGGGCGGTGGTCCGCGTCGAGGCCGATCTTGCCGCTCGCCTGGAGCCGGCGCTCGCCCTTGGCCAGGGACAGGAGGGCGATGTCGAGGCGCCCGCCGGCCTGGCGCCAGGTCTCGAGTTCGCGCGCGACCTGGCCGGTGCGCAGGACCGCCGCCCGGTCGATGGTGGCGTCGAGGGCGAGGTCGAGGGGATCGGTGCTGGCCAGGAGCGCGTCGAGCGGGGGCACCACCGCCCGCGTCAGGCGCAGGCTGACGTCGACCGCGCCCTCGCTGGCAAAGCGCACGGGGGTCGGCCGGGCATGGGCCTCGAGGTGGTCGCCCGCGAAAGCCGTCGGCGGCTGACCTTCGGCGGCGATGGTGCCCTTGACGTCGTCCACCACGAGGGAGGCGCGGGTGAAGCCGTCGGAAGCGCCATGGAAACTCGCCTCCAGATCCTTCCAGGTGGCGTCGGCCACGAGGTCGCCCTGTTCCACGTGGAACGGGCCCGACACCTGCAGGAGGCCGTGGCGCGGCTGGTAGACCTGCACCACCGCGGTCAGCGGTCCCAGGGTGAAGCGTCCGTCGGCCCGTGCGAAGGCCAGGGAGCCGCAGCGCAATTCGAGGCGGAAGGGGTAGCCGGTGATCGAGCGGTCGGCACAGGTCCAGGTCCGGCCAGCGGCCGCCTCCCGCGCCAGCCAGGCGTCCATCTCGTCGGCAGCGCGTCCCCGGATCCAGAACCAGGCCACCGACCACAGCACCACCACGAGCCCGAGCAGGACGAACGGCAGGAACAGGCCGATGCGGCTGCGCCTGGGCTCCGCCGGCCCTGCCGCCGCGTCCGGTCGTGCTTGGTCGACGTTCGACGCCATCGTGTCCGTTCCCAGGCTTCCAGCTCCCGGGCCGGTCGCGGGCCCGGAAGCGACGGCCCGTCTTGGACGAGCCCGGACCCCGGATGCAAGCGCGACGATGGGCCGGCGCCGCGGCTCAGGCCTGCGTGCCGGTGGTGGCGGGGCCGTCGAGGTCGGCGACGATGGCGCGGCGCTCGCTCTCGTCCTCGGCCAGGCGATGGACGTGCATCTCCGTGGCGCCGCTGTTGCGGGCGCGGGCCACCCAGTTCTGGAGGCGCTCGCGCGGCGTCTCGCCGGCGGTGGAGAGGGCCACCAGTTCGGCGACCCCGGCCGCGTCCCGGCGCACCGCCATCACCACCGCCTCGCCCATCTCCGCCAGATCGGGCTCGACGAGGTCGTGGACGCCGACCACGTAGCGGCGGCCCGAATGCCCGCGCCAGGCGCTGAGCGTCAGCGCCGGCGTCCCGCGCAACCCGGCCGTCGATCTCAGGCGTTCTTCGCGCACGTCCATGCTCCGCGACCTATCGTCCCGCAGGTCGCGCAGGGCGGCCGACCAGGACAGAGCTCTCTTGTTCGCCATTTGTTCTAAAATAATCTTAACCGTTTCCGAGCGTCAAGGCCGACGCCCGCCTGCACCGGAAGTGGGGATGCGGCGGGTTATCCACAAGCGTCTGACCGAGTCGGAAGCGGCGGCGGCGCGCCCTGCGAGAGTCCACGGCGGAGATGGGTGACGAACGGGTTATCCACAGGCACACCCCGATCGCGGCGGCGGTGGGAGAACCCGCCGCCGCGACCGAGTGAGCGCCACCCTCAGGCGTGGTCGTTCTGGCCGGCGATGCCCTTGGCCCGGCGACGGCGCCGGACGATGATGTTGAGGGTCTCCACGCCCGCCGAGAACGCCATGGCGGTGTAGATGTAGCCCTTGGGCACATGCGCCCCGAACCCTTCCGCGATCAGCGTCATGCCGATCATGATGAGGAAGCCCAGCGCCAGCATCACCACGGTGGGGTTGGCCGCGATGAAGCGCGACAGCGGATCGGCGGCCAGCAGCATCACGGTGACCGCGGCGAGCACGGCGATGACCATGATCGGCACGTGCTCGGTCATGCCCACCGCCGTGATGATGCTGTCGATGGAGAACACGAGGTCGAGGACCAGGATCTGCCCGATGGCGGCGGCGAACCCGATCTGCATCTTGCCCCCGGTCTTGTCCTCGGGCTCGGGGTCGACCGACTGGTGGATCTCCTGGGTCGCCTTCCACAGCAGGAACAGGCCGCCGGCGATGAGGATGAGGTCGCGCCAGGAGAAGCCCTTGCCGAACACCTCGAACACCGGCGCGGTGAGCTGGACGATGTAGGCGACCGAGCCGAGCAGGCCGAGCCGCAGCACCAGCGCGAGGCCGATGCCGATGCGGCGTGCCTTGGTCTGATGCTCCTCCGGCAGCTTGTTGGTGAGGATCGAGATGAAGATCAGGTTGTCGATCCCGAGCACGATCTCCATCACCACCAGGGTGGCGAGGGCGGCCCAGGCGGTGGGGTCTGAGGCGAGTTGAATCAGGCTGTCCACGGCGTCAGGCTTTCGTACCGAAGGGGAAGGGAATGGGCACGCCGGCGATCATCGGCGGCAGGGTCGCGGGATCGGGGGCGAAGATGCGCAGGATGCCGGGCACGACCTTGAAATGGGCCGGCGTCACGGTGGTGAGCTCGCCGTCGGTGTTGACCTGGCGCGGGCGCCGGGTGCGCACCACGATCTCCGTGGTGGAGAAGGCCCGCACGTCGGCGGCCCGCCCCTGGGTGCCCTTGCGCAGGGCCGGCAGCAACGCCAGGAGCCGCCACCAGTGCGCGACCTCCAGGCTGTAGAAATCGAGCTTGCCGTCGTCGACCCGCGCGGTCTCCTCCACGGTCATCCCGCCGCCGTAGTGGCGACCGTTGCCCACCGAGACCTGGATGGTGGTGACCTTTTCCCGGATCCCGTCGTGCTCGAGGATCACCGTGAAGGGCCGGACCCGGCGCAACACCCGGATGGCGGCGATGGCGTAGCCGAGGGTGCCCCAGGTCTTCTTCGATTCCGCGGTGAGGTCCCCGGCGAGTTCCGCCGAGAAGCCGATGCTGGCGACGTTGAAGAAGTAGTGGCCGTTGACCCAGCCGAGATCGGCCGGGCGCGCCTCCTCGGTGGTGATGAGCTGCGCGGCGGCGACCGGGTCGGTGGGCAGGTTCAGGGAGCGCGCCAGATCGTTGGCGGTGCCGAGCGGCAGGATGCCCATCGGCAGCCGGGTCTCGACGAGGGCGGGGGCCGCCGCATTCATCGTGCCGTCGCCGCCGCCCAGGATCACGAGATCGCACTCCCTGGCGTGGCGCTTGATCAGGGCTGTGCAATCGCCCTCGCCGGGCGGCTCGAACGGCGTGATGCCGCCCTCCACCAACGCCGCGCGAATCGCGTCGAGGGGAGCGGAGCCGTTGCGGGCGTTGGGATTGACGAGGAGAAGGGCGCGGCGCCCCGGCGAGGGGGCGTTCACCACGACGGCGTCTCCGATCGGAAAGGCGTGCGTCGGGCCGCCGGCATAGGTCGGCCGGACGGGGCGAGCGGTCGGGCCCGGTCATATCGAATCACGCGCAACACCATCCCCCCGGTGCGGTCGCACCACCCCGACGGCGGCACCACGGCAGAGAAGGGGTCCGACATCACGGTCGACACGTCCACCGCCAGAGGGGCCCGGACCCAACGCCACCACAGGTGGGTGTTAGCTCGGCCATGACAAGGCCGTCGAGCCTCGAAGGCGAGCGCGGGACCGGATCGACGTTCATCGGCCGTTCGATACCGGGCAAAGCGGGGAGAACCGCCTTTCGCGACGCGGTCATGGAACCATTTCGCGCCGATGTCCCGTTTAGTGGTGAGGAGCGGGCCGCCGCATCGATGTCCGGCGGACGGCCGACCCGACCCTGGCCCCCGACGTATCCGGTGTTGATCCCATGCGCGACCGTCTGATGTTCGCCTCCGCCGTCCTGGTCGCCGGGGGCCTTGCCGTGGCGCCGGCCGTCGCGCAGACCGGATGGGTCGACCCGCCGACCAAGGTACAGGGCCAACCCGCCGCCGAGGCACCGACACCCGTCGCTCCGCCCGCCCCCCAGCCGAGTGCCGAGCCGCGGGCCGCGGCGCGAACGGCCGAGCCGAGCCCGGCGGCCGTCACGGAATCGCCGGCGAGGCCCCGCCGCGAGGCGCGGCGCCCGGTGCGCCCCGGCCAGGACCGTCTCGTGTTCACTCCGCCCGCGGCGGCAGCCGCCCCGGGCCCGGGCGTCGACGACCCGCGCTTTCCCGCGTGGGCGGGCAAGGCCCAGCGCCTGACCCTGGATTACCTCGACAGCGTCTCGGCCTCCAACGAGGCGAGTCTGGCGGAGGCGCCGCGCTTCTACGCCCCGCAGGTGCGTCGGTTCGGACGGACCGTCTCCCTCACCGCCGTGATCGCCGACAAGCGCCGGTTCGCCAGCCGCTGGCCCGAGCGGCGCTATGCCGCCCAGCCCGGTGCGATCCGCACCTCCTGCAACGCGGCCATGAAGGTGTGCATCGTCCAGGCCACCTACGATTACAGCGCCCGCAATCCCGCCCGCGGCACCCGCACGCAGGGGGTCGGCGAACTGGTGCTGGAGATCAGCTTCGCCGACGACCGTCCGGTGATCGTATCGGAATCGGGCCGCGTCCTGCGCCGGGCGGCCTCCGCGTCGCTGGTTGACGCGCGAACCAAAGCCGGCGCCTAAGACGGGGCTCATGTCCCTCGACGCCAACGATCCGGCCGACACCCGTCCCACCGACCCGCTCCTGCCGGAGCGGGATGCCGCTTGGGACGCCGACAGGGCCGCGCTTCGCGCGCGGATCGCGGCGGCGGTCGGTGATGCCCGCCCCCACCCCATCGCCCGCCATACCCTCGCGCTGCTGGTGGAGGCGCAACTCGCCCACGCCCCCGTGCCGGCGGATGGTTCGGACGCGCACGACGGCAGTGTCGACGAGGCCCTGGCGGCGATGCGCTCGCGCCACCCCGACCTGTTCCTGCCGCCCGAGCCCGAACCTGCGCCGGCCGCCGTCGAACCCGCCGTGGCGGCGAAGGCGCCCGGCCCATCGATGCTGTCCTCGCTCGCGCCGTCCCCGGCCAGGCTCGCCGCCATGACGGAACGCGGCCGGGCGCTCGCCACGGCCGCCCGGACCCGTCTCCTGACGATGCGTGCCGCGGCCAGGACGCGCCTGTCCCGCGAACGCCCCGCCCGGATGGGTCCGGAAGCGGCATCGGCCGAGCCGCCGTCGGTGGCTACGGCGATGGCGGCCTCCACGGAGGTCTCGCCTTCGGCGATGTCGGCGCCCGCCCCGGCCGTGCCCCCGGTATCCTTGCCGTTGGCGGATCGCAGCCGGCGCCGGGGCGCGGGCGACCTCTCCGTCCGCGCGGCCGATCGCGGCCGCCGAACCTGGTACGGCCTGCGCGACGGCCTCGGCGATGCGGTCGGGCCCGGCGGAAGCCTGCGCCGCCCCTCCTCGGTCATGGCGCTTGCCGCCGTCGCCTGTGCCGGCCTCCTCGTCGTCCTGCTTCGGGGGGACGGCGACCGGCCTTCCCCGGCCCCGGCGGCGACGCCGTCCGTGCAGACGCCCACCGCCGAGGCTCCGCCCGCCGCCGCGCAGACGCCGCCGGCCTCGCAGCCGCCCTCCGCTTCGGCCCGCCCCCAGGCCGCCCCGCCCGACGACGAGCCCGCCCCCGACGACGCGCCGATGCAGGCCGACGTGGTGCCCCAGGCCGGCGAGATCACCGGCCCGGCGGAGGTCGTCGATACCGCCACCCTGAAGATCGGCGGCCGGGTGGTGCGGCTGTTCGGCGTCGCCTTCGTGCGCGGCGGCCAGACCGAGGAGCTGACCCGCTACCTCGGCAAGCGTTCGGTCACCTGCCGGCCCGTGGCGGGCAGCGAAGCGCACCTCTGCGCGGTGGACGGACGCGACCTCTCCGAGGTCGTCCTGTTCAACGGCGGCGGCCGCGCCTCGCCCGAGGCCACCCCCGACCTCGTGGCGGCCGAGGACAGGGCCCGCACCGAGCGCCTCGGCGTCTGGGCGCGCTGACGGCGGCCGGCCGCTCCTGCACGCTGGGATCGTGGCGGGTCCGCTTGCGCCGGTCCGGTTCGGCGCTTACGCCCCTTGCGCTCAAGCCCGGCCGCGAGGCGCGATATCGATGACCGCTGCGTCCCCCTCCACCGCGCTCGCCGCGACGCTGGCCCGGCGCGGCGTGCACTACGGATGGGTGGTGGCCGCGGTCACCTTCCTCACGATGCTGGTGACCGCGGGCGCCGTCGGCGCGCCGGGGGTGCTGATCCTGCCGCTGCAGCGCGAGTTCGGCTGGGACACCGCCACGATCTCGGCGGCCCTGGCGATCCGCCTCGTCCTGTTCGGGCTGATGGGGCCGTTCGCCGCCGTCCTGATGAACCGCTACGGGCCGCGCCGGATCGTGTTGTGCGCCCTCCTCCTCATCGCCGGCGGGATGCTGCTGTCGCTGGGGATGAGCCAGGTCTGGCAGCTGGTGCTCCTGTGGGGGGTGGCGGTGGGCGTCGGCACCGGGCTCACCGCCCTGGTGCTCGGCGCCACCGTGGCGACGCGCTGGTTCACGGCGCGGCGCGGCCTCATGGTCGGCCTCCTCACCGCCAGTTCGGCCACCGGCCAACTCGTGGTGCTGCCGGTGCTCGCCGCCCTCACCGAACACTGGGGCTGGCGCGCCGCCCTCCTCCTCGTCTGCAGCCTGCTGGTGCTCACGGGTCTGGCCGTCCTGCTCCTGATGCGCGACCGGCCCGAGGACCTCGGTCTGGCACCCTACGGCGAGGCGGCAGCGGCCGGGGCGGCGCTCGCCCCCGTCGATGCCGGCGGGGCCATCGCCGCCCTGCGCGAGGCGGCGCGCACGCGGGTGTTCTGGGTGCTGTTCGCGACCTTCTTCATCTGCGGGGCCAGCACCAACGGCCTCATCCAGACCCACTTCATCCCCCTGTGCGCCGACTACGGCATCAGCCCGATCCAGGGTGCCGGGGTGCTGGCGGCCATGGGCGCCTTCGATTTCATCGGCACCGTCGCCTCGGGCTGGCTGTCGGACCGCTACGACAACCGCTGGCTCCTGTTCTGGTACTACGGCCTGCGCGGCATCGCCCTGATGTGCCTGCCGTTCTCGGATTTCACGCTGATCGGCCTGTCGCTGTTCGCGGTCCTCTACGGCCTCGACTGGATCGCCACGGTGCCCCCCACCGTGCGGCTCACCGCGGCCCGGTTCGGGCGCGAGAAGGCCAACCTCGTGTTCGGGTGGATCTTCTGCGGGCACCAGCTCGGGGCGGCCGGCGCCGCCTACGGCGCCGGCCTGTCGCGCGACGTCCTGGCGAGCTACCTGCCGGCCTTCTTCACGGCCGGAGCCCTGTGCCTGTTCGCCGCCGCCGCCATCATGACCCTCGACCGGGCGAGGCCCGCGAGCGCCCGGTAGGCCTCAGCCGATGCGCAGCCGGGTCTTCGGTCCGAGCCGGCGCAACAGGCGCAGGAGGTCGGCCCGGGCCAGGGCGACGCAGCCCTCGGTGGGCGGATAGCCCGGCCGGGCCACGTGCATGAAGATCGCCGAGCCGCGGCCGGGGCGGATCGGCCCGCGGTTGTAGTCGATGTCGACGACGAGGTCGTAGAGCCCGTCGCCGCGCCACATCTCCTCGGCGCTCACCCCCGGACAGGGCAGCGTCAATGGCCGGTTGTAGCGGCGGTGGGACGGAGCATCGCACCAGCCGTCGTGCGGGCGCGTCGCGCGGATCGGCAGCAGGGTGGCCGGACGCACCGTGAGACGGTCGGGCCGGTACGCGGCCGCACGCAGGCGGAACCGCCCGCGCGGCGAGGCGCCGTCGCCTTCGCGCTTGACGGTGCCGATCCCGCTCCGGCCCAGGGCGCAGGGAATGACCGAGGGGCCCACCAGCAGGTGGCCGCGGCGGCGGTCGCCGACGAGCGGACGCACCCGGATCGCGGCGAGGGCGACGGCGCGGACGGCCTTCGGGTGCGGGATCGACCGGACAGGAGGGGACATGACGCGTCGGAGTGCCATCGGGGCCGGATTGCGGGGCGGCCGGGCGGTTGAAACTTGCACCCGGCCGTTCACGTATGGAAGACAACGAAGGCTGTGGGCAACCGCTGCGCTCGACGCATCCGGGATGATTTCCTGCTGGGCGAAACGCGCTAGGGTGGGATGCGTCGAGGGGTCCGTGAGGCGGGGCGGCACCCTTGGGCAGGGCATCTACCTTGGGCAGGGCATCTCCCTCGAGCGGGGTGACACGCCCGGCCAGGATGTCCGACCCCGGCTCGTTGTCGTCGTCGCGGCCGTTCGGCCCGGCCATTTTCGATCGACCCGTCCTCGCGCCCCGTTCCGTGCGCGGATCTTCGCCTGTCGCGTGTGGAAGAGTGTTGCAGCCGATGCCGAACGCCTATCGCCTCCTGGTCTGCGACGACGACGCCTCGCTGCGGGAGACGCTCACCGAGCAGCTCGACCTGTCCGAGGAATTCGTGGTGCTGCCCGAGGCCGACGGGGCGGGCGCCATCGCCAGGGTCGCCTCGGACCGGATCGATCTTGCGGTGATGGACGTGCGGCTGCCGGACATGGACGGACGCGAAGCGGTCCGGGCGATGCGGCGCAACGGCTATCGCGGGCCGGTGATCATGCTCACCGCCCAAGTCTCGGAGGAGGATACCGTCGAGGGGCTCGAGGCGGGGGCCAACGACTACGTCACCAAGCCGTTCAAGTTCGCCGTGCTGCTCGCGCGCATCCGCGCCCACCTGCGCAGCCACGAGGCGAGCGAGGATGCGGTCTTCCAGATCGGCCCCTACACCTTCCGCCCCGGCGCCAAGCTCCTGGTGGGCGACCGCGGCTCCAAGCTCAAGCTCACCGAGAAGGAGACCGCGATCCTGCGTTTTCTCTACAGGGCGGGCCGCGAGGTCGTGGGCCGCGAGACGCTGCTCGCCGAGGTCTGGGGTTACAACGCGCAGGTCACGACCCATACGCTGGAGACGCATATCTACCGCCTGCGCCAGAAGATCGAACCCAACCCGGCCCTGGCCGCGATCCTCGTGACGGAATCCGGCGGCTACAAACTGTTGCCTTGACGTTTGCACACGGTCCCGGACCTTCGCGCGTGGCGGTCCCCATCGCGGTGCGGAATGGGCGGGGCGGCGAGATCGGCCTGCGGGCGAGACGGTGAAGGGACCGCGTGACGGTGGGACTCGACGACGACATCGCGATCCTGTCCGCCGCCCCGCTGTTCCGGTTCATGGGCCGGGATGCCCTGCGGCTGCTGTGCTTTGCGGCCGAACGGCGCAGCCTGGCCGCGGGCGACGTTCTCTACGCCCGCGACGAGCGCGCCGACGGCGGCTTCGTGGTGCTGGCCGGTGCCATCGCGGTGGCGCCCCGCCGGGCCGGCGGCGAGCCGGTGGTGGCCGGCCCCTCGGCGCTGATCGGGCGCCTTTCCCTGTTCCTGCGCGGCGAGCGGCCAAGCGAGGCGCGGGCGAGCGTGCCCTCGGAGGTCCTGCGCATCACGCCGACGCTGATGCGCCGGGTGCTCCAGGAGTTTCCCGAGGCGGCCGCCGCCATCGAGGCCGACTTCACCGAGGATCTCGTCGCCTTCACGCGGGACCTCGACGGGGTGCGGCCACGGTTCGAGGGGGCTTGAGACGCGGCCCCTACCCTGAGACGCGTCCTGCGGCGGGTGACAGGGCCGACCGGCTTTTGTAAGCACGGGCTCGTCTGCCGCCACCCGGAAAATCCCGACATGTCCGCCCCCAGCGCCCACGCCGACCTCGCCGCCACCATCGAGACCGCCTGGGAGGACCGGGCCGGGATCGACGCGGGCACCAAGGGTGCCGTGCGCGACGCCGTGGAGACGGCCCTCGAACTCCTCGATTCCGGCAAGGCGCGGGTGGCCGAGAAGGCCGGCGAGGAATGGCACGTCAACCAGTGGCTCAAGAAGGCGGTGCTGCTGTCGTTCCGCCTCAACGACATGGAGATCATCCACGGCGGCCCCGACGGCGCCAACTGGTGGGACAAGGTGCCCTCCAAGTTCGAGGGCTGGAAGAAGAAGCAGTTCCGCGAGGCCGGCCTGCGGGCGGTGCCCGGGGCGATCGCCCGGCGCGGCGCCTACATCGCGTCCGGCGTCGTGCTGATGCCCTCCTTCGTCAACCTCGGCGCCTATGTGGACGAGGGCACCATGGTCGACACCTGGGCCAGTGTCGGCTCCTGCGCGCAGATCGGCAAGCACGTCCACCTCTCGGGCGGCGTCGGCATCGGCGGCGTTCTGGAGCCGATGCAGGCGAGCCCCACCATCATCGAGGACAACTGTTTCATCGGCGCCCGCTCCGAGGTGGTCGAGGGCGTCGTCGTCGGCGAGGGCAGCGTGCTGTCCATGGGCGTCTACATCGGCGCCTCGACGAAGATCGTCGACCGCACCACCGGCGAGGTCTTCTACGGCCGGGTGCCGCCCTATTCGGTGGTGGTCTCGGGCACCATGCCCGGCAAGAAGCTCCCCGACGGCTCGGCCGGCCCCGGGCTATACTGCGCGGTGATCGTCAAGCGCGTCGATGCGGGCACTCGCGCCAAGACCGCGATCAACGAACTCCTGCGGACCTGACGGGACGCCGGCCGCCCCGCGCCTCGGCGCGGGACTGTCCGGGGATCGCGGACGGGCCTGCGATCCCTCTCGACGGAATCGTCGTGACCGACCTGGCGACTGTCCGCCGACACTGTCGACGATCGCTTCGTCCTTCATCCCGCCAACCGCATGCCGCGTCGCGGACCGGTGCCTGAGCCATCCGAGGGGTCATGATCGAGCCGGCACGTTCCGCCCGCAGCTTCAGCCTGACCATCGACGGGCGCACCCTGTCGATGCCCTGCGACGTGGTCGGCAGCGGCCCCGACGCCCTGCTCCTGCCCGCCCTGTCGTCGATCTCGGCCCGCTCCGAGATGTGGCCGCTGGCGCGCGACCTCGGGCACGACTACCGCTGCCTGATCCCCGACTGGCCGGGGTTCGGCAACCAGGCCCGCGTACCGCTGCCCATGAACCCGGGCACGATGCACGCCTTCCTCGACGCGTTGTTCGTGGCCAAGCCCGGCCCCTACGCGCTCGCCGTGGCGGCGGGTCATGCCGGCCCCTACCTCATGGCGGCGGCCCGCCGGCATCCCGGCCTGTTCAAGCGCATCGTCCTGGTCGGACCGACCTGGCGCGGGCCGCTGCCCACCGCCATGGGCCAGGAGCGGCGCGGCCTGTTCAAGGCCCTGCGCCGCCTCGTCGAGGTGCCCCTCGTCGGCGACGCGATCTACCGCATCAACATCAGCCGGCCGGTGATCGGGCGGATGATGCGCGCCCACGTCTACGCCGACCCGGACCACGTCACCCCCGGCGTCATCGCCGACAAGCACGCCATCACCCGGCAGATCGGCGCCCGCTTCGGCACCGCCGCCTTCGTCACCGGCGGCCTCGACCCCTGCGCGAGCCGCGAGGCCTTCCTGTCGCTGTTCGAGGGGCCCGGCCTGCCGCCGGTGCTGGTGCTGCGGCCCGAGCGGGCGCCGCGCCGCTCGGGCGCGGAGATGGACGCCCTCATCGCCACCGGCCGGGTCAGCCGCGAGACGGTCCCGGGGGCGCTCAGCGCCCACGAGGAATATGCCGGCGAGGTCGCCGAGGCGATCCGCGGGATCGGGTGAGGCGGTTTACGCTTGAATCAAGCGGGAACCGTATCACCGAGCCCGCGCGGCGCCTGAGCGAAGCCCATTTCCGCATCACGAAGTGATCACCCGGAAATGGGATGATGCGGGATCGGGGCAGCTCCTCGCCGCCGGACCGCGTCGGCCTCAGCCGCCGATGGCGCCGCGCTTGAACCCGAACCCCGGGACCTCGCAGCCGCAGGGCGCATTGATCGGCGCCGGCCGCGTCATGCAATTGCCGCGGGCGGTGACGCAGATGCCGCCGCCGCGCGGCGCCCGGTCGAACCGGTCGTCGTCGTAGCGCGACCGGCGCCGCTCGTAGCGATCCTCGTCGTAGCGCGGACGGCGGCGCTCGTAGCGGTCCTCGTCGGAGCGCCGCTCCTCGTAGCGGCGTGGCCGGTCGTCGTCGTAGCCCCCGCCGTACTGGGCCTGGGCGCTCACGCCGCCGGCGAGGGTCAGGGCCGTCGTGGCCACCAGGAGGATGCGCTTCACCGTCGTCGTCTCCGGATCTCGTCGGCGGGTCTCGCCGCCGTATGTCGACGGTCACGGTGGTAGCGCGGGCGAGATGAACGCGTGATGAGGCCGCCGGGCGGCATCACATGGGGTCGGGCCCCCGCGCCCCGGCGAACCATGACGGTTGCCGTGGGCGGGTGGCCTCGCTACCTACCATGGCCGTCATCGGCGCGGCCCCTCGTCCCGTACACCCGCGTCGTCCCGAAAATCCCATCGACTTTTGCAAGAGCGCGACACCCCCGCCATGGAGCTTCTCAAGCTCGCTGCCCTCGACACCGAGGACCTCGCGGTCGTCTCGGCCCACCTCCAGGATGCGATCCTGCGCTCGGGCGACCTCGCCTATCTGGCGGGCGCGCATCGCTTCGTGCTGGTGGCGCGCCGGTTCGACTGGTCGGCGGCGCCCGGCGAGGCGCCGCGCCGGCGGCTGACGGGGGTGCATTTCGAGCGGGTGTTGGGCGTGCGCGGCCGCGGGATCGTACCGGGCGCGGATTCGGACGCGACCCTGAGCCTGCTCGCCGTCACCTTCGAACCGGGCGAGGCGCCTTCCGGCACCGTGACCCTGGTCTTTGCCGGCGGCGCCGCGATCCGGCTCGACGTCGAATGCATCGAGGTGCGGATGAAGGACCTCGGCCCGGTCTGGGAGGCGGAAGGGCGCCCCGACCACGAGGCGGCCGAGGCCGGCCGCGCCGCCATCGAAGGACGCACCCCATGATCCGCCTCGATTCGTCCCAGGACGGGTTCGCCGAGGAGTTCCGGCGCCTGCTCAGCGTCAAGCGCGAGATCTCCGAGGAGGTCGACGACACCGTGCGGGCCATCATCGCCGGCGTGGTGGCCGGCGGCGACGACGCGCTCGTCGACTACACCCGCCGCTTCGACCGGCGCGGCGAGGAGTTCACCGCCGCCTCCCTGCGCGTCACGCCCGCCGAGGTCGATGCGGCGATCGCCGCCTGCCCGGCCGAGACCCTCGACGCCCTGGCCCTTGCGGCGGAGCGGATCGAGAGCTTCCACCGTCGCCAGGTGCCGCAGGACCACCGCTCCACCGACGAACTCGGGGTGATGTCGGGCTGGCGCTGGACGGCCCTCGAATCGGTCGGCCTCTACGTGCCCGGCGGCACCGCGAGCTATCCTTCCTCCGTCCTGATGAACGCCATCCCCGCCCGCGTCGCCGGGGTGACCCGCGTCGTCATGGTGGTGCCGATGCCCGAAGGGCAGATGAACCCGCTGGTGCTGGCCGCCGCCAGGCTGGCGGGCGTCGACGAGATCTACCGGGTCGGCGGCGCGCAGGCGGTGGCGGCGCTGGCCTACGGCACCCCGACCGTCGCGCCCGTGGCCAAGATCGTGGGGCCCGGCAACGCCTGGGTCGCGGCCGCCAAGCGCCGGGTGTTCGGGCAGGTCGGCATCGACATGATCGCCGGCCCCTCCGAGGTGCTGATCCTGGCCGATGCCCACGCCAATCCGGACTGGATCGCGGCCGACCTGCTAGCCCAGGCCGAGCACGACGTCGCGGCGCAGGCGATCCTGATCACGGATTCCGCCGGCCTCGCCGATGCCGTCGAGACCGCGGTGGAGCGCGCGCTCGTCACCCTGCCGCGCGCCGAGATCGCCCGGGCGAGCTGGCGCGACTACGGCGCCATCCTCGTGGTGCGCGACCTCATCGAGGCGGTGCCGCTGGTCGACCGCCTCGCCCCCGAGCACCTGGAGATCGAGACGCAAGACGCCGAGGCCCTGGCGGACCGCATCCGCAACGCGGGCGCGATCTTCCTCGGCAGCCACACCCCGGAGGCGATCGGCGATTATGTCGGCGGCCCCAACCACGTGCTGCCCACCGCCCGCTCGGCGCGGTTCTCCTCGGGCCTCGGCGTCCTCGACTTCATGAAGCGCACCACGATCCTGCGTTGCGACGCCGCCGCCCTGCGGGCGCTGGGCCCCGCAGCCATCGCGCTCGGACGCTCGGAGGGCCTCGACGGCCATGCCCGCTCCGTCGCCATCCGTCTGAACCTGTGAGGCGGCCATGTCGGACGAAGCCAAGGTGGCGCAAGAGCGCGACGATGCCCGTGACCGCAAGACCAAGGGTCTCGACCGCCTCGCGTCGGTGACCCTCGACGAGGATTCGATCGGGCGGGGCAACCCCGACCAGGAGCACGAGCGTGCCATCGCGATCTTCGACATCCTGGAGGACAACCACTTCTCGATCCCCGGACGCGAGGGCCCCTTCGCCCTCACCCTCGGCCTCGTCGAGAACAAGCTCTCCTTCGCGATCCGCCACGAGAGCGGCGGCCCGGCGATGACCCACCTCCTGTCGCTGACCCCGTTCCGGCGGGTGATCCGCGACTACGAGATGATCTGCGAGAGCTACTTCAACGCCATCAAGACCGCCTCGCCGACCCAGATCGAGGCGATCGACATGGGCCGGCGCGGCCTCCACAACGAGGCCTCCGAGCTGCTGCGCCAGCGCCTGGAAGGCAAGGTCGACCTCGACCACGACACCGCGCGCCGGCTGTTCACCCTGGTCTTCGCCTTGCACTGGAAGGCTTGAAGGCGAGGCCCTCGACCGCACACGGTCGAGGGCCTCGCCCACGCGCGTGGCGACGCACAGTCGCGCTTTGCACCCGCGTCGACCGTCGGGGTCGTCGGCTCACAAGGACCGGTCTCCCCATCGAGACCCAAGGCAAGGCAGCGGATGGCGGACGAGGGCGGCCCGGGCAAGAAGAAGCGCGTGCAGTCGGTGCTGTTCATGTGCAACTACAACGCGGTGCGCTCGCTGGCCGCCGAGGCGATCGCCCGCCACTACTTCGGCAAGTCGACCTACGTGCAGTCGGCCGGGGTGCGCACCGGCGAGCCGGCCGATCCGTTCATGGTGGCGGCGCTGGACGAGATCGGCATCGACGCCTCGCGCCACAAGCCGCGCACCCTCGAACAGCTCGAGGAGTGGGAGGGGCTGAACTTCGACCTCATCATCACCCTGGCGCCCGAAGCCCACCACGCCGCGCTGGAGCTCACCCGCACCAACGCCGTCGAGGTGGAATACTGGCCGACCCCCGACCCGACCATCCTGCAGGAAGCCTCGCGCGACCAGCGTCTCGACGCCTATCGCGATGTCCGCGACGGGCTGATCTATCGGATCAAGACGAGGCTGAAGCCATGAGGGCCCTCCCGCGACGGGCGATGGCGACACCCTCGTGGCAACGAGCCATGGCTTTGCAGAGATGTTCTATGAGGTGTTCATAATACCAGCGGCCTTCGACCAAGATCGGTTGCAAAATCGATCGAAGGAATGCGTCACCCGCTGGACGTGCCGCCGTGCCTGGACCAGTGGCGAACCGACAAAAGAGTCGACAACGACGACTGCTGGTAGGTGCAGGCGCTTGACTTCAACAGGTCGAGGCCTTTCATCCGAGGAGACGGCACAAGCGCGCACGCCCTCGACGGCGGCCAGGCATTGCCGACAGGCATCGAGGAGACACGCACCATGGCAGCAGAAGACATCGTCATCGTCGGCGCGGCGCGCACCGCCGTCGGCTCGTTCGGCGGGGCCTTCAACACGGTCCCGGCCCACGACCTCGGCGCCGTGGCGATCAAGGCGGCCCTGGAGCGGGCCGGCGTCTCCCCCGACGACGTGGACGAGGTCATCTTCGGCCAGGTCCTCACCGCCGGCGCGGGCCAGAACCCCGCCCGCCAGGCCGCCATCAAGGCCGGCATCCCCGAGAAGGCCACGGCCTGGGGCCTCAACCAGGTGTGCGGCTCAGGGCTTCGCACCGTCGCCATCGGCATGCAGCAGATCGCCAACGGCGACGCCACCGTCATCGTGGCCGGCGGCCAGGAGTCGATGTCGCTCTCCCCCCACGCGCAGTACCTGCGCGGCGGCCAGAAGATGGGCGACGTCAAGCTCGTCGACACCATGATCAAGGACGGCCTGTGGGACGCCTTCAACGGCTACCACATGGGCACCACCGCCGAGAACGTGGCCCAGGCCTTCCAGCTCACCCGCGAGCAGCAGGACGCGTTCGCGACGGCCTCGCAGAACAAGGCCGAGGCCGCCCGCAAGGAAGGCCGCTTCAAGGACGAGATCGTCCCCGTCACGGTGCCGGGCCGCAAGGGCGACACCATCGTCGACACCGACGAGTACATCCGTGACGGCGCCACCGTCGAGGCCATGGCCAAGCTGAAGCCGGCCTTCTCGAAGGACGGCACCGTCACCGCCGCCAACGCGTCTGGCCTCAACGACGGCGCGGCCGCCATCGTGCTGATGTCGGCCTCGGAAGCCGAGCGCCGGGGCATCACGCCGCTGGCCCGCATCGTCTCCTGGGCCACCGCCGGCGTCGACCCCAAGGTGATGGGCACCGGCCCGATCCCCGCCTCCCGCAAGGCGCTGGACAAGGCCGGCTGGAAGGCGTCCGACCTCGACCTGATCGAGGCCAACGAGGCCTTCGCCGCCCAGGCGCTCGCCGTGAACAAGGACATGGGCTGGGACACCGACAAAGTGAACGTCAACGGCGGCGCCATCGCCATCGGCCACCCCATCGGTGCCTCCGGCGCCCGCGTCCTCGTCACCCTGCTGCACGAGCTCAAGCGCCGCGACGGCAAGAAGGGCCTCGCCACCCTCTGCATCGGTGGCGGCATGGGTGTCGCCATGTGCATCGAGCGGGTCTGAGCCACCCGCCAAGGCCACCCGCCAAGGCCACCCGCCAAGTCGCGGCGCCGGTTCGGGAATTCTTGACGGCGCCGCAAATTTAAATGGGTCGCGTGACGGCTGCCTCGCCAGCTAAAGCCCCACGCGACACCGGCTTTCATCAGACTGCCAACTTCATAAACCTGCCAAGAAACAACAATCGGAGGATATCATGGCTCAGGAACGCGTCGCCCTCGTCACGGGTGGAACGCGCGGCATCGGCGCCGCGATCTCGAACGGCCTCAAGGCCAAGGGCTACAAGGTCGCCGCCAACTACGGCGGCAACGACGAGGCGGCCGCCGCCTTCAAGGCCGAGACCGGCATCCCGGTGTTCAAGTTCGACGTCGGCGACGCCGCCGCCTGCGAGGCCGGCATCAAACAGGTGGAGGCCGAGGTCGGCCCCATCGACGTGCTGGTCAACAACGCCGGCATCACCCGCGACGGCGCCTTCCACAAGATGACCTTCGACAAGTGGCAGGCGGTCATCAAGACCAACCTCGACTCGATGTTCACCTGCACCCGCCCCGTCATCGAGGGCATGCGCACGCGCGGGTTCGGCCGCATCATCCTGATCTCGTCGATCAACGGCCAGAAGGGCCAGGCCGGCCAGACCAACTACTCGGCCGCCAAGGCCGGCGTCATCGGCTTCGCCAAGGCGCTCGCCCAGGAAAGCGCCTCCAAGGGCATCACCGTCAACGTGATCGCGCCGGGCTACATCGCCACCGACATGGTGATGGCGGTGCCGGAGGACATCCGCAACAAGATCATCGCCACGATCCCGGTCGGCCGTCTCGGCGAAGCCGAGGAGATCGCCCGCGCGGTGGAATACCTCGCCGCCGAGGACTCGGGCTTCATCACCGGCTCGACCCTGACCATCAACGGCGCGCAGTACATCGCGTGATCGCGCAGTGCGGGGCGGCCTCGCCGCCTCACACCCTGACAGGATGACAGGACATCGAAGGCTGTGGAACGAGGGCGCCACCGCGGCGGTCATCGGCATCGTCGATGACACCGCGCCGTCGTTCCGGGGCGCCGGCGTAGTCGGCCACGGATGACCTCCGCCTCCGCCACCCTCGTCGGCTCGGGTGCGATCCTGCTGTGGTCGCTGCTGGCCCTGTTCACGGCCGCATCGGGCGATGTCCCCCCGTTCCAGCTCGCGGCGATGACCTTCGCCATCGGCGGGCTCCTCGGTTGCGCCAGCTGGCTCGTGCGGCCGTCCGGGCTGAAGGCCCTGGTGCAGCCCTGGCCGGTCTGGCTACTCGGGGTCGGCGGCCTGTTCGGCTATCACGCCCTCTATTTCACCGCCCTGCGGCTGGCCCCGCCGGCCGAGGCGGGGCTGCTCAACTACCTGTGGCCGCTCCTCATCGTCCTGTTCTCGGCCGGACTGCCCGGCGAGGCGGGCCTCCGCCGTGGTCATGTGGTCGGCGCCCTCCTCGGGCTTTCGGGGGTGGCCGCCCTTTTCGCCGGGCGGGGCGACCTGCAGTTTCCGGCCGGCGCCCTGCCGGGCTATGCCGCCTCCTTCGCCTGCGCCTTCGTCTGGGCCGGATATTCGGTGCTGTCGCGCCGGTTCGGGGCCGTTCCCACAGATGCGGTGGCCGGGTTCTGCCTCGCGACCGCGGCCTTGAGCCTCGCCTGCCACCTGGCCTTGGAGCGCACGGTGTGGCCGGCGGGTGCGGGACAATGGGCGGCGCTCGTCGCCCTCGGGCTCGGGCCCGTAGGCGCAGCCTTCTACCTGTGGGACGTCGGCATGAAGCGGGGCGACATCCGGCTTCTGGGCGTCTGCTCCTACGCCGCGCCGGTCCTGTCGACGCTGATCCTCGTGGCCACCGGATATGCCGATGCGACGCCGGCGCTGGGCCTCGCCTGCCTCCTCATCGTCGCCGGCGCCGTCGTGGCGGCGCGGGCCGCCGTCACCCCCGCGGCGTCGGGCGCCAGTCCGGCGGGGCCATCTCGAACCCCTCGAAGGTGAAGGCCGGGGCGACGGTGCAGCTCACCAGGGTCCAGGCGCCGAGACTCGTCGCGGTCTGCCAATGGCCCTTGGGCACCACGATCTGCGGATGCTGGCCGCGGGCGAGGTCGGGACCGAGGTGGCGCGCCTCGGCGTCATGGCCGTTGGGGCTCACCGTGATCACCATCGGCGCGCCCGCGTGCCAGAACCAGATCTCGGCGGCATCGACCCGGTGCCAGGCCGATGTCTCGCCGACATCGAGCAGGTAGTAGATCGCGCTGCCCACCGCGCGTCCCCCCACGGTCTCGGCATCGCGAAACGTCTCGCGGTAATGGCCGCCCTCGGGATGCGGCGCGAGGCCGAGCCGGGCGATCACCTCGGCGGCGGCGAGCGTTGACGTCATGGCCTTGGTCGCTCCTATGGATTGCCGGGGATCGCCCCTTGCGGGATCTGCAAGCCCTTGGGTGCCGTGGCCTCGCCCTCGGGCTTCGCCCGACGCGGCTTCGGGGGGGATTTCGACGCGGGCTTGGCCGCGACCGGATCGGCCTTCACGGCGGGCGCCTCGGCGCAGTCCTTGAACGGCAGGCGGGCGACCGTCTCGCCGGCCTCGGAGACGACGACGAAGGCATCCGGCAGGAGCGGCAGCACCTCGTCCCAGCGGATCGCGGCGCCCAGACGCGCCTCCAGCGAGGCCGGCGTGCCGCCCCGGCGCAGGGCGGCGAGATCGGGGCCGTAGGCGGTCGCCGCCCGGTCGCCGACCACCACCTGCAGCACCCGCGTCGCGTCCGGGGTCAGCGGCCGCAGCGGGTTGTCCACCGAGACGACGCCCGAGCGCGTCACCCACACCGCCGCGCCGGTATCGGCCGTGTAGCGGGCGGATTTTCCTTCGCACAGCACCGTGAGGTTGGGCGGGGCCGCCGGTTCCGGCATGGGCTGGGCCGCCATCGGCGTCGCGGGTTCGGCCGGCACGGGAGCCGGCTTCGCCGCCGCCGGCTTGCGCCGCGGCTTCTTGGGCACGGGCGTATCCTGGCCGGGCGCCTCGGGCTGTGTCGCCGGCTCGCCATCCTGCGCCGGCACCGGAGCCGGCCGAGCGAGCACGAATCCCCCGACGAGGACCGCGAGGGCGGCCGTCCGTATCCGATCGATCATCGCTCGGCGTCGTCCCGGCGTCGCGGCGCCTCGGCCCGCCGGGAGGCCGCGATCTGCAGCTGCGACTCGATCGGCTCGAGGTCGAGCACGGCGCCGCTGCGCCGGTCGATCGGGCTCGGCAGGGGTGCTTCGATGTCGTCCATCAGCCCGTCGTCGCTGGCCTGTTCGATCCTGTGCTCGTTCGGCAGGCGCAAGGGCGGGCGGCGAGAGCGTGCCGCCATCGCCCCCACCGTCACGCCGGAAATGGCAAGGGCCACGACGGCGACGAGGATCAGAACCGTTTCCATGCCGGGCACAGCGTTACCCCAGGACAGCGTCCGTTGCACGCACGGAACCGCAAGCGGCCGAACCCGACCGCCCGGCGCGCGGCGGAACGGTCCTTGCGTCACGCAGGCCTCGGGTCGGGTCGTCGCCGGGGTCGCCACACGGATGTCGCCGACGCCGTTCCATGGTTCCCGTCGCGTTCCGGCCCCGCTCACCCTATGCGTGGTGACGACGCTCTCTTCCAAGGTTCTCGATGCGCATGCTCGACCGCAGCCCAGCCGCCCCGCACGCCCCCGACGCGCTGGAGCGGGACCTCCTCGCCCTCATCGAGGATTCCCGCGAGCAGGCCAGCGACGATCCCTTCCGCAACCCGGTCCTGGCGGTGACCCTGGCGATCACCCGGATGCTCGACCGGGACGAGATCGGCGAGGCCGACCTCGACGGGTTGTTCGCCCGCCTGCGCGAGCAGTCCCTGGCCGAGCGCGCCGCCCGCCTGCGCGGCTACGTCGGGCTAGACCGCCACGCTTCGGATGCCGGCATGCCGGCCCGGATCGTCGGCGCCGTCCCCAAGGGCGCGAACGATTTCGAGACCCTGCGCGGCCTCGTGGGCCGCACCGCTTTCGCGGTGGTGTTCACGGCCCATCCCACCTTCGGCATGCCCAAGGCCGTGGCCGGCCTGATCGCCAGGGCCGCCTCCGAGCCCGATGCCGGCGCGCGCAGGCCCCTGGTGGCCGAGGCCGCCGCCCTCTCGACCCGGCCCGACGCCAGGATCAGCCTCGACGACGAGTTCGAGCAGGCCTGCATCGCCGCCAACCACGGCCGCGAGGCGCTAGACGCCTTCAACGGCGCGCTGCTCGACGCCGCCCGGGCGCGCTGGCCCGACCGCTGGACCGAACTCGTGCCCAAGCCCTTCGCCATCGCGAGCTGGGTCGGCTGCGACACCGACGGGCGCACCGACATCGGCTGGTGGGACACCCTGCGCTACCGCATCGAATCCAAGCGCATGCAGCTCGACCGGCTGATGCGCGACCTGCCCGACGTGCCGGCCACCAAGGTGGTACGGACCCTGGCCCAGGGCGCGCTGGCCGCCGTCAACCGCCAGCTCGCGGTGGCGCCGCGGCTGGGCACCAAGCCGACCCTGGAGGCGGTCCACCGCTTCGCCCTCGCCCTCATCATCGAGCGCGAACGCGCCCAGACCGATGCCGGACCGATCCTGGCGGGGCTCGCCGGCGCCGTCACCGTGGCCGAGAGCGACGCGGACCGGCGCGCCATCGCGGTGCTGCGCTCGGGCATCGCCGCGCACGGGCTCTCGAACGCCCTGCCCCACTTCCGGCTCAACGCCAGCCAGATCCACAACGCCGTGCGCCGGGTGATCGACCTCGAGGGCGAGCCCACCGACGCCGCCCAGCGCCGGTCGCACCTCGCCACCATCCACGCGCTGCTCAACGACGTGCAGCCGGTCGACGTGGACTTCGGGGCGCTGGCCGCCGAGCGCGCCTCGGCCGCCCGGCTGATGATGACGATCACCCAGATCCTCAAGCACGTCGACGGCACCCACCCGGTGCGCTTCCTCATCGCCGAGACCGAGACCGGCTACACCCTGCTCGCCGCCCTCTGGCTCGCCCGCCACTACGGGATCGCCGACAAGGTCGAGATCACGCCGCTGTTCGAAACGGCGAGCGCACTGGAACAGGGCATCCGCGTCCTCGACGACGCCCTGCGCAATCCCCATTGGCGCCAGTACCTCAAGCGCATCGGGCGGCTGACGGTGCAGTTCGGCTACTCCGATTCCGGCCGCTACGTCGGCCAGCTCGCCGCGAGCTTCTGGATCGAGCGGCTGCGGCTTCGCCTGTCCGAACTCATGGCGCAGAACGATCTCTCCGGCATCGAGCTCGCGATCTTCGACACCCACGGCGAGTCGATCGGCCGGGGCGCACACCCGAGTTCCCTGCGCGACCGCCTCGCCTATCTCGCCCCCGAGGACGCGCGCCGGCGCAACCGGGCCAACGGCATCAGGGTTCGCCTCGAATCGAGCTTCCAGGGGTCGGACGGCTACCTGATGTTCGGCACCCCGCCGCTGGCGCAGGCCACGGTGGAGCGCATCGCCGAGCACGTCTTCGCCCTCGACATCGCCGACGAGGACGCGTTTGCCGACTACGTCCTCAGCGATGCCCCCGACGGCGCCGACGAGACCGACGACCCGATCTACGCCGAGGCCGATTTCGCCACCGAGTTCTTCACGGTGGTGCGCCAGGACATGGAGACCCTCGTCGACGACACCGGCTACGCGGCACTGCTGGGCACCTTCGGCCCCAGCCTCCTCGACCGCACCGGCTCGCGCCCGGTGGCCCGCCAGAGCGACGGCGGCGGGCCGGCCATGATCACGCATCCGCGCCAGATGCGGGCGATCCCCAACAACGCGATCCTGCACCAGCTCGGGTTCCTCGCCAATTCGCTGCACGGCATGGGCCGCGCCGCGGGCCGGGCGCCGGACCTGTTCCGCGACATGCGCCGCGATTCGGTGCGCTTCTCGCGCGCCTTCCGCATGGTTCAGCACGCGGCCGCGGTCAGCGACCTCGACGTGCTGCGCGCCTACATCGACACCCTCGACCCGGCCGTGTGGCTGGAGCGGGCCCGGCGCACGCAGCGCGACGCGCGGCGCGACGAACTCGTGGTGATCGCCACCGCCCTCGACCGCCTCGACCTGGCGCCGAAGCTGCGCCGTCTGTTCGGCCGCCTCACCTGCGACTGGCTGAGCCTGCAGACCGCCGCCCCCGACCTCGGCAAGATGTCGCCGCGCCTGACCCTGCTCCACGCCATCCGCCTCGCCCTGATCCACCGGATCTGGTTCCTCGCCGTCCACATCCCCGGCTTCCGGCCGCAGTCGGGCATCACCCGCGAGGCGCTGATCGAGCGCTTCCTGCGCCTCGACGTGGAGGGCTGCCTCACCCTCCTGGAGGACGTGTTCCCCGTGACGCCCGACCCGACCCTGGGCCTCAACTTCGGTGAGCCCGCCGGCCCGCGCGACGTCGGCACCTACGAGGCCGAGCACACCACCCTGTTCGCGCCCATCGGCCGCTCCTTCGCGCGGGTGCGGGAACTGAGCGGGATGATCCAGCACGAGGTCGGCGCCTTCGGGTGAGCGGTCGCCCCCGGAAGGCCGCCATGCTTTGATCCCTCGCGCCTCGTGCGAGGCGAAACGTCACGAAGAGCAGCGGCTTCCCGTAACGGGCTCAGGCAGGATGAACGGACCCGACCCCGAGGTCCGGACTGCATGAGGAGCCGCGTTTCATGTGATGAAGACCGTTGTCGTCGCTGCCATGACGGCCTTCGTCCTCGGCGTCGTCCCGATGTCGTCCGCCATGGCCTTCGAACGCCGCTCTTCGTCTTTCAAACCCCGTCCCTTGGGGTCGGAACCCTATCACCTCAACCAGGGGAAGGCCCGCTTCAGACCCGTTGCAGAAGGTCGGAAGGTCCGCTTTCCGGCACGCGATGCGACAGAGGTATCCGGTCGGGTCGGATGGAGAACAGACGACCAGTTGGTGACCGACCGGGGGCTTCGGTCCGTTCCTGCGTCAATGTCCGCTCAGCACGAGGGTTTGGATGGGTAGCATCAGCGCCTGGATCCGCAGGATCATGGCGTGCACGATACCGGTGGCATCGACCGCATGGAGGACCAAGCTCCTGGTGGTGCCGAGCTTGCCCGACGCGATCAGATCGTGGTTGCTGGTATAGGCATTGGCGATGCAGCTGCTTCCCGGTGTCACGCCTTCGAGCCCGCCCGTGTAGAGCGGCTCGAGAAACACCGTGATCGTTCCGGGGCGAACCACCTGTTGCGCATCGACGAGTTGCTCGCCGCCACGAAACTGTCCGGCTGCGATGAAGTCCTGCACGCTCGTTACCACCATGGGGATGACGGTCCAGGGTTTCGAGACACAGGTGACCTCGGCCAGCATGCCGACCTTCATCACCTGAGCTTCGATCTGCCCGAACCCCGCCGTAATGGCTTTACGTCCTGCACCGTCGGGGATCAGCACGCCTGCCGGTCGCATGATCGGATTGACGATATCGCCGACCCGCAGGGTGAACTGCTCCACGCGTCCACCGACACCGGCCCGGATGGTGGTCTTCGCAATCTCGACGGCGGCTTGGGCGAGAGCAGCTTCCGCACTGGCTTTCTGGGCGGGGAGAAGGCTGCTGACCTGTGCTTCGGCCGTCTGCTTGGCCGCCGTCGCCGCCGCGACCGAGCCGCGCCGGCCGTTCACGACGTTCTGGAGCCGCTCGATCTCGCGAAACGCGACGATCCCAGCGCCTCGCCGGTTCAGCTCCTGCTTTGTTTCCAGTTCGTCGATGGCCTGCTGCAGGCCGCTCCTCGCCTCCTGAGCCTCGCCTCCTGAGCCTTGCCTTCGGACGCCGCAATCTCGGATCGCGCCGCCACCATGGCCGCCTCGACCTCAGCGATCTTGCGCCGAGCCGCCTCGGCTGCCGCCTCCTGGGTTGCGCTGTCCAGGCGGAAGATGGGTTCGCCCTGCTTGACCTCGCCGCTGATGCTGTTGACGTAGATCTCGGCTACACGTCCGCTCGTCTCCGAGACGATGGGAACGGTCCTGTAGTACAGGGTCGCGCTTTTCGTGGATGGGTGATAATAGAAGATCACCGTGATCAGACCCACGGAAAGCATCAGGCATGAAACGATACCCCACCTCAACTCGAACCAAACCGAGTAGAGCGTGATCTCCCTGCCGAACCGCTTGCCCTGGCCGAAGCGTCGGAAAAGATAGTCCGGCAGGATTGTCAGCACCGAGCACAGCAAGATCTCAAGCATGGATCAGGTCCTCGTTGTGCGTGACGGGACGATCCTCGGGATGGGCCGTGAGACAAGCGGGAGGTCTTCGTCGCCAGCACTGACCGACGCGATGTCCTCTGACACCGCCGCAGCTCCCGTTCCTGGAGGGAGACCCGCGATCCGTTCGAGCGCCCCCGCCATCCGGCTGAGCGTCCCTCCGAAGTTCGGGATGTCGATCAGGGCGAGCAGGAGGCCCATCACCCAGAACAGATGGATATGCGTGAAGAGGGCGAGCAGCCCCAGCACGGCGACGATCTCGAATTGCAGCTTGTGGCTCTTGTGGGCCATCCGTTCGGGCAAGGTGTGCAGGCGCAGGAACAGAAGCCCCGCTGCCATCACCACGACGACGAGGACAACGGCCATGACCGACATGAACACGTCGGTCCCATCTGCCGCTGGCACGAACATCGGTAAATGATGCGGTGCAGCCGGATGAATCGCGTCGGACATGTTGGCCCCCGACAGAAATGGTGACGCAATCGAAACGCGGCTTCGCATAGTTCCACGGCGTATCAAACGCCAGAACCGCCCCCTGGAGGAGCCAAGATACACTCGGGTATTGAATTTGTCGCCCGTATAATTGATTTCCGCCGTTGGATGCTGGTGTTCCGGAGGCGGCGGATTTTTCCCGTCAGCTGCCGATAAGCATCCGACCGGATTGCCGGTTGCATCCGAGGCGCCGCGCAGCCCGACATAAGGGCGATGACCGTCCGGTTACGAGGACCGCTGAGGGTCTGGACTCGATCGGCACCACAAGGCGATTACGCGGCTGATACAGTTCCCGCTTGCATCAAGCGGCGACTGTATTGTCGGTCAAGCCATGAGGTCGCTTTCGGCGAAGGTTTTGTCGTCCTTGACCAGGGCGTTGGCGAGGACGACGAGGCGTCGGCCGGTGGCGACGATGGCGACCTTGGCGGAGCCATGCCGGCCAGGCTGGCCGCCGCCTTGCGGTCGAGCCTGCCGAGTTCGGGCATGTCGGTGATCAGCACGGTGGCGATGCGCCGGCCGATGCCGGGGATCGAGGTGAGGATGGCGCGTTTGCGGGCGAGGACCTGATCGTCGGCGATGCGTTGATCGAGTTCCGCCTCGATGGCGGCGCAGGCGCCCTCCAGGGCCTCGATGACCGCCCGGTGACTGTCGGCCACCAGAGGATCGAGGGCCTGGGCGAGACGCGTCTTCTCCATGGCGATCAGTTCGGTGATCTGGCGSCGGCGGGTCGAGAGCGCCTTGAGCCGGGAGGATCGAGGGCCTGGGCGAGACGCGTCTTCTCCATGGCGATCAGTTCGGTGATCTGGCGSCGGCGGGTCGAGAGCGCCTTGAGCCGGACCTGATCGGGCGTRGGCGCAGGGTGCAGATGCTCGGGCATGCGATGAGCAAAGCGCGCGATGAGCGCGGCGTCCAGCCGGTCGGTCTTGGCGATCAGTCCTTCGGCCGTGCGGAACGCTCGGACCCGGCGCGGATCGACCAGGGCGACCGTGAAGCCGGCCTCGGCCAGGGCCGTCGTGACGGGATGGGCATAAGGGCCGATCGCTTCCAGGGCGACGCGCAGCACGCCGCGCTGGCGCAAGGCGTCGATCAGGCTTTCGATGCCGGCCGGGGTGTTCTCACACCGGAGCGGCTTGGCGGCGGGGTGGAACCCGAGATCGAGGAAATGCTTGCCGACATCGACGCCGGCCGCGATGAGCGCGGCGTCCAGCCGGTCGGTCTTGGCGATCAGTCCTTCGGCCGTGCGGAACGCTCGGACCCGGCGCGGATCGACCAGGGCGACCGTGAAACCGGCCTCCACCAGCGCCATCACCAGGGGCTGGGCATAGGGACCGATCGCCTCCAGGGCGACGCGCAGCACGCCACGCTGGCGCAAGGCGTCGATCAGGCTTTCGATGCCGGCCGGGGTGTTCTCACACCGGAGCGGCTTGGCGGCGGGGTGGAACCCGAGATCGAGGAAATGCTTGCCGACATCGACGCCGGCCACCGGTACGAGGCTGAGCATGGCGGATCCTGTCCTGTACGCGGGCRCCCGCCGGAGCGGAGCCCAACCGACTGTTCGGAGTACGCACACAGGGCGTCCGGGATCGCGCCGATTGACGGTCGCGCCACGATGGCAAAGCACRTCTCATCCCGACAGACCTGGAAACCGTCAGATCGCCGGACGCCCAAGCCGCATCAAACCACGGCCAGCCCTCAGGTACAGGGAACCGTATCACCGAGACGTCTCATCCCGACAGACCTGGAAACCGTCAGATCGCCGGACGCCCAAGCCGCATCAAACCACGGCCAGCCCTCAGGTACAGGGAACCGTATCACCGAGCCCGCGCGGCGCCTGAGCGAAGCCCATGTCTGTACTACGAAGTGATCAACCGGAAATGGCGTGACAGAAAAAAGGCCGGTTCGCGGAACCGGCCTTTCGTCGTCGCCGACCGGACCGGGATTATTTCGAGGGTTCGAGAAGGGTGTTGCCTTCTTCCGCCAGGAGCGGAACCTCGAACTCCCGCAGCACCGCTTCGATATCGGCCCGGCGCTTGCGCAGGACCGCGTTGAGGCTGCGCTTCCAGTCGTTCTCCTCGAGGCGGACGCCCATGGCGATCCGGAAGCTCAGGGGCGGGCGGTCCGGCTCGTTGAGGAGCGGGACCACGTCCATCCCGACGCCGCTCTGCTTGGCGAGCCAGCCGGCGGCAGGCCCCCACAGGACGGCGGCATCGAGCTTCTTCTCCGCGAGGTCGGCTACGATCTCGGCGGACACCGTCTGGTGCTTGCGGCCGGGATCGAGCTGGTAGGGCGCATAGGTCCGCATCTTCCCGATCAGCCCGATCTCGCCCATCCGCGAGACCGGCGGCGTTCCGGCGATCACGCCGATGCTCTTGTCCTTGAGCTTGGGGTCGTCGAGGCGCGTGACGCCGTCATACTCCCCCCGGCGGGTGATCAGCGCATAAGCCGAACGGTAATAGGGGTTGGTGTTCTGAACGCCTTCGGCGCCGGAGGTCGACCCGATGATGAGGTCGCACAGACCGGTACCGAGGGTGTTGCGAACGAACCCTGGTCCCTGCGTCAGCCAGTAGTACCGGACCTTGACCTTGAGCTCGTCGCCGATGATGGCGGCGATCCTGTTCTCGAAACCGTTCTCGCGCCGGTCCGAGAACGGCATGTTGCCCGGATCCCCGCAGACGCGCAGCACGTCCGGCGTCACGAGGTCGGGGAGCGTCTGTGAACGGGCCGGAAGCGCCCCTGCCGTCACCAGCAAGAGCGCGATGGCGTTCCGGAGTGCCGGGCGCATCATCAGCCGCCCAGGCATTCCTTTTCGGCCGCACGGGCAGCCTCGGGCTTCTCTTCCTTGTCGCCCGGACGGATGCGCGGCATCGCGCCGGATGCACGGGCCTTCAGGTACACGTAGAGGTCGTCGGCGTAGCACATGACGTTCTTGTTGTCGCCGAAAGCAGGCATCACGCTCTGGCCGCCCGCGCTCTCGTTCTTCTTGCCACCCGCGATGATACCGACGAACTCCTCGTAGGACAGGCGCTTGAGCGAGTCCTTCAGGGCCGGCGCATAGGTCGAGCCCATGGCATCGGGGCCGTGGCAGACGTGGCATTCGGCATGGTAGCGGCGGTAGCCCGAGTAGGCGTACCAGTCGAACTTCTTGCCGTCGTTGGAGATGTGGTAGGTCGGGGCGCCGTCCTTATCGATGTACTTACCGTCTTCGACCTTGACCGCCTGATACTTGTCGAGAAGCTTCGGGTCCTGCTCACCGGATTTGTCGTTCGGGTCGAGCTGGTTCGCCAGAGCCGCATCGGCGGGCTTCGCATCTTGAGCGTGGACCGACAGTGTCGCGACGGACGCGAGGGCGACAAAGGCCAGGACCGGACGGATTGCTGCTTTGCTCAGGTAGTGCAACGACGTTTCTCCCATCTTGTATATCACATCGGCCAACATGCCGGATGTCACGACCATTCTTGAGGTGATCTAATCATAAAGGTGCCGGCGCGGAAACCCGCGCCGGCACCCTAAGGTTCAACTTGTCGTGCGACCGATTAGTTCGGCAGAGCGAACACGGTGAGCTGACCGCCGAGGTTGGTGTAGTTCGACAGAGCGGCGTAGCCACCCACCGCACCGAGGCCGGCGTTCGGATCGGTCAGACCGGCGGCGAGGCCGATGCCGGCCCATCCACCGACACCCGACAGGATGCCGACGAACTGCTTGCCCTTGTGCTGGTAGGTCATCACGTTACCGATGATGCCCGACGGGGTCTTGAACTTGTAGAGTTCCTTACCCGACTTGGCGTCGACGGCCTTCAGGTAGCCCTCGAGGGTACCGTAGAACACGATGTCACCGGCGGTGGCGAGAGCACCGGACCAGACCGAGAACTGCTCGGCGTTGGACCAGGCGATCTTACCCTTGATGTTGTCCCAGGCGATGAAGTTACCCATGCCGCCATGGCTGCCCGGAGCCGGGTACATGGCAAGCGTGGCACCGACGTAGGGCTGGCCCGGGGTGTAGGTCACCCGGAACGGCTCGTAGTCCATGCAGACGTGGTTGGTGGGGACGTAGAACAGGTTGGTCTTCGGGGAGAACGCAGCAGGCTGCTGGTCCTTGGTGCCGAGAGCGGCGGGGCAGATACCCTTGGAGTTGGTATCTTCACCGTTCTGCTCGGTGGAGTACTTGGCTTGGACGAGCGGACGACCGTAGGTCTTCGAGCCCTTGTCCATGTCGACCTTGGAGGCCCAGTTCACGACCGGATCGAACTTCTCGGCGACGAGGAGCTCGCCGGTGGCGCGATCGAGGGTGTAGCCGAAGCCGTTACGGTCGAAGTGCGTCAGCAGCGGACGGTCCTTACCATCGACCTTCTGGTCGGTGAGGATCATCTCGTTGATGCCGTCGTAATCCCACTCGTCGTGGGGGGTCATCTGGTAGACCCACTTGGTCATGCCGGTGTCGACGTCACGGGCGAAGACGGTCATGGACCACTTGTTGTCGCCGGGACGCTGCTTGGGGTTCCAGGTCGAGGGGTTGCCCGAGCCGTAGTACATGGCGTTCAGCTTGGGGTCGTAGGAGAACCAGCCCCAGGTGCAGCCGCCGCCGGTCTTCCACTGGTCACCTTCCCAGGTGGTGATGGAGGAGTCCTTGCCGACCGGCTTGCCGAGGTGGGTCGTCTTGGCCGGATCGATGATCAGCTGCTCGTCGGTGCCGACCGAGTAACCGCGCCACACCTTCTTGCCGCTCTTGGCGTCGTAGGCGGTGACGTGGCACTGCACGCCGAACTCGCCGCCGGAGATGCCGACGATGATCTTGTCCTTGACGGGCAGGACGGTGGCGGTGTTGGTCTCACCCTTCTTGGGGTCGCCGTTGACGACGGACCAGTTCACCTTGCCGGACTTGGCGTCGAGCGAGACGACGGTGGTGTCGGCCTGGTGCAGGATGATGGCGCCGTCGGCGTAGGCCAGGCCACGGTTGACCGTGTCACAGCACATCACCGGGATGACGCTCGGGTCCTGCTTGGGCTCGTACTTCCAGAGGATCTTGCCGTCCTGATCGAGATCGAGGGCGTACACGATGTTCGGGAAGGGGGTGTGGACGAACATCACGTTGCCCACGACGAGGGGCGAACCCTCGTGACCGCGCAGCACGCCGGTCGAGAACGTCCAGGCCACCTGCAGGTTCTTGACGTTGCCGGCGTTGATCTGGTCGAGCTTCGAATAGCGGGTGTTGGCGTAGTCGACGGTCTGAAGGACCTGCTCGGCCGGGTTGGCCGTGCGCTTCAGGACGTCTTCGTTGGCGAAAGCCGGGGCCGAAGCCATCAGGCCGGCGCCGAGTGCGAGAAGATGGACCGCTCTCATGCATTCCTCCGACAAGTCTTTACAGCCGTCATCCGCTCGCATGAGCGGCATGTCCGGTGCGACCTGCTGTTTGCGACTGGGACTCGATCGCCTCGGTGGCTTCGCCAAACCCTTCCGGCAACGAACCTTTTCGCTGCCTTCCGTCTTTGCCGGCCGGACCCCGCTATCCCTTTGCGGCGCCCCTCAAAACCAAAGCTTGAATGAACTCTAAGAAAAAAACGGGCGGCGTCAACACGCTTCGCCAAAGCTCAGCGGTGCGGCCGGGACAGTGATGGTTGACGGTTTGTCTCGGCGGGCCCGGTCTTCGCCCCGCAAAATCGAATGGTGCAGCGCAAAAAGAAGACGAGGGGCGATAAAGCGATTTATAGCAACGAGCCCTTTGTTCATGCGCTCCTTGCATGTCTCGCGGGTCTCCCTTTGCTCTCCATGCCGTTCAAGGGGCCGAAGGGCCCGTCGCGGTGCGTCTCGACAATCGTTTCGATACCCGCACGGCCGTGGACGGCAGTTGGATGCAACATGTTGCATGATGGCGGCAGTCAATGGGTGACGCGATTCAGGGCGCGCGATCGCGTCCGCGGTCTCGATTTCGCACGATCTGATCGTGTGTGCGCCTTCTCGCCGCAGAACCCGCCGACGAAACCGTGATCGGTCCCGGCCGCGCCGGAAGGCCCTGAGGCGGTACTTTTTCGCCTCCCGTGCGCGATCTCAGGCCGCGATGATGCCGGGAAAGCGAGTCGCGAGGCCCCGGCGGGTTTCCTCGGTCCAGCTGCGCGGTCGGTCGGAGCGCGGGCGATCGAGGGGAATCGTCGCCACCAGGCTCGCCGGCCGGCCCGAGAGCAGCAGGAGGCGGTCGGCCATCTCGATCGCCTCGGCGACGTTGTGGGTCACCATCAGCACGCTCACGCCCGCGCGGGTCACGCTCTCCACCACGATCGCCCGCAGCGCCGCGGCCGAGGCGTCGTCGAGGGAGACGAAGGGTTCGTCGAGGATCAGGATCCGCGGCGCCAGCGCCAGCGCCCGTGCCAGGGCCACCCGGCGCGCCATGCCCAGCGAGAGGGCGCGCGGGTAGCGGCCGCGCCAGGGAGAGAGGCCGAGGGAGTCGAACAGGGCGTCGAGGTCGCGGCCACGCTGCGGGCGCGGCAACGCGAGCCGCACGTTCTGCTCCACCGTGCGCCACGGCATCAGGCGCGGCTCCTGGAACACCATGCCGATGCCGGCCCCGGCCGGATCGGGCACGACGCTGCCCTCGTAATCGGGGTCGAGGCCGAGCAGGATGCGCAGGGTCGTGGTCTTGCCCGCCCCCGACGGTCCGATCAGGCAGGCGATCTCGCCGGCGACGACCGAGAAGGCGAGGTCGCGCACCGCCTCCACCGGCTCCGGGCCGGTGCCGCCGTAGACCTTGCGGCGGATGGCGACCGACAGGACGACCTCGCCCGCCGCCCGAGAGTCCGCACGCACGTCAGCGCCAGCGTCGGACATGGGCCTCGAGCCTCTGCAGGATCAGGATGTCGATGGCGATCATCACGCTCATGAAGACGATGCTGTAGCCGACGATCGCCGCGACGTTCAGGCTCTGCACGAAGTAGAAGTTGATGGCGAAGCCGACCCCGTTGGGCCGGCCCAGCAGCTCGATCACCAGGACGATCTTCCAGGACAGCGACAGCCCCGAGCGTGCCGCGGCCACCACGAACGGCTGGAGTTGCGGCACCAAGACGTGCGCGATCCAGGTGCGCCGGTCGAAGCGGTAGGTCCGGGCCATCTCCTCCAGCTGCGGATCGAGGCCGCGGGCACCCTCGCGCAGGATCACCGCCACGTTGGGCAGCTTGTTGAGGACGACGGCCAGCACCGCCGCCCCCTCGTTGAGCCCGACCCAGATGTAGGCCAGCACCGTGATCACCAGGGCGGGGGTGTTGAGCAGGATCAGGAGGGGGGTGTCGAGGACGAGGTTGAGCCGCCTGAATCGCCCCAGCGCGATGCCGAGGATCACCCCCAGCACCATGGCGATGAGGAAGGATACGCCCACCCGCGCCAGGGTCAGGCCGACGTTGCGCCAGAGGTCGCCGGTGGCCGATTCGGATACGATGAACGCCAGGATGGTCAGGGGGGCGGGCAGCAGGCGTGAGTCCGCGAGCATGGCCGCGACCTGCCAGCCGGCCAGCAGCACGAGCACCGAGACGAGGCGGGTGGCAAAGCCCATGAGCTTACCGCCGGGTCCGTGATGGCGGCGTGGCCGCGGTCCGCCGCAGGATCATGTCGGGCATGTCGAGGCGGCCAACTCAGGCGGTGCCGTCGAAATAGAGCCCGGCCGGCAGGGTCTTGCCCGCTCCGACGAGGCGCTCGCCCCCGAGCCTGGCCAGCACGCCGTAGAGGCGTTCGCCGTCCGAGCGCTCGGTGTCGAGGGCACGCTGCGGGATGCCGGCGAGGAAGTCGCGCTTGAGCGCCTCGAAGGTCGGCGCGTCCTCGGCCGACATCAACGGCCTCACGATCTCCCAGGCGGAGGGGTCGGTGGCCAGCAGCGCCTTTGCGGCCTTCGAGGCCCGGGCGAACCCGGCGATCGCCTCGGGCTTGGCCTTCACGGTGCCCGCGTCGAACAGGTAGCCGATCAGGGCGATCGACCCGGTGGCGCCGAAACCGCGCATGATCTCGTCGGCTCCGATCAGCCGGCGAAAGCCCTTGGGCTCGAGGCGGGCGCAATAGGTCCAGTAGAGCAGGCCCGCGTCGAGTTCGCCCTGTTCCAGCTTCAGTGCCAGCAGCGGCGGCGCGCCGAAGGCGACGTTGGCCACCGACTCGAGGTCGATGCCGGCCACGTCGCGGGCCTGCGCCTTGAGGAGCAGCCAGTTCTTGTCGAGGGGGCCGCCGGCGACGCCGAGGCGCTTGCCGGCGAGATCCTTGAGCGAGGCGATCCCGCTCCCGGCCGCCACCATCAGTGAGCCCTCCGTGGTGGAATAGGGCATGAACCGCACCGGGCGGCCGTCGTTGCCGAGCCGCGCCGCCCACAGGAGGTCGCCGACGATGGTGTCGACCTGGCCGCCCATGAAGGCGATGCGCGCCGCGTCGTTGCCGGCGAGCTTGACGACGTCGAGGGAAAAGCCGTTGGCCGCGTCGAGGCCGCGCGCCTTGATGACGGCGGCCTCCCAGGAGACGGTGCCGAACGGAAGGCTGCCGACGCTGACCGACCGGGGCGCGGCCACGGCCGGCCGCGCGACGGCGAGCGACCCGGCCAGGGATCCGGCGAGGGACCACAGCGACGCCGTCGCCAGCAACTCGCGCCGTGACAGCATGACCGCATCCTTCCCCGGTGATTCTTCGCTCAGGGCCGCACGATCGCCCGACGCGGCTGGACCGGTCGCGCCGTCATGCAGCTTATTGCCGGTCTAGATAGAGTGGCCCCGCCACCGCGTCCACACGGCCCGGGTGTCCCGGTCGCCCTGGCGGCCCGGCCCGAGCGCGACGTCGGCGCGCAGGTGCCGCGATCGAAAGCCTCACGTCGCCGTTCGATCTTGCCCCGAGGCCGCCCCCCGGCGCAGGGTCGTGCCACCCCCTCTCTCGACAGGAGCGACCCGATCATGGCCGGAACCCGCGACGACGTCCTCGACGACGCCACCATCACCCAGCGCCTCGGTGCCGAGCTGCCGCAGTGGACCTACGAGGGCGGCTGGATCAAGCGCACCTACAAGACCGCGAGCTGGAAGGGCACGCTCATGGTCATCAACACGGTCGGGCACCTGGCCGAGGCCGCCTGGCACCACCCGGATCTCACCGCCTCCTACGCCTGGGTCGAGGTGCGCCTCACCAACCATGCCGCCAAGGGCGTCACCGAGAAGGACTTCGCCCTGGCCAGGAAGATCGAGGAGGTGGTGAGCTGGCAGCCCGGCACCGAGGGCGGCGCCCTCGAAGGCACGCCCACCGATCCGCGCTTCGCCTACGTGAAGTACGACCGATAGCTCCACGCCGGAGTCGTCGCGAAGATCAGTCCGCCTGCTTCACCCGCCGGCATTCGGTCTTGAGGTAGGCGGTCTTGCCGATCTCGGCGCTGAGGTCGGTGCGGGCGATGATCTCCTGCCAGCCGTTGGTGCAGCCGAGCTCGTTGGCCACGCGCACCTTGCGCACCTCGCTCGCCTTGTCGTCGGTGCAGGCCTGCTGCGGGATGCCGTTGGCGCAGACGAGGACGACGGCGATGAAGCTGTTCATGGGGATCGTCCTGGGCGTCCGAGGGTTGTGAATCGCACGACCCTACGTCCGGGACGGTGAACCGGTTTCACGAGACGCTACGTGATCGTCAGTCCCGGCCGGCTTACCCGCGCGCAAAACCTCGTTCATCCGGGTCTGCCAGCCAGTGCCCGTCGCCTTGAACGCTGCGACGGTGTCGGCATCCAGGCGGATCGTCACCGGCACCTTCGGACTGGCGACAGGGGGGCGGCCCCGCGCGGCCTTGCGGATGGCGGTGACGGCGACGAATTCCTCGCGGGTCAGCACCTCGGACGCCGGCCGCATCTGGGCCAACTCGCCATCGGTCAGGGCCGGGACGTCGTCGTCGTTCGGGGCCGGCTTGCGAGCCATAGCGTGCGCTCCTTACGGTGGGCGGGGCGAAGAGAGATCACCCGGAAGCCATCGGCGGTCGGTGTGAAGACCAGCATGACGATGCGGTCTCCGAGTTGGCCGACCGCCTGAAGGCGGCGCTCGGGATAGGCGAACCGTGTGTCCTCCCGGATGAGGGCCGTCTCGAAGACGAAGGCTTCCGCCGCGTCGAATGGCAGGCCGCGCTCGATGGCGTTCCTCTCACTCTTTGCAGCGTCGACGGTGATCGGCGTCCATTATATGTACGCACATGAATTGCCGGCCGTAAACATCGGTCGGACGAACGAAGCAGTGTCGTGTCGTCGAGAGGATCCTCCGGCCACCGGCAAGCGTCCGCCGATCCGCTACCCGACTTCCACCACCCGTTCCGCCGAATATGTCCCCCCCTCCACCGGGTTCGCCACCCACCGGGTCCGCCCGACCCGGATGTCGTGGCCCGCGTGGAAATGACCCGAGATCCACAGGTCCGGCCGGTCGGAATCGGGCAGGTCGTCGAGGACGCGGCTGGCGTAGAAGGCCGGCAGCCACCAGGGCACGCCCGGCGCGTCGCGGAACGCGTCGGCCGCCATGGTGCCGGCGGGGTGGTGGGTGACGACCACGGTCGGGCCGTCGTGAGCCCGGGCCAGGGCGGCCATGAGGGTCGCGCGCTCGCGGGCATGGGCCGCCATCGCGTCGCCCGGCGACCACACCGAGCCGTCGCCGTTGCGGATCGCGCCGCGGAACTCGCGCGAGCCGGTGACCGGGTCGGTCATCCGTGCGGCCGCATAGGCGACGGGGTCGCCGGGGTGCTCGGGATCGGCCGGGTCGAGCCAGCGGCCGGCGAGCGACCAGTCGCTCCACAGGGTAGTGCCCACGAAGCGCACGCCCGCGATCACGACCGCCTCGGCGTCCTGGAGGAGGTGGATGCGGGGCATTCCTCCGCCCCCGTTGATTCGGGCGACCTCCGCGCCCAGCGCCGCCATGAGTTCGGGGGCGGTGCGGCCGTCGCCGGTGGGGGCGTAACGCTCGTGGTTGCCCGGTACCAGCACGATCGGGCGCTCGCCGGCCAGAGCTAGCAGCGCGGCCAGCCCCCGCTCGGGCCGGCCCTCGTGCATGTCCCCGGCGCAGACGAGGACGTCGAACGGCCGGCTCGGCGGCGGAATCAGGTCCGGCCGCCGCCGTTCGAGGTGGAGGTCCGAGATCGGGAACAGGCGCAGGCTCATCGGGTCGTCTCCTCGCCCGCCCGCGCGGCCCGCCATTCGGCGCGGGCGGCACGGACGATGTCGCCGGCCGAATCGGCGTTGAGGACGGCGATGCCCGCCGCCGCCACGAGGTCGGGCCAGGGCGAGAGCGTCATCGCCGTGGCGAGCCCCGCCGCGATGATGGCGAGGTTGGCGAAGGCGTCGTTGCGGGCCGAGAGGAAGGCGGCCCGCGTCAGGCTGCCGCCGCCGTCGCGGTGGGCGCTGAGCATGGCGGCACAGGTGAGGTTCACGGCGAGCGCCCCGAGTCCGGTGAGCGTCAGCGGGATCGGGTCGGGGGGCGCCATCGTCGCGAACTTCTGCCAGGCGGCGTAGGCGGTGGCGATCGCCGGTAGCATCAGGATGGCGGCCAGCGCCATCCCGAGGCGGGCCCGGTTGCGCAGGCTCCAGCCGATGCCGGCGAAGATCAGCAGGTTGATCGCCGCGTCCTCCAGGAAGTCGAGGCTGTCGGCGATGAGGGCCACCGAGCCGATCGCGAGGGCGACGACGATCTCGATGCCGAAATAGGCGAGGTTGAGCCCGGCGACGCGGGCGACCACCGGGCGCAGGGCCGGGTCGGGGGTAGTCTGGCGAGGCATGGGGTTGGCCGATACTCCGAAGGCCCGGCCTCATGGCGCATCCGCCACGCGCGTGTCGAGGGCGCATTTTCAGGTGGCGGCGGGCTGGATTTGAGTGTTCGCCTGTGTGAAGGGCGATGGACGGCCCCTGCGGCACCAAGCCCTCGCCTGCACCAAGCCCTCGCCTGCGACGAGCCCCTGCCCGTATCGGGCGACCGCGACACGGAGACCCCGACGATGATGCCCGAACTGCGCGTCCTCTATTTCGAGGATCTCGAACTCGGCATGTCCGAGACGCTGCTCAAGGTCATCGCCTCGTCCGACGTGGTGGGCTTCGCCGAGATCACCGGCGACCGCAACCCCATCCACCTCTCCGAGCATTTCGCGGCGCGCACCCCCTTCGGCACCCGCATCGCCCACGGCCTCTACACCGCCGGGCTGATCTCGGCGGTGCTCGGCACCCGCCTGCCCGGTCCGGGGGCCATCTACATCTCCCAGACCCTGAACTTTCGCGCGCCGGTGCGCATCGGCGACACCGTCGAGGTGAAGGTCGAGGTGGCCGAGCTGGTGCCCGAGCGCCGCCGCGCCCGCCTCAAGTGCACCTGTTCCGTCGCCGGCGAGGTCGTCCTCGACGGCGAGGCCCTGGTGAAGGTGCCGACCAAGGCGGAGGCCGACCCGCTGGCGATCCGGATGGGGGGACGCGCCCCGGAGGCGTGACGCGGGCGTGCCCGACGTCGTTGCCATCGACGACCCCGCCGATCCGCGCATCGCCGCCTACGGCGCGATGCGCGAGCGCGACCTGATCGGACGGGCCGGGCGCTTCGTCGTCGAGGGCGAGGTCACCCTGCGCATCGCCCTGTCGGCGCGGTCCCGCTTTTCCCTCGACTCGATCCTGCTGCTGCCCGAGCGGGTCGAGGGCCTGACGGGGGCGATCGCGGCCCTGCCCGCCCCTCCGCCGGTCTACGTCGCCTCGCGCGCGGTCATGAGCGCCATCGCCGGCTTTCCGATCCACCGCGGCGTGCTCGCGGTGGGGGTGGCCGGCCCGGCGCCCGACCCCGAGGCATCGATCCCTCCTGCCCCGGCCGGGGCCCTCGTCGTCGGCCTCCTCGGGCTCACCAACCACGACAACGTCGGCGCGATCTTCCGCAACGCCGCCGCCTTCGGCGTCGACGCGGTCCTGCGCGACGCCGCCACCTGCGATCCGCTCTACCGCAAGGCGATCCGGGTCTCGGCGGGCGCCGCCCTGATCGTGCCCTCGGCGCGCGTGGCCGATGGACATGCCCTCCTCGACCTCGCCGAGCGGCACCACCTCGTACCGCTGGCCATGACGCCGCGGGGACGCACCGACCTCGACCGCCTCGACCACGTTCCGCGCGCCCTGCTCCTGCTCGGCACGGAGGGGCCGGGCCTGGCGCCCGAGGTCATGGCCAGGGCGCGGACCCTGCGGATCGCGATGGCGCCGGGCTTCGATTCCCTCAACGTCGCCACCGCCGGCGCCATCGCGTTGCACCATCTGGCGGGCCGGTCGCGTGCGATGCGCGACAATCGGTGGCAATTGTCGCATACCCAAGCGTAGCCGATGTTGCCCCCAGTCGGTACGCGGCGGCCTCGGGGTTCCAACCGGCCGGCCCCGCCTCGTTTCGGCTGCGCGGGCGAGTGCGCTATGATCGCCGCGTAGGCCCCCAGGCATCGGGAGTTGTGAGCGTTGCTTCAGTCACGGGACGGCTTGCGGACCTTGTCCGGACGCCGAGTCATCATCGTCGGTGCCGGTCCCGGTGGCCTGGCGACGGCCCTGCTCCTCGCCAAGGCGGGGGTCCACGTCACCGTCCTGGAGAAGGACGAGGCGGTCGGCGGGCGCACCAAGACGGTCGAGGCGCCGGGCGGTTTCCGGTTCGACATCGGGCCGACCTTCTTCCTCTACCCGCAGATCCTCGCCGACATCTTCGAATCCTGCGGTGAGCGGCTCGAGGACCACATCAAGCTCGAGCGGCTCGATCCGCAGTATCACCTCGTGTTCGAGTCGGGCGGCGAGATCCGGGCCACCAACGACATGGACCGGCTCGAGGCCGAGGTCGCCCGCATCGCCCCCGGCGACGCCCCGAACGTGCGCAAGTTCTTCGCGGACAACCGCGTCAAGCTGAAGTTCTTCAAGCCGATCCTGCAGCAGGCCTTTCACACCCTGCGCTCGATGGCCTCGCCGGCGATGCTCACGGCCCTGCCCCACCTCCACCCGGGCCGCAGCGTCGACCAGGACCTGAAGCGCTACTTCAAGGACCCGCGCATCCGCCTGGCCTTCGCGTTCCAGACCAAATACCTCGGGATGTCGCCGTTCCGGTGCCCGAGCCTGTTCACGATCCTCTCGTTCCTCGAATACGAGCACGGCGTCTATCACCCGGTCGGGGGCTGCGGCGCGGTCTCGGAGGCGATGGCCAACCTCGCCCGGCGCATGGGCGTCGACGTCCGTCTCAACGCCGCGGTCGAGCGCGTCACCTTCACCGGAAAGAAGGCCGACGGCGTCATCGTCGGCGGCGAGCGCATCGGCGCCGACGCGGTGGTGATCAACGGCGACTTCGCCCGTGTCGTGCCGGACCTGGTGCCCGAGACCCATCGGCCGCGCTGGCGCGACGCCAAGGTCGCCAAGGCGCGCCTCTCGTGCTCCACCTTCATGCTCTACCTCGGCATCGAGGGGAGCGTGCCGGACGCGCTGGGCCACCACACCATCCTGCTCGCCGACGATTACGCCCGCAACATCCGCGAGATCACCGACGGCACGCTGTCGCAGCAGCCCTCGCTCTACGTCCAGCACGCGGGCTTCACCGACGGCGGCATGGCGCCCCCCGGCCACACCAGCCTCTACGTGCTCGTGCCGGTGCCCAACCTCAAGGCTGGCATCGACTGGCCGGGCGTGCGGGCGGACTACCGCCGCCTCGTCCTCGACCGCCTCAAGCTCCTGGGCCTCGGCGACATCGAGGGCCGCATCCGCTACGAGCGCATCGTCGACCCGACCCAGTGGCGCGACGATTTCTTCGTCCACGAGGGCGCCACCTTCAATCTCGCCCACGACCTGATGCAGATGCTGTACTTCCGGCCCCACAACCGCTTCGGGCCGGGGCTCTACCTCGTCGGCGGCGGCACCCACCCGGGTTCCGGCCTGCCGGTGATCTACGAGGGCGCGCGCATCACCGCCCGGCTGCTCATGGAGGAGCTTGCCGCCGGCCGCGTGCCCGTCGAGACCTCCGGGCTACCCAACACGCCCCCGCTCGCGACCTCGGGCGAGGCCACGTGAGCGTGCTGCGCTGGGCCGCTCCCGCCGTCCTGGGCCTGTCGTTGACGGGGATCGCCGCCGCCGCCACCGTCGAGGTCACCGTCGACGGGATCGAGCCGGTGCAGAGCAACCTGTACGTCGCGCTCTGCCAGGGCGGCCTCTCCGAGGCGAACTGCCGGACCGGGCAGGACGCCCCGGTTCGGGGCACGCTCCAGCGGGTCGTCCTCCAGGACGTCGCGCCGGGGACCTATGCGGTCGCCGTCTTCCAGGACGTCAACGGCAACGGCCGGCTTGACCGGACCGGCCTCGGCCTGCCCCTGGAACCCTACGGCTTTTCCGGCGAGGCCGTGCGCGGCGCCCGGCCCGATTTCGAGCGCGCCCACATCGCCGTGCGCGAACCCGGCCTGTCGGTGCGGGTCCGTCTCTCGCGCGCCCTGCCGCCGCGCTGACCCATTCGCGCGCGATGAGCCAGCCGGACGTGCCCCTGGTCCGGGTCAGGGGGGCCTCGCTCTCCTATCGCGGGCGCCGGGTGGTGGAGGGGGTCGACTGCGTCCTCGACGCGGGCGAGACCCTGGCGCTGCTCGGCCCCAACGGTGCGGGCAAGAGCTCGCTGATGCGCCTCGTCGCCGGCCGGCTGCCGCCGGAATCCGGGACCGTGCGGATCGCCGGGGCCGACCCCTACCGCGAGCGCGCCATCCGTGGCGGCATCGGCTGGGTGCCCCAGGACATCGCCCTCTACCCGCGCCTGAGCGTCGCCGAGAACCTCGACGTGTTCGCACAGCTCTCCGGCCTCACGCGGCGCGAGCGCCCCGCCCTGGTGCGGGCCGCCCTCGACCTGGCCGACATCGCCGACGTCGCCCGCCGGCCGGTCGGGCTGCTCTCGGGCGGCTACCAGCGCCGGGTCAACATCGCCGCGAGCCTGATGGCGCGGCCGCGGCTCGTCCTCCTCGACGAGCCGACGCAGGGCGTCGACCTCGCCGCCAGGGCCGCGATCCACGCGGTGCTCGCGCGCCTGAGGGCGGAGGGTGCGGCGATCCTCATCGCCAGCCACGATTTCGCCGAGGTCGAGCGCCTCGCCGACCGCATCGCGGTCATGGCCGGCGGCAGGATCGTCCAGGAGGGTCGCCTGTCCGACCTCCTCGCTCGCCTGCACCAGGGCGCGCCCGAGCACGAGGTCGCCCTCGTCGACCTGCCCGACGCGGCGGCCACCGCCGCCCTGCGCGGCGCGGGCTTCACCCCCGTCGATACCGGCCTGACCTGGCGGGCGACCCATCGCGGCGGGCCGGAGGGCGCCGCCCTCCTGTCCGCCCTGCGCGGCCAGGGCGTGCCGGTGGGCGAAATCCGCATCCGCGCGCCGGGCGTCGAGACCCTCTACCGCGCCGCCCTCGACCCCGCCCCGGTCGACCGGGGCCATCCGCGCATCGTGGCAAGGAGCCCGTCGTGATCGGTGCCGCCTTCCGGGTCATGCTCCTGAGCCTGCTGCGCGACCGCGCCGCCCTGGCGATGGCGTTCGTGCTGCCGACCGTGATCTTCGTGATCTTCGCGGCGATCTTCTCGGGCGCCATCGGCGACCGCATTCGCATCCACCTCGGCCTCGTCGACCTCGTCGGCAGCGCCACCACCCAGCGCCTGGTCGCCGCCCTCTCCGAGGATCCCTCGCTGCGCATCGAGATGCTGCGCGCCACCTCCATCGCGCAGGCCACGGCGTCCGTCCGCCGCGGCGAGGTCGATGCCGCCCTCGTCCTGCGCGGCGACCTCGATACCGGCGCCGGCAAGGACGAGGCCGCCCAGCCCGTCGTCCTCGTCGAGAACCCGGCCCGCGCCCTGGCGACGCCGATCGCCCTGGGCCAGCTGCAGCGGATCCTCAACGAATCGCTGCCCGACGTGGTGCTGGCGCGGATCGTCGCCGACGTCGAACGCTCGGGCAAGATCGGGCCGGACGAGCGCGCCTTCCTCACCTCCGCCTTCGCCGAGCAGCGGGCGCGCAAGGAGCCGTTCTCCTTCGCCTCCCTGGTGGAGCGCCGCTCGACGTCCTCGGGCCAGGCCAACGAGCGGGTCGGCTATTATGCTGGCGCCATCACCGCGGTGTTCCTGCTGTTCGCCGCCATGCAGGGGGCGATGTCCCTGGTGGAGGAGCGCCAGTCGGGCCTCGCCGACCGCCTGATGGCCGGCCCCGGCGGCCTGGCGGTGATCGTGGTCGGCAAGTTCGGCTTCCTGGTGGTGCAGGGCGTGCTCCAGGCCGGGCTCATCTTCACCGCCGCCACCCTGTTCTACGGGGTCGACGTCGGCCCGCATCTGGCGTCCTGGCTCGCGACCTCGCTCCTCGTGTCGGCGATGGCGGCCGGTTTGGCGCTGGCGGCCTGTGCCGCGGCCTCCACCCGCCAGCAGGCGCATCTGGCCTCGACCTTCGGCGTGCTCCTGCTCTCGGCGGTGGGCGGCAGCATGGTGCCGCGCTTCCTGATGCCGCCCTGGCTGCAGGAGGCGGGCTGGTTCACGCCCAACGCCTGGGCGATCGAGGCCTACCAGATGGCGCTGGGCGAAGGCTGGGCCGCGGCGCTGCCGGCCTGGGGCGTGATGATCACCGTCGCGGCGCTCTCGCTGGTGACGGCGGTGGGGCTGGTGTCGCGCCGGGTGGTCTGACCGGCGAGCCCGGCGGTCAGAACGGGCTCACCGGGAAGAAGCGCAGGTAGATCTCGGTGTACTTGCCCTCGTCCCACAGCCGCTGCAGGGCGTCGTCCAGGGCGCGGGACAGGGCAACGTCCTCGCGGCGGGCGACGAAGCCGATGCCCTCGCCGAAGTAGCGGTTCTCCAGGTAGTCGCCGCCGAGGAAGCCGCAGCAGCCCTCGGCCTCGGTGCCGCCGATCCAGAGGGCGAGGGTGAGGCCGTCGGAGAACAAATAGTCGGTCTCGCCGCGCTTGAGCGCGCCCTGCGCCGCGCCGAGATCGGTGAAGTCCTTGGCCAAGGCCTTGGGAAAGAACGCCTTGAGGTAGGCCGCATGCGCGCTGCCGCCCAACACCGCCACGGTCCTGCCGGCCAGGGCCTCGGCCGAGGGCGCCGGCAGTCCCCGGTCGCTGCGGGCGGCGAAGCGCGCGGGCCACCGGAAGTACGGCCGCGTCGCCAGGAAGCGGGCGCGCAGGGCCGGCGTCAGCGGGATCGCCGCGGCGACCACGTCGCCCTGGCGCTCGGCCAGGGCGTCGAGGAGGGTATCGAACCGGCGGGCCTGGACGGTGCAGGTGATCGACAGGCGCTCGCAGACCGCGCGGGCGAGCTCGACCACGAAGCCCGTGGGCGTGCCGTCGGGCCCCGAGAAATGCAGCGGCGGAAACTCGTCGTCGGTGAGGAAGCGGACCGGGCGGCCGGTCTGTGGCGCCTCGAGGCGCTCCTGGCGGCTGCGCGGATTCCACAGGTTGGGCACCATCACCCCGGGGGCGGCGGATTTCGAAGTCTCGGTCTTCGCAGTCTCGGCTCTGGGAGTCCCGGCTCTGGGAGTCTCGGCGCCCTGGGCCAGGGCCCCGTCCCCGCCCGCGAGCGTCAGAACGGCCAGGACGATTGCGGTTCGCAATCCCTGCGGGCATCTTGACGCAAGGGTTGCAGGCGTGGTGCGCTGGCGATGCGCGGACGGGCTGTGGCTCACCGAGGTCCTCTCAGCAGGGTCCGCAAACGTGCCGTGCGGTTTGTTCGACCGGACCTTGCGGCACTCCGAGGATCGCGGCGGGCGAAACGTCGGCCTGCCGACGCGCACCCGCTTAGCACGATCCGCAACCGTCGGGAGCCGGTTCTGGTGTCGATCCCGGGTTTCAGGTGGCCGCGACGCGACGCCGGACGACCGGTTCGCGGGGAAACGCGGGCCGGCGGCACCCGGCTCCCGGTGGAGATCGGCTTCCTCCTCGCCGAAGGCGTCGCGCCGGCCGGGCTCGTGGAGGCCGCCGCCCGGGCCGAGGCCTGCGGCAGCGATGCCGCCACGGTGCTGGTGGCCACCGGGACGGTGAGCGAGGACGCCTATTACCGGGCCCTGGCCCGTGCCCTCGGGGCGCCCTTCCTCAGCGAGCCCCTGCCCCTCGGACCGGGCACCCGCTACCCCGAGAGCCTGGTGGCCGGGCTCGCTCCCCTGCTGCCCGGGACGGGTGCCGCCTTCGTCTACGCTCCGCGCGGCCGGGCCATCCGCGAACTGCTGGAGGGCCGTGGCCCGGTCGGGCGGATGCCGGCGATCGCGACGCCGACCGGCCTGCGCCGGGCCGTGTTCGCCCAGAATCCCGCCGGCATCGCCGCCCACGCGGCGGACGACCTCCAGGTGCGGCGGCCGGACTGGGCCCTCAAGACGCGGGCGCCGCCGCCGACCCTCGCCGCCGCCGGCCTCGGGCTCTGGGCTGTCGCGGTCGCCTGCCTTGCCCTGCCGTCCCCGGTGCTCATGGGCGCCTGGACGCTGCTGCAGATCGGCTTTCTCGTCCTCGTCACCTTTCGCGTGGCCGCCGTCTCGGTCGACCCGGACCCGGAGGCCACCGCCCCGCCGCTGGCCGACATCGACCTGCCGATCTACACCGTCCTCGTCGCCCTCCACCGCGAGACCGCCGTGGTGCCGCGCCTGATCCTGGCGCTCGGCCGGCTCGACTATCCCGCGGCCAAGCTCGACATCAAGCTCTTGATCGAGGCGCACAACGGCGAGACCGCCGCCGCCCTGGCCGCCGCGCCGCTGCCGGGCCGGTTCGAGGTGATCGTGGTGCCGCCGGGCCTGCCGCGCACCAAGCCGCGCGCCCTCAACGCCGCCCTGCCGCTCGCCCGCGGCGAGCATCTCGTGGTCTACGACGCCGAGGACGTGCCCGACCCCGGCCAACTGCGCGCCGCCGCCTCGCGGTTCGCCCGCGCCCCGCGCCAGACCGCCTGCCTCCAGGGCCGCCTCGTCATCGACAACGTCCGCGACGCCTGGCTCACCCGCCTGTTCGCCCTCGAGTACGGGGCGCTGTTCGACGTCCTCGGCCCGGCCCTGGCCGCGTGGAAGATGCCGACGCCGCTGGGCGGCACCTCGACCCATTTCCGCACCGACGTGCTGCGCGCGGTCCATGGCTGGGACGCCTGGAACGTGACCGAGGATTGCGACCTCGGCATCCGGCTGGCGCGGGCGGGCTATCACGTCGGCGACCTGCCCAGCGACACCATCGAGGAGGCGCCTGCGCGGATCGGCGCCTGGCTGGCCCAGCGCACCCGCTGGATGAAGGGCTTCCTGCAGACGAGCCTGACCCATGGCCGTCACCCGCTGCGGACCTTTCGCGAGCTGGGCCTGCCGGGCACCCTGTGTGCGCTGGCCATGGTGCCGGGCACCGTGCTCTCCGCCCTCGCCTACCCGTTCCTGATGCTGCCGGCGGTGATCGGGCTCTGGCCGGGCCGGATCGAATCGGCGCCGGATTTCTGGTCGAACCTGCCCACGGGCACGGCAATCGTCATCCTCCTCACCGGATTTGCCGCGATGCTGGCACCGGCGGCACTCGGCGCGGTGCGGCGGGGATGGTGGGACCTGCTGCCGTTCGTGCCGCTGCTGCCGGCCTACTTCCTGCTCATGAGCGCGGCGGCCTGGCTCGGGCTGATCGAACTCGTCACCGCGCCCGACCGCTGGAACAAGACCGAGCACGGCCTCTCGCGCACCTCCCGCAGCGGCGCCCTCTCGCCCGGTCGCAGTGATCACAAGGCGTCCGCTTAATCCAGGCGGACGCCTTGTGATTCAGCCCGCGCGGCGCTCGAGCGAAGCCGAGATCCGTATTGCAAAGCAATCGAACTGATTTCGCGTCATATCATTTCCTGTTGATCACTTCGTGATGCGGAAATGGGCTTCGCTCAGGTGCCGCGCGGGCTCGGTGATGCGGTTCCCGCTTGATTCAAGCGGGAACCGCATCACAACAGCTTGCCGAGTTCGGCCGCGCTCTGCTCGGGGGGGCGGGCGAGGTTGAGGGCGGTCACGAAGCGGTTCCTGGCGTCCATGATGTAGACCAGCGCGGTGTGGTCCATGGTGTAGTCGTCGCCCTTGGTCGGTACCTTGCGGACGTAGGCGCGATAGGCCTTCACCGCCGCGGCGACCTCCTCGGGCGAGCCGGTGAGGCCGACGATGCGCGGGTCGAAGCTGGCGAGATAGGCCTTGAGGGCGGCCGGCGTGTCGCGCTCGGGGTCGACCGCGATGAACAGGGCCTTGGTGTCCCGGCCCTTGGGCCCCAGCGCCTTCAGCACGTCGCCGATCTGCTGCAGGGTCGTCGGGCAGATGTCGGGACAATGGGTGAAGCCGAAGAACACGAGGTGGGTGGCGCCGGTGAAATCGCGCTCGGTGACCCGTCGCCCGTCCTGCGTCGTCAGCGTGAACGGCCCGCCCACGCTGCTGGTGGACACCTCGCGCGCGCCGGGCAGGAACGCGAACACGCTGGCGATGCCCAGCGCCACGACACCCAGGGCGAAAGCGATGATGGGAAGCGCACGCCGCATGTCGAAAACCCCTCGCTCCCGATCGCGGCGCGCCGTCGCCGCCCGACCGGTCCCGGGGCCAAGACCATAGGGCGGCGGCACGGGCAACCCCGCAAAGGGTCGCCCGTGCCGCTCCGAGGGGATGCGCGAGGGTCACACGCTCGCCGCCTCGATCCATCACACCCGCGGTCGCACCGCCTCAGCCCCCGAAAGCCAGAATGCCCTCGACCCCCGCGACCGAGACGTCCGCCACCGGCCGGCCCACCGAGATCACGGCCATCAAGATGCCGGCCACCGAGATCCTGGCCACCCGCCTCCTGTTCCTGATCGTCGGGTTCGGCGTCGCCGCCTGGGCGCCGCTGGTGCCCTTCGTCAAGGCGCGGACCGGGCTCGACGACGGCGCCCTCGGCCTGCTGCTCCTCGCGCTCGGGATCGGCTCCCTCGTGGCGATGCCGACGGCCGGCGCCATGGCGGCCCGGTTCGGGTCGCGCACGGTCCTCGCCGTGGCCGTGGCGGTCATCTGCGCCACCCTGCCGGTCCTGGCGGCGGTGGCCGACGTCGCCCTGCTCACCGCGGCCCTTGTGCTGTTCGGGGCCGGGATGGGCTGCCTCGACTGCCTCATGAACCTCCAGGCCGTGGCGGTGGAGCGGCGGGCCGGATGCCCGATGATGTCGGGCTTCCACGGGCTCTACAGCCTGGGCTGCATCGTCGGGGCCGCCGGGGTCAGCGCCATGCTGAGCCTCGGCCTGACGCCGTGGAGCGCCACCCTCGTCGGCGTCGCCTGCATCGTCGCGGCCTTCGTGGCGGCGCTGCCCGGCATCCTGCCGAGCGGCGGCGGCGGCGGGCCCGCCTTCGCGATGCCCCGCGGCCGGGTGCTGTTCCTCGGCGTTCTCTGCTTCGTCGTGTTCCTCACCGAAGGGTCGGCGCTGGATTGGAGCGCGGTGTTCCTGGTGCAGGAGCGCGGGCTCCCGGCGGCGCAGGCCGGCCTCGGCTATGCCGCCTTTTCGGCGACCATGACGGTGGGGCGGCTCACCGGCGATGCGATCGTGACGCGGCTCGGCCCGGAACGCGTGGTCGCCGGTGGCGGTGCGCTCGCCGCGCTGGGCCTCGCGGTCGTCACGATGGTGCCCGGCTGGCCGGCGGCGCTCGCCGGCTACGCCCTGGTCGGGGCCGGCTGCGCCAACATCGTGCCGGTGCTGTTCACCGCGGCCGCGCGCCAGCGGGCGATGCCCGAGCGCCTGGCGATCCCGGCAGTGACCACGCTGGGCTATGCCGGCGTGCTGGCCGGGCCGGCGCTGATCGGAGTCCTCGCCCATGCCACCAGCCTGGCGGCGGCCTTCCTCCTGGTGGCGGTCCTTCTCGTCGGCGTCGCGGGCGGCGGACGGTGGCTGCGGGCCTGATCCTTCACACCGCCACCTGCCCGCGTTCGCCCGCCTCCGCCGTCGCCTGGGCGCCGTGGTGGTGCAACGCCTCGCCCACCATCAGCAGCGCGGGTCCCTCCAGGCCCGAGGCCTCGACCCGGTCGGCGAGGTCGGCGGCCGTGCCCGCGACCACCGCCTGGTTGGGCCGGGTGGCGTTGAAGACGAGGAGCGCGGTGGTCGTCGGCGCCAGCCCTTCGGCGACCGCGCGTTCCAGCAGCACCCGCAGCGTCTTCTTGGGCATGTAGACCACGGTGGTGACGCTCGGATCGGCCAGCGCCCCCCAGTTGAGGTCTTCCGGCAGCGCCCCGCGCCGGTCGTGGCCGGTGACGAACTGAAGGCGCCGGGCCGCGTCGCGGTTGGTGAGCGAGACGGTGAGCGAGGCCGCCGCGCCCTGCGCCGCCGAGATGCCGGGCACCACGCTCACCGGCACGCCGGCCAGACGGCAGGCGTCGATCTCCTCCCCGGCCCGGCCGAACACCAGCGGATCGCCGGACTTGAGCCGCACCACCTGCTTGCCGGACTTGGCCAGGGAGACCATCAGCGCGTTGATGTCGTCCTGGCGGCAGGACGGGCCGTGCCCGGTCTTGCCCACCAGCATGGTGCGGGCCTCGCGGCGGGCGTAGTCGAGGATCTCGGGCGCGACGAGGTCGTCGTAGAGGATCACGTCGGCGTTGCGCAGGGCGCGCAGGGCCTTTAGGGTGAGGAGTTCGGCGTCGCCGGGCCCGGCGCCGACCAGCGTCACCGCACCGCCCTTGGGCGCGGCCTCGGTCTGGCCGAGGAGTTCGGCGAGGTCCTGGCTCGTGGGCGTCCGGTCGGGTTCGGCGAAGGCGCGATCCGTGAACCGCTCCCAGAAGGCGCGGCGGTCGGAAAAGGCGTGGAAGCGACTCGTCACCTCCTCGCGCCAATCCCGCGCCGCCCCGATCCAGGCCTTGAACCCGCGCGGCAGCATGCCCTCGATGCGCGCCCGCACCGTCTGCCCGAAGACCGGGGCGGCGCCCTCGGTGGAGATGCCGACCACCATCGGCGAGCGGTTGACGATGGCGCCGAACTTCACGTCGCACAGGTGCGGCCGGTCGACGGCGTTGACGATGGCGCCGGCCCGGCGCCCGGCGGCGACGAATTCGATGCAGTCGGTCTCGTCCTCCATGGCGCCGATGACGAAGGCGGCGCCGTCGAGGTCGGCCGGGTGCCACTGGCGCTCGTGCAGCGTGACCGAGCCTGCGACGATCTCCCCCGGCACCGCGCGCAGTTCCTCGCTCGGCTCGGGCGCGTAGACGTCGACGTGGGCGCCGGCCGCGGCCAGCAGCTTCACCTTCCAAGGCGCCCCGCCGTTGGACCCGGCGAGCACCGCGCGCTTTCCGACGAGCGGCACGAAGACCGGCAGGACGGCGAGCGGTTCGAGGCCGGCCGGGCCTGCGCCCTCGCGGGTGGTGCTTCCGGCGGCCCGGGTTTCGCGGGGAGTTCTCGGTGTACTCATGGTTCTCGACAGCGGATCGGGCCTGGGACGGCCCGCGACCCGAAAGTGCGACTACGCGGCGTCGCGCGCAAGCGCGGGCGGCAGCATCTTGCGGATCTCAGGGATGCACGAGCCGCAATTCGTGCCCGCCCTGCAGGCGGCGCCCACCGCCTCCACGCTGCCGGCACCCGCCGCGATGGCGGCCGCGACCACGTCGAGGCCGACCCCATGGCAGGCGCAGACCGTGGGCCCGGCCGATGCGGTCTCGGCCCGGCCGGACAGCAGGGCGCGCCGGGCGCTCGGCTCGAGGGCCGGAGCCGCGAAATAGGCCTTTTCCGCCTCCCAGTCCGGGCGCTCCGCGCTCCGGGCCAGGGCGAGGCAGGCGACGAGACGGCCCTCGTCGTACACGGCACAGCGATAGCGGCCGCGACCGTGGTCGGCGTAGTCGGCGACGTCGAGGCCCTGGAACAGGCCGCGCATCGCCAGGGCCACCTCGCGGGAGGAATCCTGCGTGGCGAACTGCAGCCCCGAGCCGCCCTGGACCGTGGCCCGCGCCCACCACCAGCCCGCCGGCGGACGGATCGGCGCGCGGGCGAGGAGGAAGCCGCGGTGGCGGTAGGCGACCGGCGCGACCGCGGCCGGGGTCGCCTTGAGCTCGGGCTGGCCCGAGACCGGGTCGGGCACGCCACGCACCAGGGCGCCGACGCGGGCGTCCGACGCCGTGGCGTCGCTCCAGTGGAAGGGGGCGAACAGGCTGCCCGGACGGACGCCTGCGGTGACCATCACCTCGAGGACGGCGCTGCCGTGGAACGTGGCGACCCGCGCGAGGTCCCCGTTGGCGAGGCCCGCCGCGGCCGCGTCGTCGGGGTGGATCTCGACGAAGGGCACGGCCCGGTGCGCCGAGAGGCGCTGGCTTTTGCCGGTGCGCGTCATCGTGTGCCAGTGGTCGCGGACCCGGCCGGTGTTGAGGACGAAGGGGAAGTCCGGGCCCGGCGTCGAGGCCAGTGCCGGCGCTTCCACCGCTATGAAGCGGGCGCGCCGGTCGGGCGTGAAGAAGCGGCCGTCCGCGAACAGCCGGGCCTGTCCATCCCCTGAGTCGCGCAGCGGCCATTGCAGCGGCGCGGCGTCGTCGTAGGCGGCGTCGGTGATGGCGCCGACGCCGGTGAGGTCGAAGTCGCGGCTGCCCGCGTTCTCGAAGCCGGAGAGGGCGGCGTGCTCGCGGAACACCGCCGCCGGCCCGTCGAACCGGAAGGCGGCCCCGAAGCCCAGGCGCCGGCCGACGTCTGCCATCACCGCCCAATCGGCGCGGGCCTCGCCCGGCGCGGGCAGGAACCCGCGCTGGCGCGAGATGCGGCGCTCGGAGTTGGTGACGGTGCCGTCCTTCTCGCCCCAGGCCAGCGCCGGCAGCAGCACCGTGGTCCGCCCGCGTGCGCGTACCGTGTCGCTGTCGTCCACCGCCTCGGAGACCACGTAGAGGTCGAGTTGTCCCATGCTCTCGCGGATCGTGTCCGCCTGCGGCATCGAGACGAGGGGGTTGGTGCCCATCACCCACAGCGCCTTGACGGTGCCGGCGCGGATCCCCTCGAACAGGGCCACGGCCTTCCTGCCCTCGCCGGTGACGATGGCCGGCGCGTCCCAGAACCGGCGGACCCGGTCGACGTCGGGGGCGGAAAACCCCATGTGGGCGGCCAGCATGTTGGCCAGCCCCCCGACCTCGCGCCCGCCCATGGCGTTGGGCTGGCCGGTGAGCGAGAACGGTCCGCACCCGGGCTTGCCGATGCGCCCGGTGGCCAGGTGGCAGTTGATGATCGCGTTGCCCTTGTCGGTCCCCTGCGCCGACTGGTTCACGCCCTGCGAGAAGGCGGTGACCACGCGCGGGGTCGCGGCGAACAGCGCGAAGAAGGCGGCCACGTCCGCGATCGCGAGGCCGGTCGCCCGAGCGGTGGCGGGTACGTCGGGGGCGATGGTGCGGGCGCGCTCCAGGGCGGCCTCGAAATCAGTGGTGTGCTCGGTGACGAAGCGGCGGTCGATCGCCCCGGTCTCGACCAGATGGACGAAGAGGCCGGAGAACAGGGCCGTGTCGGTGCCGGGCTCGAGCCCGAGGAAGAGGTCGGCCTCCTCCCCGGTCTGGGTGCGGCGGGGATCGACGACGACGAGCTTCGTCCCGCGCCGGGTGCGCGCATCGACCATGCGGCGGAACAGGATCGGGTGGCACCAGGCGGTGTTGGAGCCCACCAGCACGATCACGTCGGCCTCGTCGAGGTCCTCGTAGCAGCCGGGCACCGTGTCCGAGCCGAAGGCGCGCTTGTGCGCGGCCACCGCGCTCGACATGCAAAGGCGCGAGTTGGTATCGACGTTGGGCGTGCCGATGAAGCCCTTGGCGAGCTTGTTGGCGACGTAATAATCCTCCGTGAGCAGCTGGCCCGACAGGTAGAACGCGATCGCCTCCGGCCCGTGCTTTGCGGCGATGCGGGCAAAGCCGTCGGCCACCGTCGACAGGGCGGCGTCCCAGCTCGCCCGGGCGCCGTCGACGGAGGGGTGGAGCAGCCGGCCGTCGAGGGACAGGGTCTCGCCCAGCGCCGAGCCCTTCGAGCACAGGCGGCCGAAGTTGGCCGGATGCGACGGGTCGCCCGCGATAGCCGCCCCGCCCTGCCCGTCCGGGGTCGCGAGCACGCCGCAGCCGACGCCGCAATAGGGGCAGGTGGTCTTGACGGTGACCGGCACCGGGTCCGGGACGTGCGCATTCATGGCGTGATCCTCAGGGATGGCGACGTGTCCTCCCCCCTTGCGGGGAGGGGGAATGCCACCTCAGTAAACGTCGGCCTGGTAGCGCCCGCTCTTCTTCAGGTGCGCGAGATAGGCCACGGCCTCGTCGGGGTTCTTGCCGCCGTGGGCGCCGGCGACGTCGATGATCGCGCGCTCGACGTCCTTGGCCATGCGCTTGGCATCGCCGCAGACGTAGAAATGCGCGCCCTCCTCCAGCCACTTCCAGAGTTCGGCGCCGTTCTCGCGCATGCGGTCCTGGACGTAGGTCTTCTCGGTGCCGTCGCGCGACCAGGCCAGCGACAGGCGGGTCAGAACACGCGCGTCCTTCAGGCCGTTCAGCTCGTCCCTGTAGAAGAAGTCGGAGGCCTGGCGCTGGTGGCCATAGAACAGCCAGTTGCGCCCCGGCGCCTTGGTCGCGGCCCGCTCGCGCAGGAAGGCCCTGAACGGCGCGATGCCGGTGCCGGGGCCGCACATGATGACGTCCTTCGACAGGTCCTCGGGCAGCGCGAAGCCGTGCGCCTTCTGCAGGTAGACCTTGACCTTGGTGCTCTCGGGCATGCGCTCGCCCAGGTGCGTCGAGGCGACGCCGAGCCGCAGGCGCGAGCGGTGGGTGTAGCGCACCGCGTCCACCGTCAGCGAGACCCGGCCCGGATCGGCCTTGGGGCTCGACGAGATCGAGTACAGCCGCGGCTGCAACGCGTCCAAGGCTTCCAGGAACACCTCCGCATCGGGCCGGGCACCGGGGAACTTGTGGAGCGCGCCGAGCACGTCGAGATGGGCGGCGTCCCCGTCCGGGTCCTCGCCGGCGGCGAGCGCCTGCGCCTTCCTGCGGGCCTCCCCCGCGGTCAGGAGCGAGAGGAGCTGGTAGAGCGCGTCCGGCGCGCCGCCGAGCGCGTAGTCGGCGATGAGGCGCTGGCGCAGGGTCTTGCCCCCGATCATCCGCTCGGGCCGGCTGCCGAGTTCGGCGATCACCGCATCGACCAACGCCGGGGCGTTAGTCGGGAACAGGCCCAGCGAATCGCCGACGACGTATTCGATCGGCGTATCCGTCAGGTCGAACTCGATGTGCCAGGTCTCCTTCTCGCCGCCCGGCGCGTTGAGGCGCCTGCGGAACAGGAAGGTCGCCTCCACCGAGTTTTCGCGGCAGTAGCCGAGCGGCCCGAGCGGGGCCTCCGCCTTGGGCGCATCGGCATCGACGGTCTTGGCAGTGACGCCTCCGGCAGTGCCGAACTCCTCCTCCAGCTTCTTGAGCATCCGGAGGGTGTCCTTGCCCCCGGGCTGGCACAGGTTCAGCCGCTCCTCCTTCTTGAGGAAGATCGCATTGGCGTAATCGGCGCAGTTGTAGCCGCACTGGCCGCAGTCCTGCTGGGCCATGGCCGCCATCAGCTTCTGGGGCTCGGGCCGCTCACGCGCCATGTCCATGCGCTCGGGCAGGGGCATGGCCGGGTCGTGCCAGGGCGCGTCGTCGTTGTCGGCGAGCTTTGGCCCGCCCGGCAGGGCGCCGGGTGCCAGCGCGGTGGCACCCTCGACGGCCGGGCCGAGCAGCGCCGCGAAATAGCCCGACAGCCAGGAGCGCTGGTCGTCGGAGAAGGGGGCGGTCTCGGGGATGAGGACCAGCGGGGGGGCGACGTGCTCGCTCATGCGGCGGCTCTCAACACGGGTTGGTCTTCGGCGAGGTTGCGCAGGGTCTCGGGCCCGGTGCGGGCGGTGAAGGCCTGGAAGCTCTCGGCGGGGCTCGTGCGCCGCGCGAGGTAGCTGCGCAGCAGCGCCTCGACCCGGCCGGGGCAATCCTCGGCCTTGACCGCCTTCCAGATCTCGGTGCCGATCTTGGGGGCGTCGCCGAAGCCGCCGCCGACGACGATGTCGTAGCCCTCGACGGTGTCGCCCTCCTCGCCCACCGGGACCTTGGCGCCGATGAGGCCGATGTCGCCGATGTAGTGCTGGGCGCAGGAATGGTGGCAGCCGGTGACGTGGACGTTCACCGGCACGTCGAGCTCGATGACGTTCGCCTCGATGTAGTCGGCGATCATCAGGGCGTGGCCCTTGGTGTCGGAGGCGGCGAACTTGCAGCCCTTGATGCCGGTGCAGGCCACGAGGCCGGCGCGGATGCTCGACGCCGAGGTGGTGAGCCCCAGCGCGGCGACCCGCGCCTCGACCTCGGCGACCTTCGCGTCAGGCACGCCCGAGAACAGGAAGTTCTGCCAGACGGTGAGGCGGATGGCGCCGTCGCCGCAGTCGGCGGCGATGGCGGCCAGGGCCCGCATCTGGTCGGTGGTCATCTTGCCCACCGGCAGGATCACGCCGATCCAGTTGAGGCCGGGCTGCACCTGTTCGTGGACGCCGACATGGGCGAAGCGGTCCATGGGCCCGCGCGGGGCGACATGGGCGGGATCGACACGAGCGAGCGTGTAGCCCAGCTCCTCTTCGACGGCGGCGAGGTACTTGTCGAAGCCCCAGGCGTCGAGGACGTACTTCATGCGGCTCTTGTTGCGGTTGGTGCGGTCGCCGTTCTTGATGAACACCCGCAGGATGGCGTCGGCGACCCGGTTGCAGTCCCCGGGCTTCAGGACGACGCCGGTGTCGCGGGCGAGGTCGCGGTGGCCGGAAATGCCGCCGAGCACGAGGCGCATCCACACGCCCGGAGCGACCGCGGCACCCTCCAGGACCTCGACCGCCTGGAAGCCGATGTCGTTGGTCTCCTCCAGCACCGGCATGACGCCGCCGCCGTCGAAGGCGACGTTGAACTTGCGCGGCAGGCCGTAGAGCGAGCGGTCGTTGACGATCCAGTTGTGCCAGGATTTCGCCAGCGGCCGGGTGTCGAGCAGTTCCTGCGCGTCGATGCCGGCCACCGGCGAGCCGGTGACGTTGCGGATGTTGTCCGCCCCCGAGCCGCGGGCGGTGAGCCCGAGGTCGATCAGCCCGTCGAGGAAGGGCTGGCCGTGCTCGACCTTGATCTCGCGGACCTGGAGGTTGGCGCGGGTGGTGACGTGGCTGTAGCCGCCGCCGTGGGCGTCGGCGAGGTCGGCGATGCCGGCAAACTGCCAGTGCTGCAGGATGCCGTTGGGGATGCGCAGGCGGCACATGAAATCGCTGCTGGCCGGCGAGAGCCAGAACAGGCCGTGGTAGCGCCAGCGGAAGTTGTCCTCGGGCTTCGGGGTCTTGCCGGCGGCGGCTTCCGCGATGAGGCGGTTGTGGCCCTCGAACGGGTTCTCGGCGCGCTTCCACTTCTCCTGGTCGACGAGCTTGCCGCCGGCCTTCACGGCGGCGTCCTGCGCCTTGATGTGGATCGCGTCCGGCCCGGTGGGTTCGGAGGGCGCGGCGGCACCTTGCCCGAGGGCGAGGCCGCCGGTGAGGCGCGCGGCGGCGATGCCCGAGGCGAAGCCTTCGAGGTAGCGCTTCTGCTCGGCGTTGAAGTCGTCGGCCATGGTAGCCTCCATCATGCTGCCAGGGATTGAGCTTGGGGCGCCGCGCGCCCGAACATCAGGTCGTCGCGGCGGTCCGCGATGCGTTCGCCCGAGCGGATCAGGGACTTGCACCAGCCCTGTTCGGAGATGTCGCCGACGAAGACCGCGCCGATGAGCCGGTCGTCGGCGATGACGAGCTTGCGGTAGAGGCCGAGGCCGGGATCGGACATCACCACCGTCTCGGCGCCATCGGGCGCCTCGATCTGCCCGGCGGAGAACACCGGCAGGCCCGAGACCTTGAGGCTCGTCGACAGGGCGGTGCCGGCATAGGCCGCCTCCTCGCCGATGAGGTGGCGGCTCAGGGCCTCCGCCTGCTCGTAGGCCGGCTCCACGAGGCCGTAGACGAGCCCGCGATGCTCGGCACATTCGCCGAGCGCGAAGATGCGTGGGTCCGAACTCGTCATGCGGTCGTCGACCTTGATGCCGCGACCGATCTCGATCCCGGCGTCCCGGGCCAGGCCCGCGTTGGGGCGCACCCCCACCGACATCACCACGAGGTCGGCCGGCAGCACCGTGCCGTCCGATAGGACGAGGCGCTCGACCCGGCCCTCGCCCTCGATCGTGGCGGTGTCGGCCTCGAGCAGCACCCGGATGCCGCGCGATTCCATGGCGCGTTTGACGAGGTCGGCGGCCGCGTGGTCGAGCTGGCGCTCCATCAGCCGGTCCATGACGTGGAGCAGGGTGGTGTCGACCCCGAGGCGGGCGAGGCCGACGGCCGCCTCCAGCCCGAGCAGGCCGCCGCCGATGACGATGGCCTTCGCCCCGGCCACCGCCGCCCGGCGGATCGCGGCGACGTCGGCGAGGTCGCGGAAGGTGAGGACGCCGGGCAGGTCCATGCCGGGCTTCGGCAGCCGGATCGGCAGGGAGCCGACGGCCAGCACGAGCTTGTCGAAGGGCAGGACGTGCGCCTCGCCGACGATGACCATCGCGTTCTCGCGGTCGATCTGCGTGACCGGAGCGCCGGTGATGAGGCGGATACCGTGGCTCTCGTACCAGTCGAGGCCCCGGAAGGCGCAGGCGCCCTCGTCGACCTCGCCGCCGAGCAGCGAGGACAGCAGCACCCGGTTGTAGGCGGCCACCGGCTCGGCGCCGACCACCGTGACGTCGTAGAGGCCCGGCGCCGCCTCGGTCAGGCGTTCGAGGAAGCGCAACGAGGCCATGCCGTTGCCGATGACGACGAGACGCTCACGCATGACGGGCTCCCGCACGGTCCGCGTCAGGCCGCCACCGCCGGCTTGGCGTGGCGGGCGTAGAGGAACTCCAGCACCTCGGCGCGGGCGTGGGTGTAGGTCGGGTCCTCGACGAGTTCGAGGCGGCGGCGCGGGCGCTCGAGGTCGACCTTGAGGATCTCGCCGACCGTGGCCGAGGGGCCGTTGGTCATCATCACGATGCGGTCGGACAGCAGCACCGCCTCGTCGACGTCGTGGGTGATCATGATGACGGCGTTGCCGAGCCGCCCGTGGATCTCCATCAGCGAATCCTGAAGGTGGGCGCGGGTGAGCGCGTCGAGCGCCCCGAAGGGCTCGTCGAGCAGCAGCACCTTGGGCTCCATCGCGAGCGCCCGGGCGATGCCCACGCGCTGCTTCATGCCGCCCGAGATCTCGTTGGGTCGCCGCTCGGCCGCGTGGGTCATGTTCACGAGCGCCAGGTTGTGGTCGATCCACTCGTTGCGCTCGGCCTTGGTCTTGCGGCCCTTCATCACCTTGTCCACGGCCAGCGACACGTTCTCGCGCACCGTGAGCCAGGGCAGGAGGGAATGGTTCTGGAACACCACGGCCCGGTCGGGGCCGGGGCTGTTCACCTCCTTGTCCTCCAGGAGCACCACGCCGGTGGAGGCCTTGAGCAGGCCGGCGACGATGTTGAGCACCGTCGACTTGCCGCAGCCCGAGTGCCCGATCAGCGAGACGAACTCGCCCTTGGCGATCTTCACGCTCACTTCGCGCAGCACCTCGTTGGTGCGGCCGTTGCGCGTGAAGCTGATGCCGACGTTCTCGATGCTGAGGTAGGTCATCGTGGGCTCTTCGATGTCGGAGGAAGCGGGCGTCGTCGGGGGCGTGCCCGCGGCCCGCCGGGCCGCGGGCACGGGGGTCAGGCGGCGGCGCCGCGGGTGACGAGGTTGCCGATGAAGGCCACGAAGCGGTCGAGGATGAACCCGATCACCCCGACGTAGACGAGGGCGACGATGATCTCGCTGATGTGCGAGGAATTCCACGCGTCCCAGATGAAGAACCCGATCCCGACGCCGCCGATCAGCATCTCGGCGGCCACGATGGCGAGCCAGGACAGGCCGACGCCGATGCGCAGGCCGGTGAAGATGTAGGGAGCGGCCGAGGGGAGCATGATCTTGGAGAAGAACTCGATCGGGTTGAGCTGCAGCACCGCCGAGACGTTGCGGTAGTCCTGCGGGATGTTGCGGATGCCCACGGCCGTGTTGATGATGATCGGCCAGATCGAGGTGATGAAGATCACGAAGATGGCCGAGGGCTGCCCGTCGCGAAAGGCGGCGAGCGAGAGCGGCAGCCAGGCCAGCGGCGGGATCGTGCGCAGCACCTGGAAGATCGGGTCCAGCCCGCGCATGGCCCAGTCCGACTGCCCGATCAGGGTGCCGACCAGGATGCCGACGACGGTGGCGAGGGCAAAGCCCAGGGCGACGCGCTGGATGCTGGCGGAGATGTGCCAGAACAGGCCCTTGTCGGTGCCGCCGTTGTCGTAGAACGGGTTGACGATGATGTCCCAGGCCTCGGTGACCACGCGCGAGGGCGGCGGCAGGCCGGCGCCGGGGCGCGAGCACAGCAACTCCCAGATCACCAGGAAGGCGATCATCACCACCACGGGCGGGATCAGGTTGGCGGCCATCCCCCGCAGGGACGCCGCGGTGATGAACGGCGCCCGCGGTGCCTTCTCCGCGGCCTTGGCCGCGATGCCCGGCGCGGTGACGCCGATGGTGGAGGTGGTGGCCATTTAAGCGGTCCTCTTGATGCCGAGGCTGGCGAGGTAGGCGGCGGGATCGGCCGGATCGAACACCTTGCCGTCGAAGAAGGTCTCCTTGCCGCGCGAGGTCGAGGCCGGGATCGCGGTGACGCCGAGCGCCTTGGCGGCCTCGCGCCAGAGGTCCTCGCGGTTGACCTTGGCGATGAGCGCCTTGGTGTCGGTCTGCGCGTCGAACTTGCCCCAGCGGATGTCCTCGGTGAGGAACCAGAGGTCGTGGGACTGGTAGGGGTAGGAGGAATTGTCGGCGAAGAACTTCATGATGTGCGGGCTGTTCTCGACCACGCGGCCGTCGCCGTAGTCGATGGTGCCCTTCATGCGGCCGGCCACGTCGCCGACGGGAATGTTGATCCACTGGCGCTTGGCGACGATGGCGGCGAACTCGTCGCGGTTCTCGGGCTTGTCGCACCACATCTGCGCCTCGAGCACCGCCATCAGCAGCGCCCTGGTCGCGATCGGGTTCTTCTCCACCCAGGAGGCGCGCATGGCGAAGGCCTTCTCGGGGTGGTCCTTCCAGAGTTCGCCGGTGGTGAGCGCGGTGTAGCCGAGCCCCTGCTGCACGAGCTGGGCGTTCCACGGCTCGCCGACGCAGAAGCAGTCCATCGTGCCGACCTTCATGTTCGCCACCATCTGGGGCGGGGGCACGACGATGGTCTCGATGTCCTTGTCCGGGTCGATGCCGCCGGCCGCCATCCAGTAGCGGATCCAGAGATCGTGGGTGCCGCCGGGGAAGGTCATGGCCGCCTTGGCCGACTTGCCGGCGGCGCGCTTCTTCTCGACGGCCGCCTTGAACACCTTGGAATCGAGCCCGACCTTCTGCTCGAGGTATTCCTTGGCCACCGAGATGCACTGGCCGTTGGTGTTCAGCCGCGCCAGGATCTGCATCGGCACGGGGACGTTGTTCTGCGTCACGCGGCCGGCGGTGATGAGGTAGGGCATCGGCGTCAGGATGTGGGCGCCGTCGATGCCGTTGCCCTCCGAGCCCAGCACGAGGTTGTCGCGGGTGGTGCCCCAGGAGGCCTGCTTGAGCACCTCGACGTCGGGCATGCCGTGCTTGGCGAAGAAGCCCTTCTCCTTGGCGACGAACAGCGGGCCGGCATCGGTGAGCGCGATGAAGCCGAGCTTGGCGCCCTTGACCTCCGGCCCCGCGCCTTGCGCGAAGGCGCCGCCGGGAAGGGCGGCCCGGGCGGCGGCGGCCACCGAGAGGGCGGCGGCCGCCCCCTTCAGGAGGCTGCGCCGGCTTGTGGGGCGGTCATGTTGAAAACTGTCACCCATCGAACCGCAGACTCCCTCGTGAAGATCGCCAAACAAAAAACCGCCGCCCAGCGCCGATCGTCGGCAGCAGCGGATGCGCGCCAACGGAAGACTTGGGTCAGCGGCTTTGCCGACGGATACGCCCATCGCCTTTGACGGACCGGGGGGAGGCTTGCAGATCGCGTGCCAACCGCCGTGAGCGGCCGATTCCAGTCGCGGACGGCAGCGCAAGGGGGGCACGGCGACGGCGGGCGCCGCCTCGCCCGGTCTCGGCGTCTTGAGTGCGCTGCACAAAAGCCGGGCAGGCTGCCGGTGTGCCGTGCAGAAAGGCATCCGGCGTCGCGTGACGGACTCAGGCGATCCCGGTCGCGAGGGCGTCGTCGTAGAGGTCGGGCCGGTAGATCGCGGCGGCGACCTCGGCCGCGCCTGGGTTCGGGACGACCTGGCCGGCCCGCCGCATCGCATCGAGGCACCAGAGCGCGTGGGCGGGATCGGGCCTTTGCGCGCCCTCCCCGAACACGATGAAGCGCGGATCGACCCTGACGGCACCGTCGGCGCCCGAGATCGGGGTTCCCGCCAGGGCATGCCCCAGCACGGTGGGATCGACGCCGAGGACGTCGCGCGCGGACAGCAGCGCGGCCAGCTGCGCGCGGTTGCCCGGTTCCTGGCACCAGAGCCCGGCCCGGCGCAGGGCCCGCACCAGCGGCAGGCTGATCTCGGTCTCGCTGGCGGGCAGGGCCAGCACCTTTTCCGGGCAATCGGCGATGAGTTCGCTGCCCAGGACCGCGACCCGCCCGTAGCCGGCGGCGGCCGCGACGCTGTTCCAGGGGCTGCCGACGCAGAACCCGTCGATGAGCCGGCGCTGCAGCGCCTCGGCGATCTGCGGCGGCGGGATCACCACGAGGTGGACGCCCTCGTCGAGGTCGAGGCCGCCGAGTTCGGCGAAGCGCCGGAGCTGGTAGGTGTGGCTGGAGAACGGGTGCACGGTGCCGATGACGAGCGGCCTGCCCTCCCCCGACCGGCGCCGGGCGACGCCGGCGAAGGCCCGGGCCACGGTGCCCGCGTCGCTGCCGTCGGTGACGGCCATCGCCTCCCAGACCGGCATCGACACGGTGATGGCGTTGCCGTTGAGGTTGAGCGCGATCGGCACGATCAGCGGCGTCTCCAGGCCGCTGAGGCCGAGCGCGCTCGCCACCGCCAGCGGCGCCAGCATGTGCGCCCCGTCGAGGTGGCCGAGCGCCAGCCTGTCGCGCAGGGTCGCCCAGGACGGCACCGGCACGAGGTCCACGGCGAGCCCCTCCTGGGCCGTGAAGCCGAGCTTCACCGCCGCGATCAGCGCGGCCGCATCGAGGAGCGGGACGTAGCCGATCTGGAGCCTCATCCGAGCATGTCCGCGGCGGTGACGATGGCCCGGGCGATGTCCGCCATCCGCCGCTTCTCGTTCATGGCCTTGCGCCGCATCATCCTGTAGGCCTCCTCCTCGCCGAGGCCGCGGGCGGCCATGAGGATGCCCTTGGCGCGTTCGATGACCTTGCGGTCGGCCAGTTCCTCGCGGGCCTCGGACAATTCGCGCTGCAGCCGGGCGAAGGCGTTGAAGCGCAGGATCGCGATGTCGAGGATCGAGCGGATGCGCTGGGGCTGCAGCCCGTCGACCACGTAGGCCGAGATGCCGGCATCCACCGCCGCCTGCATCATCGGCACGTCGGAGCGGTCGACGAACATCGCCACCGGCCGTTCGACGTGGCGCGACAGGCCCGACATCTGTTCGAGGATGTCCCGGCTCGGACTCTCCAGGTGGATGACCACCACGTCCGGCCGCAGGGCGGCCACCTGCGCGGGCAGGTCGGCACTGTCGGACAGGATGACGACGCGCTCCACCCCCGCCGCCCGCAGCCCCTCCTCGAGGATCGCGGCGCGGGCGTGGCTCGGGTCGATCACGGCGACGGTGAGGGTGGTCTCGGTCATCGAAGCCAGGGGGCAAGAGGGGACGCCCGCCCCTCGCTGCGCGGCATCCATAGGCGACGGCTCGGCGGTTCCGCAAGTTACGGTCGGGCAAGCGAACGGCCCCGCTTCCGCCGCAAACCGCGGGCTCTATCGCCGCAGGCGCAAGCACCGGAGGGTCGGACGAGATGGCGAGGCGGAACGGGCCAAGCATCGAGCCAAGCATCCAGCCATGCATCGGGCCATGCACCGGGCCGGACGCGTTCGCCGGAGCGCCGTCGGCCGGCGCGACCCTGCCGTTCCTGCCCACCCTCGTCGTCGCCGCCGTGATCGGACTGACCGCGGTGTGCTGGGAGTCGATGCCCGCGACCGGCCCCTCCGAGCCGGCCGCCACAGTCTCCACATCGGTCTCGTCCGATGCCCCGGCCCTGCCGCGCATGGCCCGCCTGCCCCTCGGCGCGGCCGAGCCTTCGGTGGCCGTTCTCGACCAGGACCGGACCGGGGCCGTCGCCACCTTCGCCGCGTTCACGCCCCTGGTGCCGTCCGTGACGGTCGCCCGCGTCGCCGCGCGACCGGTCAGGATCGCCGCCCCACATATCGCCGTCCCCCAAGTCCCCGCATCCCTCGGCCGCTGCGGCGGGGACCGCTGCCGCGAGGCGCCTGCGCAGACGGCGGCGACGTCGCCGCGCCGGCACCCGGCCGCCCCCGTCGTTCCGGCCGAGGCGCAGCCGTTTGCGGCCGCCGTGGTCGAGGCCGAGGCCGCCGACGAGGCCCTGCCGGAGCGCCTGCTGCCCTTCGCCCCGACGCTGGCGCCCACGATCCGCGCCGTCCGGCGCACCGTTGGCTTCGTCGGGGCCCAGGCCGCCGCCCTCCGGACCGAGGCCGTCGCCATCGGCGGTGCGGTCGGCGATCTCGTGGGCGACCTGCGCTGAGCGGCCGGCGCTCCGGCGCCGCCCTTCGCGCGACATCATCCCTGCCATTCCCCCTGCGGTCTGGACCCGCTCGCCCCCGAGACCTACCTGGACGCGGGACGACGGCGCTCGCGGACGGGCTGGCCCCGTGAGCGACGCCGAGGGCATGGATGGCAGGACGGATCGAGGATTACGCGCTCGTCGGCGACGGCCGCACGGCGGCTCTGATCGGGCGCAGGGGCAGCGTCGACTGGCTGTGCTGGCCGCGGTTCGATTCGTCCGCCTGCTTTGCCGCGCTCCTGGGCACCGAGGACCATGGCTTCTGGGCGCTTTTCCCCGCGGAGGCCGGCGCGGAGGAGTCGCGGACCTACCGCAGCGGCAGCCTCGTCCTGGAGACCTGCTACGCGACTCCCACCGGCGAGGTCCGGGTCACCGACTACATGCCGACCAACGACGGCTCCCACCTCGTGCGCATCGTCGAGGGCCTCACCGGCTCCGTGGCGATGCGGATGCGGCTCTCGGTGCGGTTCGACTACGGGCTCGCCGTCCCGTGGGTCTCCCACAACGAGCTCGGTGACCTGAGGGCCATCTCGGGACCGCACAAGGTGGTGCTGCGCACCCCCGTGCCGCTGCGCGGCGAGGACCAGACCACGGTCGCGGACTTCGCTGTCGCGGCGGGGGAGAGCGTCGCCTTCACCCTCAGCTACGGCCTCTCGCACGAGGACGATCCGCCCCCCATCGAGCCGCGCAAGGTGCTGTTCGAGACCGACCGCTACTGGCGCGACTGGTCGATCCGCTGCGCCCGCGGCACCCCCTGGGACGAGGTCCTGCAACGGTCGCTCCTGACCCTCAAGGCGCTGATCTACCAGCCCACCGGCGGGATCGTGGCGGCGCCCACCACTTCCCTGCCGGAGGAGCTCGGCGGCGTGCGCAACTGGGACTACCGCTACTGCTGGCTGCGCGATTCCACCTTCACCCTGATCGCGCTGATGGACGGCGGCTACATCGACGAGGCCCGCGCCTGGCGCGACTGGCTGGTGCGGGCGGTGGCCGGCAACCCGGAGCAGGCCCACATCCTCTACGGCATCGCCGGCGAGCGCATGCTGCCCGAGATCGAGCTCGACTGGCTGCCCGGCTACGAGGGCGCCAAGCCCGTGCGGATCGGCAACGCCGCGGTCGACCAGTTCCAGCTCGACGTCTACGGCGAGATCTTCGATGCGCTGTTCCAGGCGCGCCAGCGCGGGCTCCTGGGCGACCGCGACGGCTGGCGGGTCGGCCTCGCCCTCCTGCGCCATCTCGAGACGGTCTGGACCGAGCCCGACGAGGGCATCTGGGAGGTGCGCGGCGGGCGCCGGCACTTCGTCCATTCCAAGGTCATGGCCTGGGTCGCCTTCGACCGGGCGATCCGGGCCTACGAGGACGGTGACGCCCCCGACGCCCCGGTGGACCGCTGGCGCGCCACCCGCGACCGCATCCATGCGGAGGTCTGCCAGAAGGGCTTCGACCCCGAGCTCGGCAGCTTCGTACAGTTCTACGGCGGCAAGAGCCTCGATGCGAGCCTGCTGCTCATCGCCCTCGTGGGGTTCCTGCCCCAGGACGACCCGCGGGTGGTCGGCACGGTGTCGGCGATCGGCCGGACCCTGATGCGCGACGGCCTCGTCCTGCGCTATGACACCGAGGATCAGGCCACCGACGGCCTGCCCGGCGGCGAGGGGGCGTTCCTGCCCTGCAGTTTCTGGTATGCCGACAATCTCATCGGCCTCGGCCGCCGGGAGGAGGCGCGCGCCATGATCGAGCGGCTCATCGGTCTCAGCACCGATCTCGGGCTGCTGTCCGAGGAATACGACGTGGAGGCCAAGCGGCTCGTGGGCAATTTCCCTCAGGCTTTCAGCCACGTCACCCTCGTGAACACGATCCTGAACTATGCGCGTGCCGCCGGACCTGCCAAGGAGCGGTGCGAGGGGTGAGACCACGCCCGCGGCCGGCCCGATCGGCCGAGGCGTCTCTTTGACGGACGCGTCTCATGGATGGACGCGTCCCGGGGTGAAGGACATCGCGGCGCGGGTGCCGCATGCATGGGGACCTGATGCACGGGGATCCGGGCGAGCCGCCCGGCGCCGCCGCGTGCAGAAGAACGGAAAGACTGAGACATGAGCGGAGCCGACACCAAGCCCACGGGCGCCTTGAGCGAGATCGACAAGCTCTCGATCGATACGATCCGGACGCTGGCGATCGACGCGGTGCAGAAGGCCAATTCCGGGCACCCGGGCGCCCCGATGGCGCTCGCCCCCGTCGCCTACACCCTGTGGAACCGCTACCTGCGCTACGATCCGGCGCATCCGCACTGGCCCAACCGCGACCGCTTCGTGCTGTCGGCCGGCCACGCCTCCATGCTGCTCTACGCGCTGCTGCATCTGGCCGGCGTGGCGGAGACGGACGGCGGCAACGCGCCGGCTGTGAGCCTCGAGGACATCAAGAACTTCCGCCAGCTCGACTCGAAGACGCCGGGCCACCCGGAGTACCACTTCACCACCGGCGTCGAGACCACCACCGGGCCGCTCGGCCAGGGGGTCGCCAACTCGGTGGGCATGGCCATCGGCGGGCGCTTCCTCGGCGAGACCCTGAACCGGCCCGACCTGCCGCTGTTCGACTACAACGTCTACGCCATCTGCTCGGACGGGGACCTGATGGAGGGCGTGGCCGCCGAGGCCGCCTCCATCGCCGGGCATCTGCGCCTGTCGAACCTGTGCTGGATCTACGACAACAACACCATCACCATCGAGGGCCATACCGAGCTCGCCTTCTCGGAAGAAGTCGCGACGCGCTTCCTCGCCTGCGGCTGGCAGGTGCTGCGGGTGGCGGACGCCAACGACGTGCACGCCATCGCCGGCGCCCTGGAGACCTTCCTGCAGTCCGGCGACCGGCCGACCCTCATCGTGGTCAACTCGGTGATCGGGTTCGGCGCACCAAGCAAGCAGAACACCTCCAAGGCCCATTCCGACGCTCTCGGCGAGGAGGAGGCCCGGGGCGCCAAGCGCGCCTACGGCTGGCCCGAGGACGCGCAGTTCCTCGTGCCCGACGGGGTCGTCGAGAACTTCCGGGCCGGAATCGGCGAGCGGGGGGCGGCCCTCTATGCCGATTGGGAGGGCTTCCTCGCCGAGGCCAAGGCCTCCGATCCGGCGCTGGCCGAGGAGATCTCCGCCATCCACGAGGGCCGTCTGCCCGAGGGCTGGGACAGGGACATCCCGGTCTTCCCGGCCGACGCCAAGGGCATGGCCACCCGCGAATCCTCGGGCAAGGTCCTCAACGCGATTGCCAAGAACCTGCCCCATCTCCTTGGCGGGTCTGCCGATCTGGCCCCCTCCAACAAGACCAAGCTCGAGTTCGAAGGCGCCGGCACCCTGTCGCCGTTCGATCCGGGCGGCCGCAACATCCACTTCGGCGTGCGCGAGCATGCGATGGGCTCGATCGTGAACGGCCTCGGCCTCGTCGGCCTCCGGGCCTACGGCGCCACCTTCCTGGTGTTCGCCGACTACATGCGCCCGCCGATCCGCCTCGCGGCCCTGATGGAGCTGCCGGTCTTCCACGTGTTCACGCACGATTCCATCGGCGTCGGCGAGGACGGGCCGACCCACCAGCCGGTGGAGCAGCTCCTGAGCCTGCGCTGCATCCCCGGCCTCGTCACCCTGCGCCCGGCCGACGCCAACGAGGTGTCGGAGGCCTATCGGGTGATCATGGGCCTGAAGAACCAGCCGGCGGTCCTGGCCCTCTCGCGCCAGCCGCTGCCGACCCTGGACCGGACCCGCTTCGCGAGTGCCGCCAGCGTCGCCCGGGGCGCCTACGTGCTGGCGGGCGGCGACGACACGCCCGACGTCATCCTGATCGGGACGGGCAGCGAGGTGCAGCTGTGCATCGGCGCCTACGAGGCGCTGACGGCGGACGGGGTGAAGGCCCGCGTCGTCTCGATGCCGTCCTGGGACCTGTTCGAGCGCCAGACGCAGGCCTACCGCGACGCGGTGCTGCCGCCGCGGGTTCTCGCCCGCGTCGCGGTGGAACAGGGCTCGGCGATCGGCTGGGACCGCTACGCCGGCTCGGCCGGCACGATCATCGGCATGCACACCTTCGGCTCGTCCGCGCCGATCAAGGACCTCCAGACCAAGTTCGGCTTCACGCCGGACAAGGTGCTGCAGGCCGCGCGCGACCAGATCGCCAAGCACCAGATCGCCAAGCACAGGACGTAGCGAGACGTCCCTCCCCCCTGTGGGGAGGGACCGGGGGTGAGGGTGGTTCCGCCGTCCCGGATGTCGGGGGCACCCGGCCACCCCCACCTCCCTCCTCCTCCCCACCAGGGGGAGGAGAGGCGCCAGGCCCCCGTTCGGCCTGGTCACGAAGAAACAGGAGACCGGCATGAACCCGCTCAAGGCACTCTTCCCCGAACAGGGCCAGGCCGTGTGGCTCGACTTCGTCGCGCGCGGCTTCATCGCCGACGGCCGCCTCAAGGCCCTGGTCGACGGCGACGGCCTGCGCGGCGTCACCTCCAACCCGTCGATCTTCGAGAAGGCGATCGGCGATTCCACCGAATACGACGGGGCCCTGAAGGCGGTGATGGACGGGGGCGACAGCCGCGTCGTCGACCTCTACGAGGGCTGCGCCATCGCCGACATCCAGGCGGCCGCCGACGTGCTGCGCCCGGTCTACGAGGCGAGCGACGGGGCCGACGGCTACGTCAGCCTCGAGGTCTCGCCCTACCTCGCGCTGAGCACCGAGGACACCCTCGAGGAGGCCCGGCGCCTGCACGCCACGGTCGCCCGCGACAACCTGATGGTGAAGGTGCCGGCCACCCCCGCCGGCATCCCGGCGATCCAGGCGCTCACCGCCGAGGGCATCAGCGTCAACGTCACCCTGCTGTTCGGGCAGGACGCCTACGAGCAGGTGGCGCGCGCCTTCGTCGCCGGCCTCCGGGCCTTCGCCGACAAGGGCGGCGACGTCTCCCGGGTGGCGAGCGTCGCCAGCTTCTTCATCAGCCGCATCGACGTGGCGGTCGACAAGGCGCTGGACGAGGCGATCGCCCGGACCGAGGGCGCCGACGAGAAGGCGGCGCTGGAGGCCCTGAAGGGCAAGGTCGCGATCGCCAACGCCAAGCTCGCCTACCAGCGCTACAAGCGCATCGTCGCCGAGCCGGCCTGGCAGGCCCTGGCGGCCAGGGGCGCCAAGCCGCAGCGCCTGCTCTGGGCCTCCACCGGCACCAAGAACAAGGCCTATTCCGACGTGCTCTACGTCGAGGAGCTGATCGGCCCCGACACCGTCAACACCATGCCGCCGGCCACCATGGACGCGTTTCGCGACCACGGCACCGTGCGCGCCGCCATCGAGGAGGACGTCGCGGGCGCAAGAGCCGTGATGGCGAGCCTCGCCGCCGCCGGGATCGACATCGACGCGATCACGACAAGGCTCGTCGAGGAGGGCGTGCAGCTCTTCATCGACGCCGCCGACAAGCTCCTGGGCGCGGTGGCGGCCAAGCGCGCCGACCTGCTCGGGCCCAAGCTCGACGGCCAGACCCTGGTCCTCGACGACGCCATCGGCGGCCACGCCCGCAAGGCGGTGGAGGCCTGGCGCGCGTCCGGCGCGATCCGCCGGCTCTGGGCCCGCGACAAGACCCTCTGGAGCGACACCGACGAGGACAAATGGCTGTCCTGGCTGCGCATCGTCGAGGACGAGCTCGCCCATGTGTCCGACTACGCCGCCTTCGCCGAGGACGTGCGCCAGACCGGGTTCACCGACGTGGTGGTGCTCGGCATGGGCGGGTCGAGCCTCGGGCCCGAGGTGCTGGCCGAGACCTACGGCGCGCGCGAGGGCTACCCGAGCTTGCGCATCCTCGATTCCACCGATCCCGACCAGGTCCGGCAGGTCGAGGCGGCCGTCACCCTGGAGACGACGCTGTTCGTCGTGGCGAGCAAGTCCGGCTCGACCCTCGAGCCCAACGTGTTCCGCGACTATTTCCTCGGCCGGATGAAGGCGCTGGTGGGGGCGCGGGCGGGCGCGCATTTCGTGGCCGTGACCGATCCCGGCTCGGCCATGGAGGCGGCGGCCAAGGCCGACGGCTTCCGCAAGGTGTTCTACGGCGTCAAGCAGATCGGCGGGCGCTATTCGGTGCTCTCGGCCTTCGGGCTGGTGCCGGCCGCCGCCTCGGGCATCGACGTCGAGGCCTTCCTGAACACCGCCCGGACGATGGTGCGCTCCTGCGGCCCGGCCGTGCCGCCGGCCCAGAACCCCGGCGTGCTGCTGGGGACGGCGCTGGGCGCGGCCGCCCTGCAGGCGGGGCGCGACAAGGTCACCTTCATCGCCTCGCCGGGCATCGACACCTTCGGGGCCTGGGCCGAGCAGCTCATCGCCGAATCCACCGGCAAGGAAGGCCAGGGCCTGATCCCCATCGACGGCGAGCCGGTGGACGTGCCGGCGGTCTACGGCCGCGACCGCATCTTCGTGTACCTGCGCCTCGACAATCGCGCCGACCCCTACCAGGACGAGGCGGTGCGCAACCTCGAGCGCGAGGGGCATCCGGTCGTCCACATCACGATGGCCAACGAGGAGCAGCTGCCGCAGGAGTTCTTCCGCTTCGAGATGGCCACCGCCGTGGTCGGCGCGATGATGGGCATCAACCCGTTCGACCAGCCCGACGTCGAGGCGAGCAAGATCGAGACGAAGAAGCTGTTCGACGCGGCCGAGCGCGACGGCGCCCTGCCCGCCGAGACGCCGCTGTTTGCCGACGACACCATCGCCCTCTACGCCGACCCCGCCAACGCCGGGGCGCTGCCCGCGGCGGCCGAGGGGCTGGAGGCGGCCATCGCCGCCCATCTCGCCCGGGTGAAGGACGGCGACTACGTGGCGCTTCTGGCCTATGTCGCGCGCAACGAAGGGCATCGGGCGATTCTGCAGGACGCCAGGGTGCGGCTGCGCGACACTCGCAAGGTCGCCACCTGCCTCGAGTTCGGGCCGCGCTTCCTCCACTCCACCGGCCAGGCCTACAAGGGCGGGCCCGACACCGGCGTGTTCCTCCAGATCACCGCCGACCCGGCGCAGGACCTCCCCATTCCCGGCCGCACCCTCGGGTTCGGGACGGTGGTGGCGGCCCAGGCGCGGGGCGACTTCTCGGTGCTGGCCGAGCGCGGGCGCCGGGCCCTGCGGGTCCACATCAAGGGCGGCGACGTCGAGGCGGGATTGAAGCGCATCGCGGCGGCGATCAAGGCGGCCCTGGTCTGACCAGGCCGGGGCTGTCCACCGCGGTCCGGTCGTTCCCCTCCACCACCTCGTCCCGAGGTGCCCGCCTCGGCGGGCCTCGAAGGAGGGCTCCAGGGACGACGGCGCGAACGGGAGGGCTCCTTCGAGGCCTTCGCTTCGCTGCGGCGCCTCGGGGACGGGCGGATCGGTAGGACAAGGGTTGGCACGCATCGTGGGCCGCAGGGTCCATGATGCTTCCTCAGAGGGAGATCACCCATGCAACTCGGTATGATCGGTCTCGGCCGGATGGGCGGCAATATCGTCCGGCGGCTCATGCGCGACGGGCACACGGCGGTGGTGTTCGACCGGGACCCCGATGCGGTCGCGGCCCTGGTGGCCGAGGGGGCGACCGGCGCCGACAGCCTGGACGACCTCGTCGCCAAGCTCGACGCCCCCCGCGCCGCCTGGGTGATGCTGCCGGCCGGCGAGATCACGGACGGCACGGTGACCCGGCTCGGCGCCCTGATGGCGGCCGACGACATCGTCATCGACGGCGGCAACTCCTTCTACAAGGACGATGTGCGCCGCGCCGCCGACCTGAAGCCGAAGGGCATTTCCTACGTCGACGTCGGCACCTCGGGCGGGGTCTGGGGGCTGGAGCGCGGCTATTGCATGATGATCGGCGGCGAGACCGCCGCCGTCGAGCGCCTCGACCCGATCTTCCGCACTCTCGCTCCCGGCGCCGGCGCCATCCCCAAGACGCCGGGCCGCGAGGGCCGCGACCCGCGCGCCGAGCAAGGCTACATCCATGCCGGCCGGAGCGGGGCCGGCCATTTCGTCAAGATGGTCCACAACGGCATCGAGTACGGGCTGATGCAGGCCTACGCCGAGGGGTTCGACATCCTCCGGCATGCCGACTCCCCGGACCTGGCCGAGGCGCACCGGTTCGACCTCGATCTGGGCGACATCGCCGAGGTCTGGCGCCGGGGCAGCGTGGTCTCGTCCTGGCTCCTCGACCTCACCGCCGGGGCGCTGGCGGCCGACGAGACCCTGGCCGGGTTCTCCGGCTTCGTCGCCGATTCCGGGGAAGGGCGCTGGACGCTCAATGCGGCCATCGAGGAATCGGTGCCCGCCAACGTGCTCTCGGCGGCCCTCTACGCCCGCTTCCGCTCCCGCGAGGACGCCTCCTACGCCGACAAGCTGCTCTCGGCGATGCGGAAGGGCTTTGGCGGGCACCGGGAGCCGACCTGACCCACCCTCAGAAAGGTGCCGCGCGATGATCCCCCTCCCCCAGGGCACGGTCCTGTTCGACGACGCCGACGCGGTGGCCAGGGCCGCCGCCGACCACCTGCGGGCCCTGTGCGCCTCGGCGCCGCACGGGCGCATCGCCGTGTGCCTGTCGGGCGGCTCGACGCCCCGGCGTCTCTACACGGCGCTCGCCGGGGCGGAGTATGCCGACCTCCCCTGGTCGCGCCTGCACTGGTTCTTCGGCGACGACCGCGCCGTGGCCGCCGAGGATGACCTGAGCAACGTCCGCATGGCGCGCGAGGCCCTCGGGCCGGCGAGCGCCATCCCCGCCGGCCAGTTCCATCCGATCCCGATGGCGGACGGCCCGCACGCCGCCGCCGGCCGCTACGAGGCGGCGCTCAAGGCGTTCTACGGTGCCGAGACCCTCGATCCGGCTCGCCCCCTGTTCGACCTCGTCCTGCTCGGCCTCGGCGAGGACGGCCACGTCGCCTCGCTGTTTCCCGGCCAGCCCGCCCTGGAGGAGACCACGGCCTGGGTGGTGGCGGTGCCCGAGGCCGGGATGACCCCGTTCGTGCCCCGCGTCAGCCTGACCTTTCCCGCCCTGGCTTCCGCCCGTTCGGTGCTGCTCCTCGTCAGCGGGCCGGGAAAACGCGACCCGCTCGCGCGGCTGGCGGCGGGCGAGGACCTGCCGGCCGCCCGTGTCCGCGGGCCGGTGCGATGGTTCGTCGACCGTGCCGCCGCCGACGTCTAGAGTCTCCGGCCCCGTCGGCGACCGGTGAGGGCGGTGCGCTCCAAGTCCGGCGGAAGTTTCGTCAGTCGACGGCTTGTCCATGTCGGTTTACCGTCCAGAAATTGACTCGTCTCCGGCCGCTCTATAGTTCCGTCAGTCATAGCAATGACAATGCGGGCGGGGGCTCGGCATGGCGGGACACAGTCAGGACGAGGCGGACCTCGACATCTCGCGGCGCTGGCGCCTTCCGTTCGGGCGACGGCTCGCCGCCGGTCCGCTGCGCTCGGTGTCGCGGCGTCGGCCGTTCGAGCGTCTGATCGTTCCGGCGCTCGTCGCGGTCGCGGTGGTGTCGGCCCTGGCGATCCCGTCCTTCGTCGGGCGAAAGCCGGTCCTCACCGCCGCCGCCCAACCCGAGGTGAAGCGGATCGAGCCGCGCCCCGTGGCCGTCGTCCCCATCGCCAGGCCGGCGCCGGGTCAGCCCCCGGCTGCGATGCCGCCGGTTCGGACGGCGGTGGCCGTCGATCCACCCAAACCCGCTGCCCCGGCGGCGACTCCCTCCGTCGTCTCGCCTCCGGCAACTCCGCTCGCGGTGCCGCCGCCCGCCAGAACGGCCGCGCGGCCGGCGCCCCCGCCCCTCAGCCTCGACATGCTGCCGGTCCTGGCCGGCGATCCGGCCGTGTCGGAGGTCGAGGCCGCAAAGCCGCCCGCCCGCAAGGGGCCGGTCCAGCGCCCGGCGGTTCCCTGAGGGCGGTCGTTCTCAGACGAAGTGCTTCGACAGCTTGAGGCCCTGGGCCTGGTAGTTCGAGCCGGCCCCGGAGCCGTAGAGGGTGGTCGGAACCTGCGCCATGCGCTCGTAGACGAGGCGGCCCACCACCTGTCCGTCCTCGAGCAGGAACGGCACGTCGCGCGAGCGCACCTCGAGCACCGCCCGCGCGCCGGCGCCGCCGGCGCTGGCATGGCCGAAGCCGGGATCGAAGAAGCCGGCGTAATGCACCCGGAATTCGCCCACCAGCGGATCGAACGGCACCATCTCGGCGGCGTGGTCGGGCGGCACCTGCACCGCCTCCTTCGAGGCCAGGATGTAGAACTGGCCCGGATCGAGGATGAGCGCGCGCGACGCGTCCGCCGGGATCGGCTCCCAGAAATCGGCCACCCTGTGGCGGCCCGGCGCATCGACGTCGACGAGGCCGGTATGGCGCCGCGCCCGGTAGCCGATCAGCCCGTCGAAGCCGGAGAGGTCCACCGAGACGGCGACACCCCCCTGGAACGAGGGCGCGGCGCTGTTCACCACCGGCGAGCGGGCATGGAGGGCGGCGAGTTCGGTGTCGGTGAGCCGGACCTCGCCGCGCCGGAAGCGGATCTGCGACAGGCGCGAGCCGGTGCGCACCTTCACCGGGAAGGTGCGCGGCGAGATCTCGGCATAGAGCGGGCCGTGGTAGCCGGCCTCGACCTGGTCGAAGGCGGCCCCCCCGTCGGTGATGACCCGGGTGAAGACGTCGATGCGCCCGGTGGAGCTCTTGGGGTTGGCGCCGGCCGAGACGTCGGGGGGCAGGGCGAGGCCCTCCTGCAACTCGGCGATGAAGACGCAGCCGGTCTCCAGGACGGCGCCGCCGGTCAGGTCCATCTCGTGCAGGGCGAAGGCCTCGATGCAGGAGGCCACCGCGCGGTTGCCCGGCAGGAAGCTGGTGCGGACCCGGTAGACCCGGCTCCCGAGCCGCAGGTCGAGGCTGGCCGGCTGGATCTGGTCGTGGGCGAAGGGCGTGGCGGGGAGGATGCCGCCGGCCTCGGTCAGGGCGGCGATGCCCTGCGACGACAGGATGCCGGGGACGGTCGGGGCCTGGGACTCGCGCCGTGTGCTCATGCCGTTCAGCCCGCGCTCCCGTCCGGCCCGGTCGGTGGGCCGGCAAGCCTTTCCCCACCCGAGCCCTTCCCCACCTAGGCGGCAGAACGCTTAAATCCCCGTAAACCGCGTTTGCCCGCGGCCCGCGGGCGTCCGGTCAGGGTTCGGGATCGTCGGCGGTCTCCCCGGCGAGAATCCGGCGCACGATGGCCAGGCGCGCGATGCCGCCCATCGCCAGGAGGCCGGCCACGAGGCTCGCCATCACGGGAAATCCCTCCCCCCAGGCGATCGCGGCGGCGGCCAGGGCGACGGCCACCGCCGGCACGGCGCGATCGGGCAGCAGGATGAGCGAGGCCATCGCCATCGCCCCGTGCCCGGGGCTGCGGCGGGCCGCGATGCGCCCGGCCAGGCGACCGAGCCCGTCGACCACGAGCGCCCCGATCAGGGCGCCGGCGGGCCAGCGGTTGCCCTCGGGATCGACCCAGGCGAACCCGAGCGCGAGACCGCCGAGGCCGAGCGCCCCGAGGAGCGCGTCGAAGGGGACGAGCCGCACCGGGGCCATGTCGGTCGGCGCGATGGGCCGGGTCTCCTGACGCACGGATTGGGTCCTCGGCGGGGATCGGTCGCCGTACCGATTGACGCGGTTTTCGGGCGGACGTACCACGGCATCACATCCCTGTCGCGTTGGCGGCGCGAGCCCGGACGATGCGGGTCAGGAGCTTCTTTCAGCCATGTACAAGGCCCAGACGCGCGGCATCAGCGTGACCGTCGAGCCCCGCTTCGTGGAGGAGGAATCCTCCCCGAGCGAGAGCCGCTACTTCTTCGCCTACACCGTCGAGATCGTGAACAACGGCTCCGAGCCGGTGCAGCTGCGCTCGCGCCACTGGCGCATCATCGACGGGCGCGGCGCCTGCCAGGAGGTGCGCGGCGCCGGGGTCGTCGGCAAGCAGCCGGTGCTCGATCCGGGCGAATCGTTCAGCTACACCAGCGGCTGCCCGCTCACGACGCCGGACGGGCTCATGGCCGGCAGCTACACCATGGCGACACACGCCGGCGAAAGCTTCGAGGCCGAGATCCCGGCCTTCTCCCTCGATTCGCCGCACGTCCGCCGCAGCGTCCACTGACCGTCATGTCCGCGCACGGACGGCGGCTGACGCACCTCGAGCTGCTCGAACACCTCGTCGCGTTCGACACCGAGAGTTCGAAGACCAACCTGCCCCTCGTCGACATGGTCTGCGACTACCTCGCGGGCTGGGGCGTGCCCACGGTGCGCGTGCCCAACGCGGCCGGCGACAAGGCCGCGATCTTCGCCACCCTCGGCCCCAGGGTCGACGGCGGCGTCGTGCTCTCGGGCCATACCGACGTCGTCCCCGTCACGGGCCAGGCCTGGACCGGCGACCCCTTCGCCCTGCGGGTGGAGGACGGGCGGGCCATCGGCCGCGGGGCCGTCGACATGAAGGGCTTCTGCGCCCTGGCGCTCGCCGCCGTGCCGGACTTCCTCGCCGCAGGCCTCAAGCGGCCGATCCATATCCTCCTGTCCTACGACGAGGAGACCACCTGCCTCGGGGTGGCCGACACCATCGCCCGGTTCGGCGCCGATCTGCCCCGGCCCGGCGCGGTCGTCGTCGGCGAGCCCACCGACATGGAGGTGGCCGACGCCCACAAGAGCATCGTCACCTATCTCACCACCGTCCACGGGCACGAGGCCCATTCCGCCAAGCCCATGCTCGGGGCCAACGCCGTGATGGCGGCGGCAGACCTCGTGTCGGAGCTCAACCGCATCGCCGACGCGATGATCGCGCGGGGCGACGCCTCGGGCCGGTTCGACCCGCCGGCCACCACAGTCCACGTGGGTACGATCCACGGCGGCACGGCCCGCAACATCCTGCCCAAGGTCTGCACCTTCCACTGGGAGTTCCGCGGCCTGCCCGACCTCGACATGGCCGAGATCCCGGCCCTGTTCGAGGCGAGGGTCGCCGCCGTCACCCGCGACCGGCTGAACCGCTACGGCCCGTTCGGGCGCATCGAGACCCTGGAGGAGGTGGCGGTGCCGGGGCTGGCGCCCGAGCCCGGTTCCGACGCCGAGCGGCTGGCGCTGCGGCTGGCGGGCCGCAACCACACGATCTCGGTGCCCTATGCCACCGAGGCCGGCCGCTTCCAGGCGGCGGGCATCCCCACCGTGGTGTGCGGGCCCGGCTCCATCGACCAGGCCCACCAGCCCGACGAATTCATCACCCTCGCGGCCCTGGAGGCGGGCGCCGCCTTCATGCGCCGCCTTGCCGCCGACTGCGCGGGTTCGTGAGGGCCGTCCCGTCATGAGAACCGTCACCCCCCGCACCATCGCCGCCGACGGCCCGGTCAAGCTCCGGCCGCTGGAGCGCGAGGACCTGATGTTCGTGCATCAGCTCAACAACAACGACAGCATCATGCGCTACTGGTTCGAGGAGGCCTACGAGTCCTTCGCCGAACTGGCGCAGCTCTACGAGCGCAACATCCACAACCAGACCGAGCGGCGCTTCATCATCGCCAATTCCGACGGCGCGCCCGCCGGCCTCGTCGAGCTCGTGGAGATCAACCACCTCCACCGGCGCTGCGAATTCCAGATCGCGATCCACCCGGCCTTCCAGGGGCAGGGCTATGCGCCCCGCGCCACCCGGATCGCCATGGACTACGCCTTCAGCGTCCTCAACATCCACAAGCTCTACCTGCATGTGGATCGCGACAATGCCCGCGCGGTGCGCATCTACGAACGCTGCGGCTTCGAGCCCGAGGGCATCCTCAAGGACGAGTTCTTCGTGAACGGCAAGTACCGCGACGCGGTGCGGATGTGCCTGTTCCAGCCGGCCTACCTGGCGCGCCGGGGCGGCGGCGAGATCGCCGAGCCGGTGCTCAAGAGCTGACGGTTCTTCCGGGGCCCCGCGGAGACGACGTGGAAGAGCCGGAGCGGCTGGCTGCCGCTCCGGCTCTTCGGGGCGTCGGGCCTGTCCCGAGCGATCAGTTGCGCGGTGCGCCACCCGGCGCGGACTGACCGGCGGCACCGCCGCGACTGCCCTCGGAATTCCCGCCCATGGAGCGGCCGCCGGCGTTCGTGGTGCCCTTGTCGGCGTCGGCCCCGCCGCGATCGGCGGCGTTGCGGATGCCCTGCTGCTCGGAACCGCCCTCGCGGCCGGCATTGCCGGACCGCTCGGCCCGGCCCTGCCCGTTGCGGTTCTCGTCGCGGCGGTTCATGTCGCCGCGGCCGGCCTCGTTACGCCCGCCCTCGTTGCGCATGCCACCCCCGGTGCGGCGCTCCTCGCGGGACTCGCTGCGCGTCGAGACGCTGTTGCGCACCTCCACGCCACCGCGCGAGCGCTCGCTGAAGCGGGCCCCCACGGACACGCCGCCACGCTCGCGGGTGGTCACCGTGAGGCGTCGATACTGCGGCGAGCCGTAGACGACGCGTTGGCCGCGAACCACCACGTAGCGCGAGCCGGGACGGCGCTTGGTGGTCTCGCGCACGGTGACGAGGCGCCGGTACTGCGGCGAGCCGTAGACGACGCGCTGGCCGCGGATGGTGACGTAGCGGCGGCGGCCGCCCTCGACGTAGCGATTGCCGCCACGGCGACGCTCGATCACCACGAGGCGCCGGTACTCGGGCGAGCCGTAGACCACGCGCCGGCCGCCCAGCAGCACGGTGCGCTGGCTGGTGCGGGTGCGTCCCTCCACCCGGGTGTCGATCCGGCGCTCGCCACGGCGGCTCACCGACCGGTCGTCACGGTCGCCGCGCATGCCGTCGCGTCCACCGCGCCGCTCGGCCCTCTCGTCGCGTCCGCCGTCCCGACCCGCGGTGTCGCGACGGTCGGAGGCCTCACCGCCGGATCTGCCCTCCGTCTTGCCGGAATCCTGCCTGGACGCATCGCGCTTGCCGGAATCCGCGCCCGCGGCGTCACGCCCCGCCGGACCCGGCTGGGCATTGTCCTGCTTGGCCGATGCGCCTGCGCGTCCCTCGGACGCCTTCTGGCCCATTCCCTGCGAGGCGTTGCCCTGCCCGGCGTTGCCCTGCCCACCGCCGCTGACTTGCCCGCTGGCGCCCGCACCCTCGCGCGCGGCGCTGCCGCCGGCCGCCGTGCCGGCACCTTGTGCATAGACCGATGTCGACATCAGTAATGCGGCGAGACCCAATCCGATCTTCTTCATCGACGTTCCTCCCAGATCTTCAGGGATCCGAAACGTCGAACGGGGCAAAACCGTTCGTTTCCGCCGGCAAGAAAAACGACGTCCTGTCATCTCGCATCGCAAGATGACAGCATGCGTGACGACAGACCTCGCGCGTGACGGCGAGAGCCCGGGTCTCGGTCGAGTCTCGGGCCGTCCGGTCGAGATCAGTGCGCGCCGCCGTCCGCCTCGACCTCCGCCGGATCGAGATCGTAGCGGCGCGAGCAGAACTCGCAGGTGATGCCGATGCGGCCGTCGTCGGCGACCATGTCACGGCGTTCCTGCACCGAGAACGAGCGGATCATCCCGAGGACCCGCTCGGGCGAACAGCGGCATTGCTCGCGCACGCCCTGCGCCTCGAACACCCGGACGCCGCGCTCGTGGAACAGGCGGTAGAGCAGCCGCTGCGACGACACGGTGGGATCGACGAGTTCGTGGTCCTCCACGGTGGCGACCAGCGAGCGCGCCTCGACCCAGGCGTCGTCCTCGGGCGCCGTCCCGCCGCCGACATGGAGGTGGCCCTCGGGGATGTCGCCCGGCGGCAGGTCGGCCAACCGCGCGCGGTCGATGGATTGGGGCAGGAACTGCACGAGCAGGCCGCCGGCCCGGTAGCTGGTGACGCCGTCCTCGAACCGTTCGGCCACGGCCAGGCGCACCTGCGTCGGGATCTGCTCGGACTGGCGGAAGTACTGGTGGGCCGCCTCCTCCAGGCTCTGGCCTTCCAACGCCACGACGCCCTGGTAGCGGCTGCGCTCGGAGCCCTGGTCGATGGTCATGGCCAGATGCCCCTGCCCGATCAGGTCCTCGCTCTTGAGCGGCGGTACGCCCAGGGCCGAGATCCGCGCCGCGTCGAAGCGGGCGGTGGCGCGCAAGGAATCGGGCGCCTCGAAATCGACGACGATCATCTCCACCGGGCCGTCGGTGCGGGTCTGGAGCTGGAAACGGCCCTCGAACTTCAGCGACGAGCCGAGCAGCACCGTCAGTGCCGCCGCCTCGCCCAGCAGCCGCGCCACCGGATCGGGATAGCCGTGCCGGCGCAGGATGGTGTCGACGGACGCGCCTAGGCGCACGACGCGGCCGCGCACGTCCAGCGCCTCCACCGAAAACGGCAGGGCGACGTCGTCCTCGCCCTCGATGACGGCGGATGTCTCGTGTCCGGAGGCCATGGCCCCTCCCTTCGGCTCGTGGAACGGTGCTGCAGGGTCATGCGGGAACCCGATGCCGAAGGAACGCAATCGACCCTTCGAAGGCTGCCGCCCGCCCGTGACTGACCGTGGATGACGTGTCGCGCCTTGGTATCACACACAAGCCTGCCGGCCCGCGTCACAGGCTGCCCGAGATCGTCCCCATGGGAAGGAACAGGGTGCGTGACCCGTCCGGAAAGGCCAGAAACTCCGCCTGCCGTCGATAGAACGCCAGCGCTGCCTCATCGAGGGCATGGACCATGACGGCGCCGATCCCGATGATCTCGGCGGCCTGCGCGATCCTCCGGAAAGCATCCGCGAGTAGGTCCGCGCCGAGCCCGCGACCGGCATGGGTAAGGTCGACCGCCAGGCGACCGAGGATCGAGACCGGGATCGGCTCGGGAGCATTGCGCCGCAGCCGCCCCGGGGCGCCTGCGCGCTCCACCGTTCCAGCCGAGACGCAGTAGTAGCCTACCACGACATCGTCTTCGCACACGACGTAGGTACGGGCGAACTTCCCTTCGCTGCGACGGGCTTGGTTCTTCAGCCAATCGTCGAGCACGGGCCGCCCGCATGCGAAGCGGTCCAGGATGTGATGCGCTCCGAGCGGCACTGGGCGCCCGAGCATTGCTCACCTGTCCCAAAGCGGTGTCTTGCGCATCAGCGCGGTCAGCCGGGGGCCAGGCGACGGCGGTGCGTCGAGGGCCGATACGAAGGCGGCGTGCCGTGCGTCGTCCAGCACGAACAGGCGCTGGTCCAGCAGAACGTCGACGGCATGGCGGCGTGCGGTATCGATCATGAACTCGGTCCGCGTCTTGCCGAGGACCGAGGCTGCGCTATCGATCAGATCGCGCGTCTCGCCCTCGATGCGCAGGTTGATCGTGGAGCTGCGGCGCGGCGGAAGGCCATCCAGGCCGTCGACACTCATGGACGCCTCCGTCGTCTGGAAGGTCCGAAGACCGCGCTTCCATCGACAAATCGTATACACGATGTCAACACAGTCAAGGCCACTCCCGTCGGTGTTCCGACGTATCGGTCCTTCGCCGCCGCCGCTGCAAGACCATCCCCAACCCTGGGTTCAGGCCCCGCCCGCCCCCAGGCACCAGGCCAGGATCCCCTTCTGCGCGTGCAGCCGGTTCTCGGCCTCGTCGAACACCACCGACTGCGGCCCGTCGATCACCTCGGCGGTGACCTCCTCGCCGCGGTGGGCCGGCAGGCAATGGAGGAACAGCGCGTCCTTGGCCGCCGCCTTCATCAGGCGGGCATCGACCTGGTAGGGCATGAGCAGGGCGTGGCGGGAATGCTCGTCCTCGTCGCCCATGGAGACCCAGCAGTCGGTCACCACCGCGTCCGCACCCGCCACCGCCTCGTAGGGATCGGTGGTGAGGTTGAGGCGCGCGCCCTCGGCCTTCGCCCAGGCGATCAGGTCGGGGGGAACCGACAGGTCGGGCGGGGCGGCGACGTTGAGGGTGAAGTCGAAGCGCGCGGCCGCATGCGCCCAGGAGGCGAGCACGTTGTTGGCGTCCCCCGACCAGGCGATGGTGCGGCCCCGGATCGGCCCGCGGTGCTCCTCGAAGGTCATGACGTCGGCCATGATCTGGCAGGGGTGCGAGACCTTGGTGAGCGCGTTGATCACCGGCACCTCGGCATGCTCGGCGAGTTCGAGCATCAGGTCGTGGTCGAGGATGCGGATCATGATCGCATCGATGTAGCGCGACAGCACGCGGGCGGTGTCGCCCACGGTCTCGCCGCGCCCGAGCTGCATCTCCTTGCCGGTGAGCATCAGCGTCTCGCCGCCGAGCTCGCGCATCGCCACGTCGAAGGAGACCCGGGTGCGGGTGGAGGGGCGGTCGAACACCATCGCCAGCATCCGGCCGGTGAGGGGCCGTTCGGCCGCGACCTCGCCCTTGCGGCGGCGGCCCTTCATGGCGGCGCTGGAGTCGAGGATCGCGCGCAGGTCCTCCCCGGAGAAATCCTTGAGGTCGAGGAAGTGGCGGGGACCCGCGTGGCTGGCGGCTGTGGCGGTCCCGGAGGTCGTCGTCGTCATCTGTCCGTTCTTCAACTTGTCCGGCCCCGATGAGGACCCCGTTCGATGCGTCCGGGTTCCGGTCGTCCGGTTGGAAAATGAGGCCCGTCGCTCACGACGGGATCACGTCTGCGTCGGGAGGCTCACGCGGCGGCGCCGCGGATGTCGCGCTCGAGGCCGGCCGCGGTCGCCTCGAGACGCTCCACGGCCGCCTCGACGTCGGCGTCCGTGACGATCAGCGGAGGCAACAGCCGGACCACGTTGTCGCTGGCGGGGATCACCAGCAGGTGGTGGTCGCGGGCCGCGGCGGCGAAATCGGTGTTGGGCACGTTGAGCTTGAGCCCCAGCAGCAGGCCGCTGCCGCGGATCTCGGCGACGATATGGGGGTGGCGGTCCTTGAGCGCGGCGAGGCGCTGCTTGAGCAGGAGCCCCATGCGCTGGACGTGGTCGAGGAAGCCGTCGGCCAGCACCACGTCGAGGACGGCGTTGCCCACCGCCATGGCGAGGGGGTTGCCGCCGAAGGTGGTGCCGTGGCTGCCGGCCGTCATGCCGCGGGCGGCCTCGGCGGTGGCGAGGCAGACCCCGAGGGGGAAGCCGCCGCCGATGCCCTTGGCCGCGCTCATGATGTCGGGGGCCATGCCGGCCCATTCGTGCGCGAACAGCCTGCCCGTGCGCCCGACCCCGGTCTGGACCTCGTCCATGATGAGCAGCAGGCCGCGCGCGTCGCACAACTCGCGCAGGCCGCGCAGGCACTGCGGCGGCACCGAGCGGATGCCGCCCTCCCCCTGGATCGGCTCGATCATCAGGGCTGCCGTCTCCGGGCCGATGGCCGCGAGCAGCGCCTCGTGGTCGCCGAACGGCACCTGGTCGAAGCCGTCGGCCTTGGGCCCGAAGCCCTCGATGTACTTCTGCTGCCCGCCGGCGGCCAGCGTCGCCAGGGTGCGACCGTGGAAGGCGCCCTCGAAGGTGACGATGCGCCACCGCTCCGGCGCGCCGCCGGCCGCATGGTACTTGCGCGCCATCTTGATGGCGGCCTCGTTGGCCTCCGCCCCGGAATTGCAGAAGAAGGCCGTGTCCGCGAAGGTCGCGTCCACGAGGCGCCGCCCGAGGCGCTCGCCCTGCGGGATCTGGAACAGGTTGGAGGTGTGCCACAGCTTGGCCGCCTGCGCGGTCAGGGCCTCGACGAGGTGGGGGTGGGCGTGGCCCAGCGCGTTGACCGCGATGCCCGCGCCGAAGTCGAGGTAGCGCTCGCCGCCCTCCGTCACGAGCCAGGCGCCCTCTCCCCGCTCGAAGGCGATGGGAGCCCGGGCATAGGTCGGCAGAAGGGCGGATGTCACGTGTTCGTCTCCGTGAATGCGCGATCGGGGACAGCGGCCGCCGGAAATGACAATGCCGCCTCGAAACGGGGCGGCACGCGCGCGATTACTAGAGACATGGCTGGTTCTGTCAATCGCGTGCCTCGCCGGCAGGCTCCGAACCGAGGTCGACGACCGACGCCCGAAATGTGACCCGAACCGGGAAATCCTCGTGCCCGGTCGTTCCGGGGCGCCGCAGGAGAACCCGGAATCCAGAGCCGCCGACGCCTCGTCATCCGGCCGCCGCTGCGCCATCGCGAGCAGGAAAGGCTCCCGGTCATCGAGGGCCCAGGTGAGGTACGCCGGGTGAGGGACGCCAGGCGCGGCCGGTTCCGGGTTGCATCCGTCCCACCGGCCGTGTTCAGAGCCGCGCAGCGGCGCGCCTTCCGCGCTTCGTGCCCCAGGAGATCCCAGCCCCGATGAGCACCGTCACGCAACGCCTGGCCGATCTCGGCCTCACCCTGCCCAAGGCCGCAGCCCCCGTGGCCAACTACGTTCCCTTCATCCGCAGCGGCAATCTCGTCATCGTCTCGGGCCAGATCTGTTTCGGGCCCGACGGCACCATCGCCCCGGCGCACAAGGGCAAGCTCGGCGAGGGCGTCTCCACCGAGGCCGGGTTCGAGGCGGCCAAGCTCTGCGCCCTCAACGTCCTGGCGCAGGTGGAGGCGGCGGTGGGCGACCTCGACCGCGGCGTCGTCCAGTGCCTGCGCCTGGGCGGCTTCATCAACGCCGCCGCCGGCTTCCATGCGCTCGCGCCGATCATGAACGGCGCTTCCGACCTGATGGTCGCCGTGCTGGGGGACCGCGGCCGCCACGCCCGTTCCACCGTCGGCGTGGCCGGGCTGCCGCTGGACGCCGCCGTCGAGGTCGAGGCGATGTTCGAGGTGAAGTGATGGCAGCCAACGCCCCGGCCTGGCTCACCGCCCGGCCGATCGCCCATCGCGGCCTGCACGATCGCGCCGCCGGCATTCCCGAGAACACCCTCGCCGCGGCGCAGGCCGCGGTCGCCGGCGGCTACGCCATCGAATGCGACGTCCAGCTCAGCGCCGACGGCGAGGCGATGGTGTTCCACGACGTGGCGCTCGGCCGGCTCACCGATGTCGGCGACCCCGTCGCCGCCCTCGACGCGGCGGCGCTCGGGCGGCTCGGCGTGGCCGGCACCGGGGAGCGCATTCCCACCCTGTCCGCGTTCCTTTCGGCCATCGGCGGCCGGGTGCCCCTCGTTGTCGAGGTGAAGTCGCGGTTCATGGGCGACCTGCGGCTGGTGCGGCGCGTGGCCGAGGTGGTGTCCGGCCAGGACGGGCCGGTGGCGGTCAAGTCGTTCGATCCGACCCTCGTCGCGGCGCTCGCCGACCTCGCCCCGGCGATCCCCCGCGGGATCGTGGGCGAGACCAACCAGGACGACCCCTCCTATGCCGCCCTGGCGCCGAGCCTGCGCCGGTCGCTGTCCGACCTGCTGCATCTCTCCGAGAGTCGGCCGGACTTCCTGTCCTGGCGGGTCGACGATCTCCCCTGCGCGGCCACCCACCTCTGCCGCCGTCTCGGCGGGATGCCGGTGATGACCTGGACGGTGCGCACCCCGGACCAGCGCGCGCTGGCGTCGGCCCACGCCGATCAGATGGTGTTCGAGGGGTTTCGTCCCTAGCCGCTCCCCGCGTTCGCCGGCCACCGACGTGGCAAGGGCGCTCGGCGCACTCCGCCCCGCCGGCATCGCCGGGCCCTGCGACGGCGGGGATGCCGGCGTCCGCTTGCTCGCCCCCGTCATCGGGCTAGATTGGACGGGATGGGGCTAGATTGGACAGGATGAAAACTCCGGACGAGGCGCCCACGTCACCGGCGGAACTGCAGGTGCGCCCGCTCACGGGTCTCGCCCAGATCCCGGCCGCGCGATGGGACGCCTGTGCCACTTCCGCCGAGACGCTCGCGGGTGGCGACGAGACCCACAACCCGTTCGTCAGCCACGCCTTTCTCTCCGCGCTGGAGGATTCCGGCTGCGTCTCCCGCCGAACCGGCTGGCTGCCGCTGCACGTCTCGGTGGAGCAGGAGGGCACCCTCCTGGGCGTGGTCCCCTGCTACCTGAAATCGCACAGCCAGGGCGAATACGTGTTCGACCACGGCTGGGCCGATGCCTACGAGCGGGCCGGCGGCAGCTATTATCCGAAGCTCCAGGTCAGCGTGCCCTTCACCCCCGTCACCGGGCCGCGCTTCCTGATCGCGCCGGGGCAGGATCCGGACCTCGCGCGCGCCGCCCTCGTCGCGGGCCTGCGCGCCCTGCGCCAGGAGACCGAGGCCTCCTCGATCCACGTCACCTTCATGCAGGAGGGCGAGTGGGAGGCGGCCGGGGCCCTGGGCTTCCTGCAGCGGGTCGACCAGCAGTTCCACTGGGACAACGCCGGCTACGCCGACTTCGAGGATTTCCTCGGGGCGCTGGCCTCGCGCAAGCGCAAGGCGATCCGGCGCGAGCGCCGCGACGCCCTGGCCAACGGCATCACCATCGAGCACCTCACCGGCGCCGCTCTCACCGAGGCGGTCTGGGACGCGTTCTACGACTTCTACGTCGACACCGGCGCGCGCAAATGGGGGCGGCCCTACCTCAACCGGCGCTTCTTCGCGCTCATCGGCGAGCGCATGCCCGAGCGCATCCTGCTGGTGATGGCCAAACGCGAGGGGCGGTACATCGCCGGGGCCATCAACCTCATCGGCGACGTCGCCCTCTACGGCCGCAACTGGGGCTGCGCGGAGGACCATCCCTTCCTGCATTTCGAGGTCTGCTACTACCAGGCCATCGATTTCGCCCTGGCCCGCGGCCTGAAGCGGGTGGAGGCGGGGGCGCAGGGCGAGCACAAGCTCGCCCGGGGCTACCGGCCGGTGCTGATGCATTCGGCCCACGACATCGCCGATCCCGCCCTGCGCCGGGCGGTGGCGGACTACCTGGTGCGCGAGCGCGACCACGTCGCCGAGGCCGCCGACGTCCTCGGGACCATGACGCCGTTCCGGCGCGCCGCGGGCTCGGACAAGGCGGGCTCGGACAAGGAGGACGACGCATGAGCCCGATCGACCGCATCGCCGCCTTCGCCGACGAACTGACGACCCTGCGCCGCGACCTCCACGCCCATCCCGAACTCGGCTTCGAGGAGGTGCGCACGGCCGGCATCGTCGCCGCGCATCTCGAAGCCTACGGCATCGCGGTCCATCGCGGCATCGGCGGGACCGGGGTCGTCGGGGTGCTGGAGGGGCGCTCGCCCGCCGGGCGCCGCATCGGCCTGCGGGCCGACATGGACGCCCTGCCGATCGAGGAGGCGACGAACCTGCCCTATCGCTCGACGATCCCCGGCAAGATGCACGCCTGCGGCCACGACGGCCACACCACCATGCTGCTCGGCGCCGCCCGCTACCTCGCCGAGACCCGCGATTTTTCCGGCACCGCCCTCTTCATCTTCCAGCCTGCGGAAGAGGGGCTCGGGGGCGCGCGGGCCATGATCGCCGATCGCCTGTTCGCGCGCTTCCCCTGCGACGAGGTCCACGGGCTCCACAACGCCCCCAACCTCGCCCGCGGGCGCATCGAGTTCTGCCCAGGGCCGGCGATGGCGGCGGCGGATTTCTTCGACATCCGCGTCGTCGGGCGCGGCGCCCACGCGGCCCAGCCCAACCGCGCCGTCGACCCGATCCTGGTGGCCACCGCCCTGGCCCAGGCGATGCAGTCCATCGTCGCGCGCAACGCCGACCCGCTGGCGAGCGCGGTCGTGTCGATTACCCGGATCCATGCGGGCGCCGCCTACAACGTCATCCCCGAGGAGGCGCATCTGGCCGGGACCGTGCGCAGCTTCGATCCGGCCCTGCGCAGCCTGATCGCCACCCGCATCCGCGACCTCGCTGCGGGGTTGGCGACAGCCTACGGCGCCCGGATCGAGGTGGAGATCCGGGACGTGTTCTCGGTGCTCGTCAACGCCCCGGCCGAGACCGAGGCGGCGACACAGATCGCCCGCGACCTGTTCGGGGCGGAGGCGGTGAACGGGCGCGCCCGCGCCCACATGGGCAGCGAGGATTTCGCAGATATGGCGGCGGCGGTGCCCGGCAGCTATGCCTGGATCGGCATGGAGGGGCGCGCCAACCTCCACAACGCGGCCTACGACTTCGACGACGGCATCATTCCGCTCGGCGCCGCCTATCTCGCCAGCCTCGTCGAGCGGCGCACCGGAGCAGCCACCCCGTGACCACCCTCTACGACCTCGCGCCCAAGAGCGCCGACGGCACGCCCTATCCCCTGTCCCGGCACCGCGGCCAGGTGCTGCTCGTGGTCAACACCGCCTCGAAATGCGGCTTCACCCCGCAATACGAGGGGCTGGAGGCGCTGTGGCGGCGCCACCGCTCCGAAGGGCTCGTGGTGCTCGGGTTTCCCTGCAACCAGTTCGGGGGGCAGGAGCCCGGCGACGCCGACGAGATCGCCCGGTTCTGCAGCCTGACCTACGAGGTCAGCTTCCCGGTGATGGCCAAGGTCGCGGTGAACGGCCCCGAGGCGGACCCGGTCTTTTCCCATCTGAAGTCGGAGAAGCCCGGACTGCTCGGCACCACCGGCATCAAGTGGAACTTCACCAAGTTCCTCGTCGGCCGCGACGGCCGCGTGATCGGACGCTACCCGCCCCAGACCAAGCCCACCGACTTCGAAGCGGATGTGGCCCGGGCGCTGGCCGAACCGGCACCCTGACGACCGCCCTCACGCGGGAACCGGCGTCGCCGCCGCGTCGCGGCGCGACTGGACCTCGATGAACACCCGCGTGACGGTGGGATGCTCGCGCTTGAGCGTCGCCTCCAGGCGCGAGACCAGGGCCTCGATCTCGCCCGCGCGCATGGCGTCGTCCATGTCGAGGCTGACGTTCACGAGGATGTCCTGGGGACCCAGGTGCTGGGTCAGCACCGCGTTGACGTGGTGGACGCCGGGTTCCTCGCGCATGGCCGTACCGATGGCGGCCACGAGTTCGGGGTCGGCGGCCTCGCCGATGAGAAGGCCGTGCGTCTCGATCATCAGGAAGATCGCCATCCCGATCAGGATCAGGCCGATGCCCACCGAGGACCAGCCGTCGAGGGCCGGCCAATCGAGGACGTGGGCGAGGACGACGCCGGCCAGGGCCACCAGCAGTCCGAGCAGGGCCGCGACGTCCTCCACCAGCACCGTGAACAGGGCCGGGTCCTTGCTGCGTCGGATCGCGGTGATCGGCGGACGGCTGCCCTTCTCGCTCCAGAAGGCCCTGATCGCCACGAGGCAGGAGTAGCCCTCGGCCACCACCGCGAACCCGAGGATGGCGAGGTTGACCCACAGGCCCGGAACGGTCCGGCCCCAGATCACCGCATCGGCGGGCGCTTCCGGGTGCTGGATCTTGTGGATGCCCTCGTAGATGGCGAAGGCGCCGCCACCGAGGAAGATGAACAGCGCCACGATGAAGGCGTAGAAATAGATCTCGCGGCCGTAGCCGAACGGGTGGCGCGCGTTGGCCGGACGCTTGGCGCGCTTCAGGCCGATCAGCAGCAGGATCTGGTTGGCGGTATCGACGAGGGAGTGGACGCCCTCGGCCAGCATCGCCGAGCTTCCCGTGAAGAAGGCGCCCACGAACTTCGCCGCGGCGATGGCGAGATTGGCGCCCGCGGCGGTGTAGATGGCCCCGTTGCTCTCGTGAGCCATGAAATCCTATGTCCTTGTCGCCGCGTTGCGCAGACGAACGCGCGAGGGCGCGCGCGGTTCGCGGCGGAGTGGACGGCGGCGGCCCGCCTGTGCATCGTGCCGCCGCCATCAGCCGGAGCCGGACGCCATGACGACCCCGTACGATCCCACCAACATCTTCGCCCGGATCCTGCGCGGCGAGATTCCCGCCCATCGGGTCTACGAGGACGCCGACACCCTCGCCTTCATGGACGTGATGCCCCAGGCCGAGGGCCATACCCTGGTGATCCCCAAGGCCCCCGCGCGCGGTCTGCTCGATGCGGAGCTGGCCTCGCTGGCCGCCGTCGCGGCCACGGTCCAGCGCGTCGCCCGTGCGGTCAAGGCGGCCTTCACGGCCGATGGCTTGACGATCTTCCAGTACAACGAGCCGGCCGGCGGGCAGACGGTGTTCCACCTGCACGTTCACATCCTGCCGCGCCACGAGGGCGTGGCGCTGACCGGCCACACCGGGCGGATGGCCGATCCCGAGCGGCTGGCCGAGCATGCCGCGCGCATCCGGGCAGCGCTCGCGGCGTGATACGGGTTCCGGTTCGATAAAGTTGGAGGCGTATCACCGAGCCCGCGGCGCCTGAGGATGACCGAGATCCGCTTTGGGAAGCGCTCAGGCGAAGTTCGGATGACGGCGCCGGTCGGGCGGATCAGGCGGCGGTGGACTTGAGCAGGCTCGAGAGGGTCTGGCGCAGGGCGGCGTTCTCGGCCTCGAGTTCCTTCACCCGGCGCCCGAGGGCGAACATCGCGGCGGCGTCCTGCGCGGACGCCGCGGGTTCCGGTGCGGCGGGGGCGGACGGCTCCCGAGCGTGGGCCTCGCCCGCCGTCGATGTCGCCTCGGCGCCAGCCTTGGCCTCGGCAGCCTTCGCTTCGGCGCTCCTGGCCTCGGCGCTCCTGGCCTCGGCGCTCCTGGCCTCGGCGCTCCTGGCTTCGGCGCTCTTGGCCGCGCCCTCGTCCATGAAGGTGATGCCGATGCCGTCGCTGCGCCGCCAGCGCAGGCTGGAGCGGTAGGTCTTCTCCTTGACCGGGATGTAGAGGTCGAACGACTCGGGCAGGATGGCGGTCTGGCTGATGGCCAGGCGCGCGCCGGAGGCCGACAGGTCCCGCACGAGACAGTCCATGCTCGACGAACCGTTGTTGAAGATGATGCGCCCCTTGAGGAAGGTCCTCTGGCGCAATTCCCTACGATGCTCCGACATGGCGTCGGTCTCCGACTTCGCGATGGCGCACCCTGGCACGGCGCGCGTTAAGAATGTTTCGTCGCAACCGTCGACGCGTCACGAGAAACGGATGTCGGTGGTCTGGAACAGGTAGAACCCGTTGAAGCGCACGCCCGTCTGCGCCGCCTGGCCGTCGAAGCCGCTCGGCACCCGCCCGGCTTGGTCGAGCTTGCCGTCGAAGGTCCAGCGGTCCGCCTTGAGGAAGCGCGGCACGGCGGACGTCTCGGGCACCGCGCAGCACAGGCCGCGCACGCTCTTCAGGCAGAACACGTTGTAGCTCTGCATCGCACCACCTTCCGCTCGGCCACCCTCGAGTCGCGGTTGTCGCCCGACAATGGGACCTTAGCATGGTCCTCAGGTTTCGGGCACGTTGCGCTCGAGCTCGGCGATCCAGGCGTTGGCGTTTCCGTCGGAGGGCGCGCGCCAGTCGCCCCGCGGCGAGAGCGCGCCGCCGGCCGAGACCTTCGGCCCGTTGGGCAGGGCGGACCGCTTGAACTGGCTGAAGCCGAAGAAGCGCGTGAGGAAGACCCCGAGCCAGGCCCGGATCTCGGGCAGGGCGTAGGCCCGGCGCTCGTCCGCGCGCAGGTCCGGCGGCCAGTCGCCGGCGGCGGGGTCGCCCCAGGCATGGAGCGCCAGGAACGCGATCCGCGACGGGCGGAAGCCGTGGCGCAGGGTGTAGTAGAGCGAGAAGTCCTGGAGCGCGTAGGGGCCGATGGTGGCCTGCGTGCTCTGTGGCGTCTCGCCCTCCGCCACCGGGACGAGCTCGGGCGAGATCTCGGTGTCGAGGATCGCCCGCAGGATGGCGCCGGCCTCGGCCGAGAACAGCCCTTCGCCGATGACCCAGCGGATGAGGTGCTGGATCAGGGTCTTGGGCACGCCGGCGTTGACGGCGTAGTGGCTCATCTGGTCGCCGACGCCGTAGGTGCACCAGCCGAGCGCCAGTTCCGACAGGTCGCCGGTGCCGATGACGATGGCGTGGTTGTGGTTGGCGAGCCGGAACAGGTAGTCGGTGCGCAGGCCCGCCTGCACGTTCTCGAAGGTGACGTCGTAGACGGCCTCGCCGCGGCCGAACGGGTGGTCCATGTCGGCCAGCATCTGCCGGGCGGCGGGACGGATGTCGATCTCGGCCGCGCGCACGCCGAGGGCGGCCATCAGCGCATGGGCGTTGGCCTTGGTGGCGTCCGAGGTGGCGAAGCCCGGCAGGGTGTAGGCGAGGATGTGGTCGCGCGGGAGCCCGAGCCGGTCGAAGGCGCGGGCGGCCACGATCAGTGCATGGGTGGAATCGAGGCCGCCCGAGACGCCGATCACCACCTTGCGCACGCCGATTCCCTGGAGGCGGCGCACGAGCCCGGCCACCTGGATGCTGTAGGCCTCGTAGCAATCCTGGGCGAGGCGGCCGCGGTCGGCGGGCACGAACGGGAACCGCTCGACCCGCCGCATCAGGCCGAGGTCGTCCGCCGGCGGGTCGAGCCGGAAGCCGATGCGCCGGTAGGGCCGCGCCTCGGCGCGGGCGTTGTCGTCGAAGCTGCCGGCCTGGAGCCGCTCCTGCGCGATGAGGTCGAGGTCGACGTCGGCCAGCGTCACCACCGGATCGCCCGAGAAGCGCTCGCCCTCGGCGAGACGCACGCCGACCTCGTCGATGCTGGTCTGCCCGTCCCAGGACAGGTCGGTGGTGGATTCGCCCAGGCCCGCCGCGGCATAGGCATAGGCGCACACGCAGCGCGCCGAGGCCGCCCGCGAGAGCAGGGCGCGGGATTCGGCCCGCCCCACGGTGATCGGACTGCCGGACGGGTTGGCCAGCACGGTCGCGCCCGCCAGCGCCGCCGCGGTGCCGGGGCTCGCCGGCACCCACAGGTCCTCGCAGATCTCGATCGCCAGGACGAGGCCGGGCAGGTCTGCGGCCGCAAACAGCAGGTCGGTGCCGAACGGCGCCGTGGTCCCGGCCACCGCGATGGTCTGGCCGGTCACCCCGATGCCGGGGGCGAAATGGCGTTTCTCGTAGAACTCCCGATAGTTCGGCAGGTAGCTCTTGGGCACCACCCCGAGGAGGGTGCCCCGGTGGATCGCCAGGGCGCAATTGTAGAGCCGGTGCTTCCACCGCAGCGGCGCACCCACTACCAGCACCGGCATCAGGTCGGCCGAGGCGGCCACGATCCGCGCCACGGCGGCCTCGACGGCGTCGAGGAGGGTCTGCTGCAGCAGCAGGTCCTCGATCGCGTAGGCCGAGACGCAGAGCTCGGGAAACACCGCCACCGCGGCTCCCGCCTCGTGGCAGCGCTGGGCCAGGGACAGGATCGCCCCGGCGTTGCGGTCGGGATCGGCCGGCTCGCTGTGTCCGGTGCAGGCGGCGATCCGGGCGAAACCCTGGCCGTAGAGCGACCGGAAGGTCTGGGCGGATACGGGCTGGACCAAGGGGCAGGGGCCTCGTCGTTGCGGGTGGCGCGATCCTACGCGCTCCGGCGTCCCCGCTCCAGAGCGCCGCCGGCACGCGGGGCCTCCCTCAAGAACCCACCGGAGCCGGGCCGCGCCATTCAAGCGTCTGTTAACGACGTTGCGCCTAACTGACCGTGAACCGCTTCATCGGGCAAGCGGGCCTCCGTTCGAGTTCATCCGGCACATCATGCGCGCATCGGGACGGCCTCCCTATTCCCATCGTGATCCTTCCCGGCCCGGCCGCGGCGGCGACCGCCCCGGCCTGTCGCTGGGCGCCCTGGCGCACCGGCTCCTCAGCCTGAGGGCGAGCCTCGCGCGGCGCCTCACCGGCCCGGCCCAGCGCCCCGGCTTCTCGGTGGCCGCCACGCGGCCGGCCCAGACCTGGCTCGCCTCGCCCGCCTCGCTCCTGGGGCGCGACAGCCTCGCCGACGGCCCGACGGCCCAGACCTGGCCGGACCACGTCTTCGACGATCGCGCCACGCCCGACATGCTGCGCGCGGCGACCCGCAGCGGCGAGAGCCGGATCGACGAGGACGCCTCGGGTCCGCGCGTCCTCATCCGCACGCCGCGGCGGCCCGCCGCCATCATGCCCGAGGCCGGGACCGCGGCGGCGGCCCCGCAGCCGTTCGGCGCCGAGGCCGAAGAGGTCGTGCGCTACACCCGCACCCCCGATCCCGTGCTGCAGGAGCGCCGCCAGCGGGTGCGCGACGCCGAACGGGCCGCCCAGGAGCAGGCCGACGCCCTGGCCGCCGCCCGCAGGGAGGCCGAGGCCGCCGAGGCGCTGGCTCTGGAGCAGGCTCAGGCGGCCCATGCCGCGGCCCTGCCGCCCGCCGCGCCGCTGCCGCTGTGGCGCCAGCCCTTCGTCGTGCCCCCCGGCGTGCGCTTCTTCCGCAGTCCCGACCGCAAGCCGGCCGCCGTGGTGGCCGTGGTCGCCCCGCCGGCCCCCGAGCCGGCCGAGGCGATCGCCGCCGACTGGTCCGACGTGCCCGACTGGTCGGACATGGGCACCTGGTTCGACGGCCAGGACGGCGCCGCCATCGAGGCCTGGTCGGACATCCAGGACCCGTCCGCGCAGGTCGTGATCCTCCCCGAGGTCGTGTTTCTCCCCGAGGTCGTGATCATCCCCGAGGTCGTCGTGCCCGAACCGTCCGCTCCGGATGTCGCGCTGCCGTCGTCGGTCGAGCCCGCCGCGCCCGCCTACGGCATCGACCGCCTCGTGCGGTTCGCGCCCTCGGCGGTGCCGAGCCCGGCGGACGGCCAGGACAACGCCGCCGGTGTCCGGCAGCGCCCCGCCGCACTCTCGGCGATGGCCGCGCGAGCCGCCATCCGTCCGGCAGCAGCGAAGCCCCAGGCAGATGCACCCACCGTGGACCGGGTCCCCGAAGCCCCCTCCCCTGCCGCATCGTCCGTTCCGGGCCAGGTCGCCGAGCCTCTCCTGCGTTCGGCCGAGCCGATCGCCGCGGTGATCCCGTTCCTGATCCCGGCGCTTGCCCCGGCAACCCTCGCCGAAGCGCCGGCCTTCGTGCCGGTGGCGATGGCGCCGCGCCCCGTCCTCCTGCGCAACCCGAAGGCCGCCGCGGTCGAGGTCGTCGAGGAGACACCCGCCGCCGTCGCCGAGCCGGCGGTCCAGGCGCCGGCGTCCGGAGTGCCGGCGTCCGAAGTGCCGGCGTCCGAAGGGCCGGCATCCGAGGTGCCTGCCGCCGCCGCTCCGCCGGAGCCGGCGCCCGCCGTCCACGCCCCGCGTGCGATCCTGCCCGATCCCCGCGCCACCCTCATTCCCGCCGGCCGGCACGTGCCGATGTCGGTGGTCGAGAACGCCGACTACGAACTGCCCTCCCTCGAACTCCTGGCCGAGCCCGACCCCACCGGGACCGAGGAGGTCGATGCCGACGTGCTCGAGCAGAACGCCCTCAACCTGCAGCAGACGGTCCAGGACTTCGGCGTGCGCGGCGACATCCTCGCCGTGCGCCCCGGCCCGGTGGTGACCCTCTACGAGCTGGAGCCGGCGCCGGGCACCAAGTCGAGCCGCGTCATCGGCCTGTCGGACGACATCGCCCGTTCGATGTCGGCGGTCTCGGCCCGCGTCGCGGTGGTGCCCGGCCGCAACGTCATCGGCATCGAGCTGCCCAACGACAAGCGCGAGACCGTGTACCTGCGCGAACTCCTGGCCTCGGCCGACTTCGGGATGAGCAAGCACAAGCTCGCCCTGTGCTTAGGGAAAAACATCGGCGGCGAGCCGATCATCGCCGATCTCGCCAAGATGCCCCACCTGCTGGTGGCCGGCACCACCGGCTCGGGCAAGTCGGTGGCGATCAACACCATGATCCTGTCGCTGCTCTACCGGATGAAGCCGGAGGAGTGCCGCCTCATCATGGTCGACCCCAAGATGCTCGAACTCTCGGTCTACGACGGCATCCCGCACCTGCTCTCGCCCGTGGTCATCGATCCCAAGAAGGCGGTCATCGCCTTGAAATGGGCGGTGCGCGAGATGGAGGAGCGCTACAAGAAGATGTCCAAGATCGCGGTGCGCAACATCGACGGCTACAACGCCCGCATGGCCGAGGCCCGTGCGAGGGGCGAGGTCATCACCCGCGAGATCCACACCGGCTTCAACCGCGAGACCGGCCAGCCGGTGTTCGAGACCGAGGAGATGGACCTCTCGGCCCTGCCCTACATCGTGATCGTGGTCGACGAGATGGCCGACCTGATGATGGTGGCGGGCAAGGACATCGAGGGCGCGATCCAGCGTCTCGCCCAGATGGCCCGCGCCGCCGGCATCCACCTGATCATGGCGACGCAGCGCCCGTCCGTCGACGTCATCACCGGCACCATCAAGGCGAACTTCCCGACCCGGATCAGCTTCCAGGTCACCTCGAAGATCGACTCGCGCACGATCCTGGGCGAGATGGGCGCCGAGCAGCTGCTCGGCCAGGGCGACATGCTGTTCATGGCCGGCGGCGGGCGCACCACTCGCGTGCACGGGCCGTTCTGCTCGGATTCGGAAGTCGAGAGCGTGGTCGCCCACCTCAAGCGCCAGGGCCGGCCGTCCTACCTCGACGCCGTCACCGCCGACGACGGATCGGGCGACGAGAAGCCGGCCAAGGGGTCCAAGGCCGACAAGGCCGCGGCGGCCGAGACCGAGGAGGCGGATGCGCCGATCTTCGACGCGGGCGCCTATGCGGGCGGCGGCATCGATGCGGGCGCCGACCTCTACGACCAGGCGGTGCAGGTGGTGATGCGCGACCGCAAGGCCTCGACGAGCTACATCCAGCGCCGCCTGCAGATCGGCTACAACCGGGCCGCCTCGCTGATGGAGCGCATGGAGGTCGAGGGCATCGTCGGGCCGGCCAACCACGCCGGCAAGCGCGAGATCCTGATGGAGGGCGCCCCGCCCGGCATGATGCACGGCCACATGATGGACGACGACGACTGATCCCGGCCGTCGCCGAGACGACATCGCCGGCGTCCCATAATCGCCACAGCGCGAGGCTCTAAGGCGAGCCTCGCCACCCCACCCGGAGAACGCCGCACCATGACCGGCCGACGTCCCCACCTCGCCGCCGGCTCGCTCCTCGTGCTGGCCGCCCTCGTTCAGCCGGTGCCCGCCCAGGCCCAGCTCGGGGCCTTCATCGACGGCATCCTCGGCCGCAAGGAGGCGCCGGCCCCCGAGCCGGAGGCCGCCCCCCCTCCCCCCGCGCCGACGCCGAAGAAGCCCCCCGCCCAGGCCGCACGGCCGGCCAAGGAGGGCAAGCCCCCCGGGTCACAGGACAAGGCCGGACAGGACAGGGCCGCCACCGCCAAGGCGGCCGCCAGGCCCGCTGAGGCCGCCGGCAAGGCCGCTCCCGCGATCGAGGCGGACGCCGCGACCCTGGTCGCGCAGGCCAACGCCTATTTCAACGGCATCACCACGCTGACGGGCACCTTCATCCAGATCGGGGCGGACGGCCGCCGCATCGGCGGCAAGCTCACCCTGTCGAAGCCCGGCCGGCTGCGGTTCGACTACGATCAGCCCTCGCCCCTCGAGGTGGTGGCGGACGGGACCTCGGTGGCGGTGCGCGACCGCAAGCTCGGCACGCAGGACCTCTACTTCATCTCGCAGACGCCCCTGAAATTCCTGCTGCGCGAAAAGATCGACCTCGCCCGCGACCTCACGGTCACCGACGTCGGCAACGATCCGGGCGGCGTGCGCATCGTGACCGAGGACCGCTCGACGCTGGGCGGAACCTCGAAGATCCAGCTGTTCTTCGATTCCGAGATGAAGATTCTCAACCAGTGGCGGATCACCGATCCGCAGGGCTACCAGACCACGGTCCAGCTCTCGAACCTGCAGAAGGGCCGCACCGTCGAGGCGAGCCAGTTCTTCATCAACTACGGCCGCGCCGAGGACAAGGCGATGCAAAAGCAGCTGCAGCAGTAGGAGGCACGGGTTTTCGGTCCGGACCCGCACGCGGGTCCGGCCGTGCCTTTCCGGGCGGGTGAGCCCCCTCAGCTCCAGGCGTGGAAGGGCGGGTTCACGCCGTTGAGGGCGTGGTTGCCGACGATGGCGTATTTCCAGCGCACGGGATCGTGCAGCGTATGGGTGCGGGCGTTGCGCCAGTGGCGGTCGAGGTTGGCCTCCGCCAGGGTCGAGCGGGTACCGGCGAGCTCGAACAGGGTGTTGCTGGCCAGGAGCGCGATCTCGGTGGTCAGCACCTTGGCCTCCGCCACCGCGAGCTGGGCGGCGGCCACGCTGTCCGCAGTCGGGTCCGCCACGGCCTCGTCGAGGGCCAGACCCGCCCGGTCGAGGAGGGCCTCGGCCGCATGCAGGCGGATCGTCAGGTCGCCCACCGCCCGGATCGTGTGGGGATCGTCCGAGGCCCTGTCCTGGCCGCTGTCGATCCAGGGACGGGACTTGGTGCGCACGAAGGCGATGGTGTCGGCGAGGGCCTCGCGGGCGATGCCGGCATCCACCGCCGCCTGGATCACCTGGAAGATCGCGCCGTTGGCGCTGGGCGCGGCGTAGCCCTTCCAGGCCGGGACGAGATGGGTCCTGGGCACCCGTACCGCGTCGATGACCACGGTGCCGCTCGCCGTGGTGCGCTGGCCGAAGGCGGACCAGTCGTCGATCACGGTCAGCCCCGGGGCGTCGCGCTCGGCGATGGCGTACCAGGGGCGGCCCTCGCCATCGAGGGCGACGATCGGCACGAGATGGGCGAGCAGCGCCCCGGTGGAATAGAACTTCCGGCCCGTGACAACGACGTGGTCGCCGTCCTCCACGAACCGGGTCTGGAAGTCGGCGGCGCGCGCGGTGCCGATCTCGGAGAAGGCGTTGCCGAAGCGGGTGCCGGCCAGGACCTCGCCGAACAGCAGCGCCTGCTGGTCCGGGTCGGAGACGGTCCGGATCGCGGCGACGATGCCGAGGTGGTTCTGCGCGATCTGGCCGATCGAGGGATCGGCCGCCGAGACGATGGCGATCACCCGCGCCAGGGTCCGGTAGGACACCTCCGGGCCGCCGAAGGCCCGGGGCACGTTGATCGACCACAACCCGCTCTGCGAGAACGCGTCGAGCTCGGCAACCGGGCGGCGGTTGTCGCGATCGCGCTCCGAGGCGCCCTCGCGGAACGCCACCGCCAGGGCCTCTGCGATGCGGATCGCCTCGGCGTCGTCACGGATGACGTGGGCGGGGCCATCGGGGCGCGGGACGGCGGGACTGCCCTGGCCGGTCTGGAGCGCCTTGGCGTTCACGGCGATGTTCATGACGATCTCCGGGGTTGGATGGTCGGTGGTGTGGCGACGGCGACGCTCCCCGGCGCCTCGCTCCCCCGCGTGGGCGATCCGGCGTGCGATTGAGGGGAGACGATTGGATTCGGGCGGCGGCGGGATGGACCTCGACCCCAAGCGAGGCCGACCGGACCACCCCCACCCTCGGATGCCTCCCACATCGGAGTGGGACGCGCGTCGCGAGGATCTGGACGACCCTTAAGCCGCCACGGCCCGGCGCTCGCGCGCGGCCTCCAGCGCCCGCACCCGCGGGATGACGTGGGCGCCGAAATGGGCGACCTCCTCCTGGAAGTGCAGGAAGGCCAGGAGCGCCAGGTCCACCCCGGCATCCTTGAGCGCCAGGATGCGCTCGGCGATCTGGTCGGGGGTGCCGATGAGGTTGGTCTTGAAGCCGTCGTTGTACTGGACGAGGTCGGTGAGGCTGGACTTCGCCCAGTTGCCCTCCCCTTCCGGCGAGGCCTTGCCGGCGTTCTTGGCCTCGTGGCCGAAGGCCTTCACCGCCTCGGGGTCGGCGTGGTCGATGATCTCCTGGAGGACGGCACGGGCTTCCTCCTCCGTCTCGCGGGCGATGACGAAGGCGTTGACGCCGACCTTGACCGAATGGCCGTTGGCCCTCGCCTTGGCCTGGATGTCCTCGACCTGGGCTTTGACGCCCTCCGGCGTGTTGCCGTTGGTGAAGTACCAATCGGAGACACGGGCCGCCATGTCGCGCGCCGCCCGCGAGGAACCGCCCTGGAAGATCTCCGGCAGCGGATCGGCGGGCTTCGGCTTCAGGGTGTAGTTCGTGTAGCGGTAGAAATCGCCGCGAAAGGTGAAGTCGTCCTGCGTCCAGATTCCGCGCAGCGACCGGATGAACTCCTCCGAGCGGCGATAGCGTTCGTCGTGATCGAGCCAGGGTTCGCCGATGGCCCGGAACTCGCCCGAGAACCAGCCCGAGACCACGTTGATGGCGATGCGCCCGCCGGTGAGCTGGCTGATCGTCGCGATCTGTTTGCCGGCGAGGGTGGGGTTCCACGGGCCGGGCAGCAGGGCGGCGATGACCTTGAGCCGGGTCGTCGCCGCCAGCAGCGCGTGGCTGAAGGCCACCGATTCGTGCTGGTATTCGGCGCCGTAGCCGGCGGTGAAGCGGATCTGCGTCAGGGCGTAGTCGAAGCCGGCCTCTTCCGCGATCTGCGCGAGCCGCCTGTTGTAGTCGGCGTCCCAGCTCGTGCGCTGGGGGATCTTGCTGATGACTAGCCCGCCGGAGACGTTGGGTACCCAATAGGCGAAGCGGATCGGCTCGGACGTGGCGGCGTGATGGGACATGGCGGAGGCTCCTGCGGCTCGCGCCGCCGCCGGGGTCTCGTCCGCGCCTGCCCGTCCGCACCGTGAAGGAGCGTCCGGACGAGCGATATCGGCAGACGAGCACCGGTCGCGGGGTTGAGATGGACAGTCATTCGATCGACTGCCGCATGATCCCGCAGGGTCGTGTCCTCGTCAAAGGAACCGGTTACTTTTGTTGTCCGGCTTTCGACGAGAATATTCCCCACCGCGATGACGGTGGAGCAAGGCCGTTCTTTTCTCAAGCCTCGTCGGTCACATCGTCGGTATGGACGTCGAAGCTCACGAGGAGCGCGGTGTTGAAGCTCGTGGAGATGGCGACGTCGGTGGCGTCGCGCCCGCGGGCGATGACGATGCGGCCGATGCGGCGGATGTTGTTGCGCGCATCGAAGGTGTGCCACTGCCCGCCGAGGTAGACCTCGAACCAGGCCGAGAAATCCATCGGCGGCGTCAGGGGCACGCCGAAGTCGCCGAGGTAGCCGGTGCAGTAGCGGGCCGGGATGTTCATGCAGCGGCAGAACGTGACGGCGAGATGGGCATAGTCGCGGCAGACGCCGAGCCGCTGCTCGTAGCCCTGCGAGGCGCTGCGGGTGGCGTCGGCCTGCTGGTAGTCGAACTTGATGTGGTCGTGGACGTGGTCGCAGATCGCCTGCACCCGCGCCCAGCCCTCGGGCGTGCCGCCGAACAGCGACCAGGCGACGTTGGAGAGCCGATCGGTGTCGCAGTAGCGGCTGCCGAGGAGGAACTGCATCACCTCGTCGGGTAGATCCTGCACCGGGTGCTGGCGGGCGTCGGGCACGTAGGGGTCGAGCTCGCCCGAATCCCGGACCGTGAAATCCGCCGAGACCGTGATGCGCCCGCCCGGGGCCAGGATGCGGGTGCAGGTGTTGCCGAAGGGATCCAGATATTTGTGCGCCGGCACCGGCGGATCGATGGTCATCGTCTGCGGCGACAGCAGGTCGTGGACCCGAGAGGGATGCACGTCGAGCATCAGCGTCATCGGCGTCGGCTGTGCCGTGTCGTAGGTGATGGCGTAGCCGGTGCGGATTTTCATGGTGTCGGACTCGATCTCGATGAGGGTGCGGCGGGACGATGGGGTCTTCGAGGCAATAGGGACTAAGGAGACGTGAGGGTCCAGGGACGAGGGAGTTGACCGGCGGCGTCGGCGCGTTCCTCCCGGCGCCGCGCGTCGTTCAGGAGACGCCGGGCCGGGAGGATGCGTTCCGGCCGGGCGATCCCGCGCCGCCTTGCCCCCGTCGCTTGCACGATCCGGGCCTGTCGGATCGGCGGGGGATCATCCCCGCGCCGCCGGCGCGGCGTCGAAGGCGCCCTCGCCGTCCGGTGATGCGACGCCGACGCGACCCGAGAGGGTGAGGGCGAGGGCCGCCGCGGCGACCGCGGCGCCGATCCACGGCAGCGTCCCGTAGCCGAATCCCAGGCTCAGCGCGGCTCCGCCCAGGGCCGCCCCGGCGGCGTTGCCGAGGTTGAACGCCCCCTGGTTGAGGGTGGAGGCGAGGTTGGGGGCGTCGCTGGCCGCCTCCACCACCCAGATCTGCAGCGGCGAGACCAGGGCGAACACCAGCGCGCCCCAGAGCGGCAGGGTCATCACCGCCGGCCATGCCGCCCGGCTGGTGAAGGCGAACAGCACCAGCACCGCCACCAGCCCGGCAAAGCCGCCCACGATGGTGGCCGACATCCGCCTGTCGGCCAGGCGCCCGCCGGCGAGGTTGCCCAGCGTCAGTCCGATCCCGAAGATCAACAGGGCCCCGGTCACCTCCCCCGGCGTCAGGCCGCTCCGGCTGCGCAGCAGCGGTGTGATGTAGGTGAAGACGCAAAACAGGCTGACCGAGGCCAGCACGCTCACCAGCATCGGCCGCAGCACCTCCCAGCGCCGCAGGGAGCGGAATTCCCCGGCGAGGCCGCCGAAGGACCCCGGAAGGCCGGAGGGCACCGATGCCGCGATGGCGGCGGCCGCGGCGAGGCCGATGCCGAAGACCGCCCAGAAGGTCGAGCGCCAGCCCATCGCCTGTCCGAGCGCGGTGCCGAAGGGAACGCCGAGCACGTTGGCGAGGGTGAGGCCGGTGAACATCAGCGCCACGGCCTGGGTGCGCTGGTGGCGCGGCACCAGGTTGGAGGCCACCACCGCGCCGATGCCGAAGAAGGCGCCGTGCGCGAAGGCCGTGACGACCCGCGCCAGCATCAGCAGCCCGTAGCTCGGAGCCAGGGCGCAGCCGAGGTTGCCCACGAGGAAGATCGCCATCAGGGCGAGGAGCGCGGTCTTGCGCGGCAGGCGTGCCGTGGCGATCGCCACGATCGGTGCGCCCACCGCCACGCCGAGCGCATAGCCGGAGACCAGGAGGCCCGCCAGGGGAACGCTCACCGCGAAGCTCTCCGCCACTTCGGGCAGTAGGCCCATGATGACGAATTCGGTGGTGCCGATGGCGAAGGAGGCCCCCGAGAGGGCGAGGAGCGGACGGGACAGCATGGACGCCTCAGCCGGTGGCGCCGCGCTTCAGCGACGCCGGACATTCATGTTGCAACGCAGCATGAATGGCGAGGCTCCCTTCCGTAACCCTTTCGTGATGGCGGCGCCCCGCACCGCCTCGGTGCGAGCCGGGGCCGCAAGACACGTCGATGCCCGCCCGACGGCTGTCGGGCGGGCATCGACTGTGGCCGCCCTGTCGGGTCGGGCGGTACGGATCAGGCGGCGGCCTGGGCTTTACGCGATACGCGGCGCTTCTTCTCGGGGACGATGTCCATGGCCGGCGCGGCCTCGGACGCAGCGGGCTCGACCAGGATCGCCTTGGGCAGGCTCTTGCGACGCTGCTGGCCGAGGCCGAGGGCGCGGGCGAGTTCCGACCGCTGCTCGGAATAGGCCGCCGACGTCATCGGGTAGTCGGGCGGCAGGCCCCACTTCACGCGGTACTGCTCGGGCGTGAGGCCGCGCAGGGTCAGGTGGCGGCGCAGGGTCTTGTACTGTTTTCCGTCCTCGAAACTGATCAGATATTCGTTCGAGACGGACCGGCGAATTTCCGGGGGCGTCGCCTTGGGCGGGCCGGCCTCGACGGCCGGGGCGCCGATGCCGCTGACGCTGCGGATGGCGTCATGAACATCGCTGAGGAGCTTGGGCAGCTCCGCGCTCTGGACGTGGTTGTTGCTGACATACGCGGAGACGATGTCGGCCGTCAGAGTGATGAGGCGGCTGCCGTCGCTGTCGATGCTGATCATGATGATGGTACCATTAACGTGTCGGATCTACGATATCTCGCACCGTAAGCTCAGTTCGAGATGTTAGCAAGTTGTAATGACCATCGGACAGAAGTTTTCCGTGGTTGCTTGGGTTTGAGAGCAGGATTTTGGCGATCGAGCCTGCGGCAGTTCGGTCGATCACGCAGTGGTTGCCGTGATGGTCCGAGTGCATCTGGTCGTAAGCGGTCGTCCCGGAGGTTCGAAGCGAGCGAAATCGACGTAAGACCGATTCGGAATGGTTGTGCACAAGCAGATCCGGTCCGGTGCGGGGACGGAAAACGGCCATCGTCCCCGCAGGTCGGGCCGCGTGTCGCGGCTCACCGCCACGCGCGCCGCGCCCGCCGCGAGCGGATGTCGTGCGGCCGTCGCGGACGGCGTTCCAGCCGCGAGCCGTGCGATGCGGACCCCTCGGGAGATCCATCACGTTCGGGTGATTCGACCGGGCCGGCAATCACATAGGAGGACTTTGGCGCGCGTGTCCGAAGACCGGACACAGGGGGCGGCCCGGTCGTCCGAGGCTCCTGCAGCCTGCCCGGGCACGCCGGCCGCGCACGATATCCTCGGGCGAGATGCGTGGCAGAGCCCAAGCATCTCGCCCGGCGTTACTCACAGAGAGCAGGTTCTAGTCAGGGTCCGGCCGCGGCTTTATCGAACCCGGCTCCGGGCGCCACCCGCGCCGGCGGGGCCGCCCTACAGCCCGAGGTCGGACAAGCCGGGGTGGTCGCTCGGGCGAGGACCGTGCTCCCAATGGAACTTGCGCTCAGCGTCGCGGATGGCGACGTCGTTGATGCTGGCCTCGCGGCGGCGCATCAGTCCGGCCTCGGTGAACTCCCACTGCTCGTTGCCGTGCGAGCGGAACCATTGCCCGGCCTCGTCGTGCCACTCGTAGGCGAAGCGCGCCGCGATTCGGTTCTCGTGGAAGGCCCAGACCTCCTTGATCAGGCGGTACGCGTGTTCCCGCTGCCATTTGGCCGTGAGGAACGCGACGATGGCCTCGCGCCCGCTCAGGAACTCCGAGCGGTTCCGCCACCAGGAATCGGTCGTATAGGCGAGGGACACCCGCTCGGGGTCGCGGGTGTTCCAGGCGTCCTCGGCGCCGCGTGCCTTCTTGGCGGCGGTCTCGGCGGTGAAGGGCGGCAGCGGCGGGCGTGTCTCGGACATCGTTGGCGTCGTCTCCGCGGATACGGTGGTCGAGCGTGACCCTTCGACGGGTGCGGCGTCAATCCGCGATCCCGTGACGGCGAAGCGGCATCCGAGACGAAGCGGATCGGTCAGTCGAGGCCGAGCATCAATCCGAGGTTCTGCACGGCCGCGCCCGAGGCGCCCTTCCCGAGATTGTCGAGGCGGGCGACGAGGAGGGCTTGGCGGGCGCCCTCGGAGCCGAACACCCGCAGCTCCAGCCGGTCGGTGTCGTTGAGGGCTTCCGGCTCGATGCGGTCGGTGCCCGCGGTCGGGATCACGCTCACGAGGTCGCAGCCGTCGTAATACGCGGCGAGCGCGGCCTCGATCGCGGCCACGCTCGGGTGCCCGGGCAGGGTGTCGAGGTGGAGGGGCACGCTCACCAGCATGCCCTGGCGGAAGTCGCCCACCGAGGGGATGAAGATCGGGCGGCGGGTCAGCAGGCTGTAGGCCTGGGTCTCGGGCAGGTGCTTGTGGTCGAGGCCGAGCCCGTAGAGCAGGAACGGCGCACCCTTGCCCGCCTCGTAGTTCTCGATCATCGATTTGCCGCCGCCGCTGTAGCCGCTGACCGCGTTGATGCTGAGCGCGTGGTCGGACGGGATCAGCCCCGCCTCCACCAGCGGCCGGATCAGCCCGATGGCGCCGGTGGGATAGCAACCGGGATTGGCCACGCGGCGCGCGGCGCGGATGACGTCGGCTTGGGCCTTGTGGAGTTCGGCGAACCCATAGGCCCAATCGGGGTCGACCCGGTGCGCGGTGCTCGCATCGAGGAGGCGCGGGCCGCCGCCGGGCATGGTGTCGGCGAGCGCCACCGTCTCGCGGGCGGCCTCGTCGGGCAGGCACAGGACGACGAGGTCGACCGCCTCCATCAGGGCGCGCTTGACGGCGACGTCCTTGCGGCTCTCGTGCGGGATGCTTTTGAGGGCGACGCGCCCGTCCCGCTCCAGCCGCTCGCGGATGCCGAGGCCGGTGGTGCCCGCCTCGCCGTCGATGAAGACCGTGGGTGTGCCGCTGCGGGTCGCGCTCATGAGGAAACGTCCTGGGTTTGGCGAAGGAAAGCGCCGACGCCGGGCGTGAGGCGCCACGTGATGGCGGCCGGCTTCCCTGTCAACATGCCGCCTTGGGACAACTCTTCGACATCCTGATGACGGTGCCGCGTCCACAGGGCCCGGCGGAACGGCGCGTCGCGGTCGGCGGTTGTCGGCGGGTGAGACGAGGCGCGACATGTCGACGACAGCTGAGAAGTCGGACCCTAAGCTCTGGGAGAAGGTCAAGGACGAGGTGACCGCCTCGTCCAAGGGCGCCAAGCCCGGGCAATGGTCGGCACGCAAGGCCCAGGCCGCGACCAAGGCCTACAAGGAGGCCGGCGGCGGCTACGAGGGCGAGAAGACGAAGGACAACAGCCTCAAGCAATGGTCCGACGAGGAGTGGGACACCAAGTCGGGCGAGAAGAGCGGCGAGACCGGTGAGCGCTACCTGCCCAAGGCCGCCCGCGAGGCGGTCTCCGACAAGGACTACGCCCGCTCCACCGCCAAGAAGCGCGCCGATACGGCCAAGGGCAAGCAGTTCTCCAAGCAGCCGGACGATGTCGCCAAGACCGCCGCCGCGGCGCGTAAAGGCGAAGCGACGAAGGCCGAGCTTCTGAAGACGGCCCGGGCCAAGAACATCTCCGGTCGCTCGACGATGTCGAAGGATCAGCTGGCCAAGGCCGTGGCGGACGCCTGAGTGCATCTCACGCAACTCCCCATCGCCGGGAGTTCGCCTCCGGCTCGCGACGGCGAGGCGGGAGTTTCGTGAGAGACACCGAGCCGCCGGCCCTTCCCCCAAAAGTGTCGGCCCGAGCGGCCGGGAAAGTCGCAAGATCCCATGACGAAATCGGCATTGATCGTCGGCGCGAGCGGCATCGTCGGCTCGGCCGCCGCGGCCCTGTTGGCCTCGGAGGGTTGGGAGGTGGCGGGCCTGGCCCGGCGAGCGGTCGCGCAGGACGGCGTCGCCGCCGTCACCGCCGATCTTGAGGATCGGGCCTCCCTCGACAGGGCAGTGGCCGGGCTTTCGCCCGACCTCGTCGTCCTCTCCACCTGGATGCGCCGCCCGACCGAGGCCGAGATGGTCCGCGTCAACGGCGATGCCGTGCGCGACCTTCTCGCGGCCCTGGCGCCCGCCGGCAGCGTCCGCCACGTCGCCCTGGTGACGGGGCTCAAGCACTATCTCGGTCCGTTCGAGGCCTACGGCAGCGGCACCCTGCCGCCGACGCCGTTCCGGGAAGACCAGGACCGCCTCGACCTGGCGAACTTCTACTACGCGCAGGAGGATGCGCTGTTCGAGGCCGCCGCGCGCGACGGCTTTGCCTGGAGCGTCCACCGCCCGCACACGATCATCGGCAAGGCGGTGGGCAACGCCATGAACATGGGCACGACGCTGGCCGTCTACGCCAGCCTGTGCCGGGAGACCGGTCGGCCGTTCGTGTTTCCGGGTTCGGCCGTGCAATGGAACGGGCTCACCGACATGACCGACGCCTCGGTCCTGGCGCGCCAGATCCTGTGGGCCGCGACCACGCCGGCCGCCGCCGACGAAGCCTTCAACGTCGTCAACGGCGACGTCTTCCGCTGGAGCTGGATGTGGGGGCGCATCGCCGAGTGGTTCGGGCTGACGCCGGCACCCTTCGACGGGACGGTGCGACCGCTGACCGAGCAGATGGCGCAGGACGCTCCGATCTGGGCCGAGGTCGCCCGTCGCCACGGGCTCGCGGAGGCGGACCTGAGCCGCCTCGCCTCGCCATGGCACACCGACGGCGACCTCGGCCGCCCGGTCGAGGTGGTCACCGACATGAGCAAGAGCCGGCGCCTCGGCTTTAGCGCCTACGAGGCCACCGACGAGGCGTTCTTCGCGCTCTTCGCACGGCTGCGCGCGGACAGGCTCATCCCCTAACCCGAGACGGCCGGCCGGGTCTCCCTCAGGCGGCCCCCGGCTCCCAGCCGATCGAGCGGCGCAGGAACGCCATGCCGAGGGCGAGGAAGCTCGCCGTCTCGGCGTTGTCCTTGCCGTAGCCGTGGCCGCCGGCGGCGGGCTCGTAGAAGGCCGGATCGTAGCCCATCGCCCGCAGCTTCTGGGCCATCTTGCGGGCGTGGCCGGGATGGACCCGGTCGTCGCGACGGGTGGTGGCGATGAGGATCGGCGGGTAGGGCCGGCCGGGCTCGGCCGTGTGGTAGGCCGAGATCGCGCCGAGGAAGCTCCAGTCGTCCGGATCGTCGGGATCGCCGTATTCGGCGATCCAGCTGGCGCCGGCCAGGAGCTTGGCGTAGCGGCGCATGTCGATGAGCGGGATGGTGCAGAACAGGGCCCCGAACCGTTCGGGGTGGCGGGTGAGCATGTTGGCGATGAGCAGGCCGCCGTTGGAGCCGCCCTGCGCCGCGATCCGCCCCGGCCGCGTGACGCCGCGGGCGACGAGGTCGGCGGCGACCGCCGCGAAATCCTCGTGCGCCAGGGCCTTGCCCTCGCGCCGCCCGGTCTGGTGCCAGCGGGTGCCGAACTCGCCGCCGCCGCGGATGTTGGCCACCACCCCGGTGCCGCCCTTCTCCAGCCAGAGCTTGCCCAGCACCGCCTGGTAGGTCGGCAGCAGCGAGACCTGGAATCCGCCGTAGGCGGAGAGATGCACCGGCGCCTGTCCGGTCCGTTCCTCGGGCCCGACCTGGACGTAGGGGATGCGGGTTCCGTCTACCGAGACGGCCTCGTGGCGGGTGACGCGCAGGCCGGAGGTGTCGAAGGCGGCCGGCGTGGTGCGCAGGACCGTGGGCGCCGACAGGTCCGGGGCGATCGACAGCAGGGTCGGCGGGGTCAGCGGGTCCTGCGCCATCGCCAGCAGCGACCCGTCCGACTCGCTCGGCTCGGCGTCGAGGGGCCAGACCGAGACGCTGCCGATCGAGGGCAGGCCGGGCAGGTGACGGCAGGTCCAGGCGCCCCCGACCCATTCGTGGACGGTGTAGCCGGGGCGCAGGTCGTCGAGGGCGTCGACGATCAGGCGCTCTCCCGCCCAGGACATGCCCTGCAGCGCCCGCCGCTCGGAGGGCTGCCAGAGCACGGTGAAGCCCCGGTCGCCGTCGAGAAAGTCGGAGAGCCCGATGGCCAGCACGGTGTCGGGCGCGAAGGTGCGGTCGCCGGGCGTCCACTCCGTGCGGGTGCGTACGGCCAGACGATCGCCCTGCAGCGCCACCTCCGCGTCGGTGGGCAGGTCGAGCCGAACCGTCGGCCCGGTGCGGTCGCCGAGATGGACGTAGCCGTCGAAGAAGCCGGTGCGCTCGGCGAAGACCACGCGCTCGGCCGACCCTCCGTGCTCGACGCCGCCCCACAGGCCCATGTTCTCCTGTGCGGTCTCGAACAGGATCGGCGCGGCGAGGGGGTCGGTGCCCCGCGCCCACAGGCGCACGGTGCGGGCATACCCTGCGCGCGTGGCCATGCCCTCGCCCAGCGCGCTCGACAGGATCAGGGTGTCGCGGTCGAGCCAGTCGCACGAGCCCTTGGCCTCGGGCAGGACGAAGCCGTCTACCACGAAGCTGCGGCTCTCCAGGTCGAACTCGCGGATGACGACGGCGTCGCCGCCGCCACGGCTGAGCTTCACCAGGGCGCGGTCGTGGCTGCCGGTGACGACGGTGGCGCCCGCCCAGACCCAGTCGATGCCCTCCGCCGCGGCCAGGGCGTCGAGGTCGATCAAGACCTCCCAGGCCGGCGTTCCGGCCCGGTAGCCGGCCTCGTCGGTGCGCCGCCACAGGCCGAGCGGGTGTTCGGCGTCGCGCCAGAGGTTGTAGAGGAGGCCGCCGCGGCGAGCGACGAGGGGAATCCTGTCGGGTCGGTCGAGGATCGCCAGGGCGGCTCGGGCGTCGGCGGCCATGGTCGCATCGGAGACCCGCGCCAGGGTCTCGGCGTTGCGGGCCTCGACCCAGGCGATCGCCTCCGGGCCCTCGATCGCCTCGAGCCAGAGATGGGGATCGTCGTCGGGGTCCTGGCGGGTGGGACGCGGGTCGATCGACGGCGGTGCGGGGTTTGTCATCGGCGTGGAGCCTAGGCGATCCCGGCCGCCCTGGCGACGGGCCGGGTCGCCGCTCCCTCGCGCGTGGACCTCAGAACAGGCTGCCCTGGCCGGCGTCGCCGGAGCGCGGGGCCGTCGGGGTCGCGACGAAGGCCGGCGGTGCGCCGGTCGGCACGATCAGGTCCGCGTCGTCGTTGCGCGCGTCGTTGACCCGAGGCCCCACCGGCTCCATCCGCAGCCACGCCTCCGGACAGGGGCGGCACAGGGCGGCGGCCGGCCCCGAATCGACGCCCCGGACGTCGAGCCAGGGCGCGATCGCCGCCTCGCCCAGGATCGCTGGCATGCGCTCGTGGATCGCCGCCAGCACGCCGTTGGCCCCCGTGGTGACGATCGCCGCGGTATCGACCTCGGAACCGTCGGCCCCTGCCCAGGTCTCCCACAGGCCGGCCAGCGCCATCGGCGCCCCGTCGACCCTGGTGATCTTGAAGGGCGTGCGCGTGGCCGTCCGGCCCGTGCCCTCGCGGCGCCATTCGAAGAACCCGTCGGCCAGGAACACGCAGCGGCGATGGCGCAGGGCGCCGCGGAACGAGGCCTTCTCGGCCATGGTCTCGCTGCGGGCGTTGATGAGGAGGGGAAAGTCGCGCGGGTCCTTCAGCCAGCCCGGCCAGAATCCCCAGCGCATCAGCCGGAAGCGCCGCTCCGCGCCCTCGCACACCACCACCGGCACCGGCTGGGTCGGCGCCACGTTGTAGCGCGGCGGAAAGTTCGGCTGCTCGGGGTAGCCGAGGTAGGCCCGGAACACCTCCGGCGCCTGGGCGATGAAGAAGCGGCCGCACACGACGAGGCGTCCCTCCGATCAGTCGCGGGCGAACGGACCCGAGCCGTTCCGTCCGCTCACAACCACTTCTTCCAGCGGAACAGCACGTAGGGCAGCACCGCGGCCACCACCATCATCGCCACCGCCATCGGATAGCCGAAGCCCCATTCGAGCTCCGGCATCGCCTTGAAGTTCATGCCGTAGACCGAGGCGATCAGGGTCGGCGGCATGAACACCACCGCCATGACCGAGAACAGCTTGATGATGTTGTTCTGTTCCAGGTTCACGAGGCCCAAGGTCGCGTCGAGGAGGAACTGGATCTTCGAGGACAGGAAGGTGGCGTGCTCCTCCAGCGACTGCAGGTCGCGCAGGGTCGAGCGCACGTCCTCGCGCAGTTCGCGCGGGGCCTTGGCGGTGCGGTAGGTCGCCGAGAGGGCGAGCAGGATGCGCTCCATCGAGACGAGGCTCTCGCGCTGCTTCGAGATGAGGTCGCCGTGGCGCCCCAGCGCCCGCAGGGTGTCCTGCAGCGCGGTGTTGCGCGCGGACGGGTCGGCCTTCTCCTCGAAGATCTTGCCCGAGAGCCGGTCGATGCGCTCGCCCTGGAGCTGGAGCACGTCCGCCGCCCGGTCGATCACGGTCTCGATCAGCCCGGCGAGGATGGTCTCGCCGGAGGTGGCGGTGGAGGGGCCGTTGCCCGTCGCCCGTCCCGCCCGCTGGGTGTACATCCGGAACGCCTGCGGCTCCTCGTAGCGCACGGTGACGAGGCGCGCGCCCTTGAGGATGAAGGTGATGCCGGCCAGTCCCGGCTCCTCCGAACTGTCGACCTTGCTCAGCACCCGTCCGGTCATGTAGCGGGCGCCGTCCTCGACGTAGAGGAGTTCCGAGGGCTCGATGTCCTTCATCTCCTCGCGCGTCGGCACCGAGATCCCGACGAAGGCCTCGACCTTGAGGTCTTCCTCCCGGGTCGGGCGGACCATGTCGAGCCAGACGGTGTCGTCGGGGATCGGGTCCTGAAGGTCGAGGGCGCGGCGCTCGAGCAGCATGTGCCCGGCGCCGGCGATGGGCTGGTGGATGAAGATCACGGCGCTCTAGATCTCAGGCGAAGGCCCCTTCGGGCGGTACGCTCGCATCCGGCACGAAGAAGTCCGGCGCAAGAGGGATGCCGGGTGTGACCCGGTATTGTGTGAAGTCCGTGACACCCTGCTCCGCCAGGAAGCTGTCGTCGATGAGGAAGCGGCCGGTCACCTCCCGCGACGGCTTGAGGAACAGGGCGTGGGCGGCGTCCGCGACGATCTGCGGCGTGCGGCTCGCCTGCATCAGGGCGTCGCCGCCGAGCAGGTTCTTCACGGCGGCCGTGGCGATGGTGGTGCGCGGCCACAGGGCGTTCACGGCGATGCCCGGCTTGCGCAACTCGCCGGCGAGCCCGAGCACGCACAGGGACATCCCGAACTTCGCCATGGTGTAGGCGAGATGCGGCGCGAACCATTTCTCGGCCATGTCGAGGGGCGGCGACAGCATCAGGATGTGCGGGTTGGCGGCCTTCTCGAGATGCGGGATCGCGTATTTCGAGACCATGTAGGTGCCGCGCGTGTTGATCTGATGCATCAGGTCGAAGCGCTTCATCTCGGTCTGCGGCGTGCGCGTCAGCGAGATCGCGCTGGCGTTGTTCACCACGATGTCGATGCCGCCGAAGGTTTCCGCCGTCCGGGCGATGGCCGTCGCGACGCTGCCCTCGTCGCGCACGTCCACCAGGAGCGGCAGCGCCCGGCCCCCCGCCGCCTCGATCTCGGCCGCCGCCGTATGGATGGTGCCCTCGAGCTTCGGGTGCGGCGTGTCGGTCTTGGCGGCCACCGCGACGTTGGCCCCGTCGCGGGCCGCCCGCAGCGCGATGGCGAGCCCGATGCCCCGCGAGGCACCGGTGATGAACAGGGTCTTGCCGTGGAGGGACATCGTGGGGCCTTTCTTGGTGGGGCGAATGGCGAATGGCGAATAGTGAGTAGCGAATAGTGGGTGTTGGTTGTGTTCGATATCGTTTTACATAAACTCGCTACTCGCTACTCGCTACTCGCTACTCGCTACTCGCTACTCGCTACTCGCTACTCGCTACTCGCTACTCGCTACTCGCTACTCGCTAGATCCCACCCGGAACCGCCCCGGCCGGGTGCCGTCGGCGTCGGTGAATCCGTAGGTGGCGGCGAGGTCCCCGGCGTGGAGGATGCGTCCGGCCTGCGCCGCCACGGCCGGGTCGGCGGCCAGGGCCGCCAGGGCGCGGCCGGCGTAGAGCGGGCTTTCGGTGGCGCGGTCGGCATGGCCGATGTCGATGGCGCGCTCGGTGCGCACGAAGCCCGGCGACAGGCCGAGCGCGGTGACGCCGTAGGGGCCGAGTTCCTGGGCGCAGGCGAAGGCCAGCCGGTTGGTGGCGGCCTTGGCCAGGTCGTAGTGGATGTCCCCGAGGTAGCCGGGCGCGGTGTCGAACGACACGAAGGCGATCAGGCCCTGCCTCGCCGAGACCATGGCCGGCGCCACCGCCCGGGCGAGCAGCAGGGCCGGATAGGGGCCGCTGCCGAAACCTTGCGAGAACGGCTCGGCCGAGCGGCGCCAGAACGGGGTGCCCCATTCGGCGCCGTCGGCGTAGCGCTCGCCGTCGTAGCCCTCGTTGCCGCCCCAGACGCTGGAGACGGCGACGTCGATGCGTCCGAACCGGCGCAGGGTCCAATGCACCAGGGTGTCGACGGCGCGCTCGCTGGTATGGTCGCACAGGTAGTGGTGGCCGTGGCCCCCGGCGGCGTCGACCTCGCGAGCGGTGTCCTCGACGAACTCGCCGCGACCCTCGGTGCGCTGCCCGGTCTCGCTGGAGCGGGCGGTGACGACCACCGTGGCGCCGGCCTCGCCCAGCGCCCGCGCGATGCCGCGCCCGACCCCGCGCGAGGCGCCCGCGACGAGGCAGATTTTTCGTGAAAGATCGGGCGGCGCGGTCACGACCGGGCCGGCTTGGATTTGGTGAGGAAGCTCATGAACGCCGCCTGCGCCTCGGGCGTCCGCAGTCGCGCCTCGAAGGCGACCGCCTCCGCCTCCAGGGCCGCCTCGACGGCCGCCTGGTCGCCGCGGATCAGGTGCCGCGAGGCCCGCACCGCTCCGCGTGGCAGCGCGGCGAGGGCGGCGGCCTTGGCGAGCGCATGGTCGAGCAGCATCGCGCTCGGGACGATCGCGTTGAGGAGGCCGAGGCGCAGGGCCTCGTCGGCGTCGAAGGGCTCCGACAGTAGCAGCAGTTCGGTCGCCTTGAGGAGGCCGATCCGGCGCGGCAGCAGGTAGGAGGAGGCCGCCTCCGGCACCAGCCCGAGTTCCACGAACGGCATCCGGAAGCGGGCGGCCGGGCTCGCGTAGACGAGGTCGCAATGCAGGGTCAGGGTCGTGCCGATCCCCACCGCGATCCCGTCCACCGCCGCCACCATCGGGGTCGTGGTGCGGGCCAGCTGCCGGATGAACCGGAGCGCCGGCGCCTCGGTGAAGGGTTTGGCCGCGCCCGCCACGAAGTCGGCGATGTCGTTGCCGGCGGTGAACATCCCGGGCTCGCCGGCGAAGACGATCGCGCCGACGTCGTCCGACGCTTCCGCCCGTTCGAGGGCGTCGCGCATGGCGTCGTACATCGCGCCGGTGAGCGCGTTCTTCTTCTCAGGCCGGGCGAGGCGGATCAGGCGCACGCCCGTGGCCATGTCGTCGATGATGACGTGGTCGCTCATGGTCGGGTCCCGGTCGTTTGTCCTCGCGTGCATCCCCTCCCCCGGGGGGAGTTCGTGCGGTTCAACCCGCCAGCGCCAGCCCTGCATCCTGCGTGAAGCCGCCCCCGTCGATGACGCTCTCCTCCAGCCCGCCGGCCGCGGTCAGCAGGTTCTCGCAGAAGAACCGCGCCAGACTGACGCGGGCGGCATGGGCCGGGTCGGTCTCGCCCGCGCGCAGGGCGGCGCTCGACGCCAGCGCCGCCTTGGCGAGGCAGGCGCCGCCCTGGACCAGCCCGAACAGGCGCAGGTAGGGCGTCGCTCCGGCGAGCGCGTCGTCGGGACGGTTCGAGCCGAGCGCCTTGGCCTGGAAGCTCGTCGCCCGGTCGAGGCTCTCGATGCCGGCCCGCAGGCGCGCGGCAGTGTGGCCGAAGGCCGGCGAGGCGTCCTTCTGCACGCCCTCGGCGATCCGGCGCATTCCGGCGATCTGCGCCCGCACCGTGGCGCCGCCGGCCAGCGGCAGCTTGCGGGTGACGAGATCGATCGCCTGGATGCCGTTGGTGCCCTCGTAGATGGCCAGGATGCGCGCGTCGCGCATGTGCTGGGCGGCCCCGGTCTCCTCCACGAAGCCCATGCCGCCGTGGACCTGGACGCCGAGCGAGGTCACCTCGTTGGCGATGTCGGTGGAGAAGGCCTTGGCCACCGGCGTCAGCAGCGAGGCCCTGTCGGCGGCCGCCTGGCCCTCCGCCCCCCTGGCCGCGTCGAGCGCCTGCGCGGTGAGGTAGCAGATGCCGCGCGCGGCCGCCGTAGAGGCCTTCATGGTGAGCAGCATGCGTTGCACGTCGGCGTGTTCGACGATCGGGCTCGCCTGCGCCGCACCGGGGGCGCGGCCCTGGCGCCGGTCGCGGGCATAGGCCAGCGCCTGCCGGTAGGACCGCTCCGCGACGCCGACCCCCTGCAGCCCGACGTTGAGGCGGGCCGAGTTCATCATCGTGAACATGCAGGCGAGCCCCCGGTTCTCCTCGCCGATCAGCCAGCCGGTGGCGCCGCCGTGGTCGCCGAAGGCCATGGAGCAGGTCGGCGAACCGTGGATGCCGAGCTTGTGCTCGATGCCCGAGCAGCGCAGGTCGTTGTGGCTCCCGTCCGGCAGCACCTTGGGGACCAGGAACAGCGAGATGCCGCGGGTGCCGGCCGGCGCGTCCCTGAGGCGGGCGAGCACCAGGTGGACGATGTTGTCGGTGAGGTCGTGCTCGCCGTAGGTGATGTAGATCTTGGAGCCGGTGATCCGGTAGCTGCCGTCGCCCGCCGCCTCGGCCCTGGCGCGCAGGAGGGACAGGTCCGAGCCCGCCTGCGGCTCGGTCAGGTTCATGGTGGCGGTCCATTCGCCCGAGACGAGCCTGCCGAGGTAGCGCTCCTTGAGCGCGTCCGAGCCGTGCCGGGCCAGGGCCTCGATGCCGCCGGCGGTCAAGAGGGGGCACAGGCCGAAGGCGATGCTGGCCGCGTTCCACATCTCGGTGCAGGCGGCGTTGAGGAGGAGCGGCAGGCCCTGGCCGCCGTGATCGGCCTCCGCCGAGAGGCCGTTCCAGCCGCCCTCCGTCCAGGTCCGGTAGGCCTCGCGCCAGCCCGGCGGCGTCGTGATCGCCCCCTCCGCCAGCGGGGTGCCGTGGCGGTCGCCCACCGTGTTGAGCGGTGCGATCACCGCATCGGCGACGCGGGCCGCCTCCTGCAGGATCGCCTCGGCGTCCTCCGTCGTCAGCTCCCCGTAGAGCCCCGACGCGATGCCCTCGTCGAGCCCCGCCACATGGCGCAGGGTGAAGGCCATCTCGGCCACCGGCGTGCGATAGGACATCCCGACACTCCTCCGGCACCGTCTTGTGGCGGTGCTTACGTCCCGGCGAGCCGGGGACCGTTTGACGCGCGGATCGGCGCGACGCACATCCATACGTCCGCCGCCTCCGGTCGTCACGACGAGAGATAGTTTATATATGAACGATCTCGGGTCAATCCCCGATCCGGCGGACCACGGGCCGACCCTTCGGCTCGCCGCCGACCGGGACGGGCTGGCGCAGGGGGCGCGGCTCCTGGCGGCGGGGCGCCTCGTCGCCTTCCCCACCGAGACGGTCTACGGCCTCGGGGCCGACGCCACCGATCCGCGCGCGGTGGCCGCGATCTATGCCGCCAAGGCGCGGCCGCGCTTCAACCCGCTCATCGCGCATGTGGCGAGCCTCGAAGCTGCCCTGCGCGAAGGCCGGTTCGACGAGACGGCCCTAGCCCTGGCGCGGGCGTTCTGGCCCGGCCCGCTGACCCTGGTGGTGCCGGCCACGGCCGGGGCGACGGTCTGCGATCTCGCCCGCGCCGGCCTGGCCAGCGTCGCGTTGCGCGTACCCGGCTCGGGGATCGCGCGCGATCTCCTCGCCGCGGTCGGCCGTCCGGTCGCCGCCCCCTCCGCCAACCGCTCAGGCCGGGTCAGCCCAACCAGCGCCGCCGACGTCCTGGCCGACCTCGACGGGCGTATCGCGGCGGTGATCGACGGCGGCCCGGCGGCGGTGGGGGTCGAATCGACGGTGGTGGCCTGCCTCGGCGGGCCGCCCCGCCTGTTGCGGCCCGGCGGCGTCACCCGCGAGGATGTCGCGCGGGTGCTCGGCCTCGCCCTCGAGGGGCGCGAGGACGATCCTGACGCACCGCTGTCGCCGGGGCTGCTGGCGTCGCACTACGCGCCCCGCGCGCGGGTTCGGCTGGACGCGCGATCGCTGCAGCCGGGCGAGGCCGTGCTGCTGTTCGGCCCGAACCGTCCCGCCGGCCTGTCCGCGGCCGTGGCGTCGGTGAACCTTAGTCCGTCGGGCGACCTCGCCGAAGCGGCCGCCGGATTGTTCGCGGCCCTGCGTCGGCTCGACGCCTCGCATGCCGCCGTCATCGCGGTGGCGCCGATCCCGCACGCGGGCCTGGGCGAAGCCATCAACGACCGCCTCGCACGGGCCGCCGCCCCCCGCTGAAATTTTTGCCGCGAGCGTTGCAACCCTTCCGGGCTTCGCCCGTTATCCATGCACGAAGGCCAGTTCAGCCCCCAATGGCCTTTCTTCCTTCCAGGCTCGGAGCAATCCGAGCCTTTTTTGTTGCCCGGCTTCCAACGAAGCCGGGCGCCTCGACCGTCAGCCCGCGAGCTTGGCCGCGATGCCGGCCACGTGGCGACCCTGGAAGCGGGCGCCGTCGAGTTCGACCGGGCTGGGCTGGCGCGAGCCGTCGCCGTCGGCGATCGTGGTGGCGCCGTAGGGCGAACCGCCCTTGACGGCTTCGACGCCGTTCTGACCCTGGAACGCATAGGGCAGCCCGACGACGACCATGCCGTGGTGCAGGAGCACCGTGTGGAAGCTCGTCAGCGTCGTCTCCTGGCCGCCGTGCTGCGACGCCGTGGAGGTGAACACCGAGCCGACCTTGCCCACGAGCTTGCCCTGGGCCCAGAGGCCGCCTGTCTGGTCGAGGAACTGCTTCATCTGGGCGGCCATGTTGCCGAACCGGGTCGGCGTGCCGAAGACGATCGCGTCGTAATCGGCCAGTTCGTCCACGGTGGCGATGGGCGCGGCCTGGTCGAGCTTGTAGTGGAACTGCTTGGCGACCTCCTCGGGCACCAGCTCGGGCACGCGCTTCACCGAGACCTCGGCGCCCGCCTCGCGTGCGCCCTCGGCCACGGCCTGCGCCATCTGCTCGACATGGCCCCAGGACGAATAATACAGCACCAGAACCTTCGCCATCACGCTCTCCGTCCGACGTCTCTTCGAGGCCGCGCGACGACGCGGGCCTCTTGCACGGTCCGATATCGCCCGCCGCGGGCCTTGCGAAAATACCCTCTCCTGCAAAGGTTCGTTTGCGTGCGTGCAAGACCGGCAGCCGCTGACGGGGATGACGGCTCATGGGGTTGGCGATCACGGGAGTGGCGTGGGACGATTTTCGCCTGGTGAAGGCGGTGGCCGATCGCGGCGGGCTGACGCGGGCGGCCGAGGATCTGGGCATCAACCATTCCACCGCGTTCCGCCGCCTCGCCGCCATCGAGGCGCAGACCGGGACCCGCCTGTTCGAGCGCCACCGGGGCGGCTACGTGGCGACCCCGGCCGGCATCGCGATGATCGAGGCGGCCGGTCGGATGGAGGCGCAGGTCGCACGATTCCAGCGCGAATCTGCGGGACGCTCCCTGGAGCCGGCGGGCGAACTGCGGATCACGGCCCCGGCGGGTCTCGTCGTCAACACCCTGATGCCGCTTCTCGGTCGCTTCGCCGAACGGTATCCGCTGATCTGCCTCGACCTCGTCGTGTCGGAGGAGGCGTTGAACCTGTCCCGACGCGACGCCGACGTGGCGATCCGCGCCAGCGACGAGCCGCCGGCGACCCTGGTCGGACGACGCCTCGCCACCATCCAATGGGCGGTCTACGGGCGCTCCGACCGCATCTGGCCGCCGCTGTCGGAATGCGTGTGGGTCTGTCCGAGCGAGGCGGTGGCCGGCGGCCGGTTCACCCGGTTCCTGGCCGGACGGGCGACGTCCGGGCGCTTGGGCATGCGCATCAATACGGTGCTCGGCCTGCGCGAGGCGATCGAGGCCGGCATCGGAGTCGGACCCCTGCCCTGTTGGGATGCGGATGCCAGCCCGACGCTCGTTCGCCTGTCGGAGACGGTGCCGGAACTGACCGCCGGTCTCTGGCTCCTCACCCACCCCGACCTGAGGCACGCCGGGAGGGTGCGCGCCTTCATGGACTTCATGGCCGAGGCCTTCGTCGGCCTCAGGCCCGCCATCGAGGGTCTCAGCCGACCGCGGTGATCTCGACCTCGTGGCCGTTGACCTCGACCGTGTCGCCCACCGTCTTGCCGGTGAGCGCCTTGGCCATGGGCGAGACGTAGGCGATCGAGCCCTGCGCCGGGTCGGCCTCGTCCTCTCCGACGATGCGGTAGCTCTGCTTGGTGCCGTCCTCGCGTTCGATCTCGACGCGCGAACCGAAGCGGACCTCGTCGCTCGGCGTCGGCGCGACGAGTTCGGCGGTGCCGAGCCGCGCCGTCCAATAGTGGAGGTCGCGGGTGATGCGGGCGGTGTCGGCCTTATCGTCGGGACCCAGCGCCGCGAAATCGGCTTGGTGACGGGCCACCTCCGCCTCGATCTGCGCGAGGCCTTCGGGCGTGACGAAGTTGGTGTGGGGGGAGATGGGGCGGTCGGGGAGATCCTCGAAGGCTTCCCCGCCCTCCGGCTCTCGAACGAATGCTTGGCTCATGAGGCCAGCAATGCGCCCTCGCGACGATCGGTTCCCGGCAACGCCCGCTTTTTCCCTTTAGCCGACGGTCACGAGAGTGCGCCCCCGGGTGCGTCCGGCCAGGATGTCCTCGGCGAGGCCGCCGACATCGGCCAGCGCCACCTGCGTCGTCATGCTGGCGAGCGTATCGAGGTCGAGGTCGCGGGCGAGGCGGGCCCAGGCCTCGCGGCGCTTGGGCTGGGGAGTGGTCACGCTGTTGATGCCCAGCAGCGAGACCCCGCGCAGGATGAACGGCGCCACCGAAGTCGGCAGGTCCATCCCCTGCGCCAACCCGCAGGCGGCCACCGCCCCGTCCGCCTTGGTGGCCGCGAGGACGTTGGCCAGGGTCGTCGAGCCGACCGCATCGACGGCCGCCGCCCAGCGCTCCTTGGCGAGCGGCTTGCCGGGCGCGGCGAGTTCGGCGCGGTCGATCACCTGCGCCGCCCCGAGGCCGGTGAGATAGGCCGATTCCGCTTCGACCCGCCCGGTCGAGGCGATCACGTGCCAACCGGCGCGGGCGAGGAGCGCCACCGCCACCGACCCGACGCCGCCCGAGGCGCCGGTCACCACCGCCGGCCCGTCGGCGGGGGTCAGCCCGTGGCGCTCGATCGCCATCAGGCACAGCATCGCGGTGTAGCCGGCCGTACCGATTGCCATGGCCTGGGCGGGGGTGAGGCCCTCGGGCAGCGGCACAAGCCAGTCGCCCTTGACGCGCGCCTTCTCGGCATAGGCGCCCAGATGCGTCTCGCCGACCCCCCAGCCCGTGAGCACCACCGCATCGCCGGGGCGGTATTCGGGATGCTCCGAGGTCTCGACGATGCCGGAGAAATCGATGCCCGGGATCATGGGAAAGCGCCGCACCACCGGGGAGCGGCCGGTCATCGCCAGACCGTCCTTGTAGTTCAGGGTCGAATGGGTGACGCGGACGGTGACGTCGCCTTCCATCAGGTCGGAATCGCGGAAGTCGCCGTAGCGCAGGGACTGGCCGCCCTCGCCCTTCTCGACGATCCACGCCTTGAACTGACCCATGCGAAGTCCCTCCCTGTCACCCGGGGAGGTGTGGCGCTCCGCCGCTGAATCAAGGCGGCCCCCGGACGGGGGCCGCGCAGGAAGGCGCCGGGACGGACGCTCAGTAACCGTCGTAGATGCTGCCGGTGGAGAATCCGAGGGCGACGCCGACGTCGGCCGAGCTCGCCCCGGTCATGCCGACCGCGTCCGGAATGGAGCCGACGCCGAGGTCGGCCCGCGGACCGTAGGCGCCGTAGCCGGCCCCCCGGTAGCCGTAGCCGCGGTGGCGCGGGCGTCCGTACTCCGCGCCGCGGTAGCCGACGGCGCGATGGCCGCCGTAGCCTGCGCCGTAGCCCGGGCCGATGCCCGCATAGGCCGGAGCACCGAAGCCGCCGGCATCGGGGGCCGGCACCCATCCGGCCCGCGCCGGCTCGACGAGGACGCGGCGCTGGACGCTGGCGTATTCGGCGGGGATGGTCTCGGGGATCGATTGGGCCGGTTGCACCAGCACCCGGCGGTGGCGGGTGGTGTACTGCGGCGGCACGTCGACCCAGCAACCGACGAGGCTGCCGTAGGCGTCGCGGCTGGTCTGCCAGACGCGCCCGCCAGCGGACACCAGCACCTGCTCGGACACCGTCTCGTAGATCGGCGGGGTGGTGCGGTAGACGGTCTCGGCCGGCCGTACGAGCACCCGCTCGGAGACCGCGCCGTAGACCGGCGGGGTCGAGACGTGCCGGTAGCATTCGGCGCCGGCGCATCCGGCCTGGGCCGCCGACGTGACGAGGGCGGCGCCCACCAGGGCGGCGAGGGCTGACGACATGGAAGTGACCGGCGCGGCCATGATGGAATCCCCGAGCTGAAACGCGATAACGACAAGACTGCGGCGCTGATCGGCGCATCTCTTGACGAACCAGAAGCAATCAAGTTGCCTCCGACGCAAGCTCTATTGAAAACGAAGGTAAAATTAACCATCGATGCAGACTACGTAAATCATGGGATTGTCAGTTAAGCGATCTCCTTTTGGGACTCGTTGCTCTACGGGAGCACGCCGCGCGTTATCGGCAAGGATCGCTGCGCGCTATCGGCAAGGGTCGCCGTCGCGCGACCTGGCGGGTCGCGATCGCTTCGCAGGCGTCGGTGGACCGCTGCGGGCCATCCGCGTCGCATCCCATCCGTGCGTGGATCGCCCGCCGATGCCGGAGCTTGGGCCGCTTCGTGACGCCCGCAGGGCGGCGGCGGTGCTCCGCGAGCGGCTCGCTAGCGGGCCGCGCTGATCGCCGTGGCCGCCGGGAAGCCGATGGTGTGGATGGTCACGCGCGACAGGCCGGCTTCCACCGGCAAGGTCCAGAAATCGGCGCCGAACTCGGTGTGGACGACGAAATCGTCGCCCGTCTCCGCCGGATTGCCGTGATAGCTCTTGGGCAGACCGGCTCGACCCCGCGACAGCCGGCCTACGATGACCGGCACGGTGTAGCAGATCGCGCCGCCCGGCTTCAGGACCCGGGCACATTCCCGCAGCGCATGCGCCGGGTTCTCGATGTGCTCGAGCGTGTCCGAGTGGACGACGAGATCGAAGCTTTCGTCGGGGTAAGGGAGGGCGTGCATGTCGACCTCGGGATAGGCGCCGAAGGTGTAGCCCGGCATCTTGCGAAGGTATTGGCTCAATCCTCCCGCTTCGTTGAGCTCCAGGATCCGGATGCGCGAGGCGGCCCTGGAGGCGACGAACTCCCTCAATGTCTCCTGCGTGCCGAGGGTCGCCACGATCGCCTTGGCCAGCGCGATCGACCGAAGGTTCGCGCCGCAGTCGGCGCAGCATTCGCCCTGCTGCCGATTGACGTAATGCGTCTCGTGTTCCGACAGCTGCCACTCGTCGATCAGCGCGTCCCACAGGACGGGCCGGACAGGCCGGAAGCGATCGCTGCCGCAGGCGAAGCACCAGGGCGCGTCTGTCTTGGACGACGGTCGTTCCAGGCGTCTCGGCGGCGCAACCTGCGAGGCCGACTCCGGCTTGATCATCAGGCCCTGACCGGTGGGCAGCGATGCGATGGTGATGTTCTTGGCGGCCGCGAAGGCATCCATCGCGATCTTCTGGGTGCGATAGCCGTAGTACGCGTAATCATCGAGGAGGATCGGCGCTCCGGGTACGATCCTGTCCCAGAAGTATTCGAGGGCGGCGACTTCGGGAGGCGAGCAATTCATGTCGATGTGGATGAAGGCGATCGTCTCCGGCGTCGCCTGGGGCAGCGTTTCGGGTATGGCGCCCTCGATGATCCTGACGTTTCGCCAATCTGCGAAATTCGCATGCGCGAGTTGCGATCCGGTGACGAGAAATCCCGCGTCGCGCTCGCGCTGGGTGCGCTCCAGGACGCCGCTCCTCCGTTCTTCGTCGGAGACATAGCGCGGATCGACGCCGGTGAACGTGTCCATCAGGTAGAACGTGCGGCCGGTCGTGTCCCAATCCAGCATCTGCATGATGGCGGAGCTGAGGAACCCGCGGTTCACGCCGCATTCGACGAAATCACCCTGGAGGTTCGACGCGTGGCGCGCGGCCCACAGGCCGATGTGGACCCGCCAGTACCACTTGTAGTCCTGTCCCGCCGCCTGGACCCCGCGGGCGTAAGCGCCCTTGAAGTCCGCATCGTCCAGGAATTCGTGGTTGTGGATCGTCCTGAGACCATCGAAGTCATATGCGGTCATCGTCGATCGTCACCTGCGAGGCGGTCCGGACACGGCCGAGGGTGGATGGCCCTCCCAGGGGTGTCAACGCCGTCCGGCGCGACGACGTGCGAAGGAACGCGCCCCTGACCGCGACCCCCGACCCGATGCGGACCGGAGCGGTTCTCGGGATGCGTGTCTCCCGACTTCCGCTCGCGTCGCGAGCGCGACACCAAGATTTAACGGCGGCTCGGTAATCGAGGGCGGGAGGACGGAGCGAATTTGGCCGATGACGACGCTGACGGTTAAGGCTGGGCCCGTCCGATCCGGCCCCTCGGCCCGCCTCGCCGCGTTCCTCGGCCTCTACACAGCGACGATCTTTCTCTCGGCCTTGCTGCTGTTCGGCATCCAGCCGATGTTCACGAAGATGGTGCTGCCCGTCCTCGGTGGCTCGCCGTCGGTGTGGTCCGTCGCGATGGTGGTGTTCCAGGCGCTGCTGCTCCTCGGGTACGCCTATGCGCACGCCCTCGTCCGGTACTGTCCCCTACGGATCGCCGCCGCGGTCCATGTCCTCGTGATGGTCGGCGCGTTTGCGGCACTGCCCATTCAATTGGCTGCCGGATGGGGAAAGCCGCCGGCAGACGGAGAGGCCGTTTGGCTCCTGGGCCTGTTCCTGGCCTCCGTGGGACTGCCGTTCTTCGCGCTTTCGGCCAACGGACCACTCCTGCAGGCCTGGTTCTCCCGGTCGGGCCATCCGCAGGCCGAAGACCCCTACTTCCTGTATGGCGCGTCGAACATCGGCTCGTTCCTGGCCCTGATCGCATATCCGCTTGCGGTCGAACCGTTCGTTTCCCTGCAGGATCAGAGCCGAGCCTGGACCTTCGGCTTCGCGGGCCTGGCGGCCGTCATCGCTCTCTGCGCCACGACGGCAACGCGCATGGCCGCAGGCACGGACCGGAGCGCGCGGATACCTTTGCTCGCGACCACGCCGGCGAACGCAGGAGCTTTGTGGCGCGAGCGCCTCGCCTGGGTGGCCCTCGCCTTCGTGCCCTCCGGGCTTCTGGTGGCGGTGACGGCGCATATCTCCACCGACGTCGCGGCGGCGCCCCTCCTATGGGTGGTGCCGCTCGCCTTGTTCCTGCTGACCTTCGTCCTGGCGTTCCGCGACCGGATGGTTCCGTCCCAACTCGTGCTGTCCGGCCTGCAGGTGATCGGGACCGCGTTGGCGCTGTTTCCGATGATCTCCGCGACGTCCCTGTTCGTCGGGCTGGCACTCCATCTCGGCCTGTTCTTCGTCAACGCCATGATCTGTCACGGGGCGCTCTACCAACGCCGGCCTGCGGCCGGGCGGCTGACGGAGTTCTACCTCTGCCTGTCGTTCGGCGGCATGCTGGGCGGCATCTTCTGCGCCCTCGTCGCACCGCGCCTCTTCTCCACGGTGCTGGAATATCCCATCCTCCTCGTGGTGGCGCTCGCCTGCAGGCCGGACCTGGCGGCACTGTCGCGGACGTCGCCGCGGGACGGCTGGCGGCGTATCGTGCTGGCGGCCACGCTCCTGGCGGCCGGGTCTGCCGTCACCGTCTCGATGCTGCCAGCCTCGGCGCTCGTCTTCGGCCTGCTGGCGTTGATCGCTTTGATGATCGCCCAGTGGCGCAAGCCGCTCGTGGTCGCTCTTGCCGGTCTGACCCTCGCCGTGAGCACCGCCCATCTCCAGAGGTCGGCGTCCGAGACCACGGCGTTCCGGTCGTTCTTCGGCATCCACAAACTGTCCATGTCGAGCGACGGCCGCTTCCGGATGCTCAACCATGGCACGACCCTGCACGGCGCCATGCGGGTGACCTCCGACGATGGAACCCCGTTTCTGGGCCGACCGGAGCCGGTGACCTACTACGGAATGGACGGCGCGATGGGCACGGCCATCGCGGCATCGCGAGCCAGCCACGGGGGCACGTTGGGAGCGGTCACGGTGGTGGGGCTGGGGGCAGGCAGCCTCGCCTGCCACGCGGTCCCCGGCGAGGCGTGGACTTTCCTGGAGATCGATCCCGAGGTCGTCCGCATCGCGAGTGACCCGACCCTGTTCCGCTTCCTCGGCTCCTGTGCCCCGCAAGCCCGGATCGTCGTCGGCGATGCCCGGCTGACCCTCGCGGAACAGACGGGGGCCAACGCCCTGATCGTGGTCGATGCGTTCTCGTCGGACGCGATCCCGAGCCACCTGCTGACCCGCGAAGCGCTCGGCCTCTATGTCTCGAAACTCGAACGGGATGGGGTGATCGTCATCCATATCTCCAACCACCATCTCGAGTTGCGTCACATCCTCGCTCGCGCAGCTGCCGACAGCGGATTGGTGACCTATGTCCGGGACGACTCGGGCAGGACGTTTTCCCAAAGCACCTTCATCGCTCCGAGCGTCGTCGTCGCGATGGCTCGCACGGACGGTGACCTGGAGGCTCTCCATCGGCGCGGCGACTGGACGAAGGTCATCCCCGACAACCGACGCACGCCCTGGAGTGACGATTTCAGCAACATCGTCGAAGCCATGGTCGACAAGGTTCGGCGCTGAACGGCGCGTCCTCTATGGACTCGAGGTCGCCCGCGGGGCCTGTCTGCGATCGGGTCGAAGCGGGTCGAGTGTCGGAGAGGTCGGCACGGGCGGTTCAATTTCGATGTGTCCGTGAAAACAGGGGAGGATCAGTCGCGCAGGCCGACCGGAACGCGAGCTGAACTCCTGTCCGTAGAAGCGGTGGGGGAAGGGTCAGCATCACCGGCCGCCACAGATGCGCTGAGCGGCATCGCTGACGATGAAAGCCGCACCACGACCGGCGCTCAGGCCTGCCAAACGGCATCTATCGCCGTACATCCGCGGGGACGGCTTATAGCCTGGCTCAGACTAGGCCGTGGCCCAGTGCTTCAAACGGCGCAGTAAACGAAAAAGACGGCCCCTCCAAAAGAGGCTCCGCCTAAACCACCTAAATCAAATGATTATTCCACAAAACCACCAGCCCTCCATTTCATGTGGACGGCTTGGTGGAGCTGAGCGGGATCGAACCGCTGACCTCCGCAGTGCGATTGCGGCGCTCTCCCATCTGAGCTACAGCCCCGTTCCGAGGTGCGAGCCTTCTAGGCTCGGGCGCCTCGGCCTGTCAATTCCGTAAAATTCCCGCCGCCGCCGCGCCTGCCGGTGCCCTCCGGGCGGGCCGCTTCGAGGACATCGGAACCGCGCATGAACGCCTTCATCTGGCTCTTCGACACCGTGGTCCAGCTCTACATCTACGTCCTGATCGCGAGCGCGGTCCTGAGTTGGCTCGTCGCCTTCAACGTGGTGAACGTGCGCAACCCGATCGTGTCGCAGATCGGCGAGGTCTTGTACCGGCTGACCGAGCCCGTGCTCCGGCCGATCCGCAACATCCTGCCCAATCTCGGCGGCGTCGACCTCTCGCCGATCGTGCTCGTGCTCCTGCTCCTGTTCGCGAGCCGCCTGCTGCACGAGTTCATCCCGACCCAGACGGTGGTCTACACGCGCTGACGACGGCCGACATTCTCGCAGGCATTCTCGCAGGAACGACGCGCATGAAGACCAATCCCGGCCGCTTCTTCGAGGACTACCGCCTCGGCGAGACCATCCGCCATGCCACCCCGCGCACCGTGACGAGCGGCGATGTCGCCCTCTACACCGCGCTCTACGGCCCCCGTTTCGCCGTGCAGTCGTCGGACGCCTTCGCCCGCGCCATCGGCTATCCGCAGAGCCCCCTCGACGACCTGCTGACCTTCCATGTCGTCTTCGGCAAGACGGTGCCGGACATCTCGCTCAACGCCCTGGCCAACCTCGGCTATGCCGAGGGCGGCTTTCGCCGGCCGGTCTATCCGGGCGAGACCCTGTCCACGGTCTCGGAGGTGATCGGCCTCAAGGAGAGTTCGAACCGCCAGACCGGAGTGGTCTACGTGCGATCCACCGGCTCGGACGCCAACGGCGAGACGGTGCTGAGCTACTGCCGCTGGGTGCTGGTGAGGAAGCGCGACCCGGAGGCCGCGATCGCGCAGGAGCACGTCCCGACCTTCGCCAAGGTGGTCGACCCGGTCGATCTCGCCGGCGCCCTCCCCCCGCTGAACACGGCCGCCTACGACCTCGATCTGGCGGGCAGCCCGCACCGCTTCTCGGATTACACGGTCGGCGAGAAGATCGACCACGTCGACGGCATGACCGTCGAGGAGGCCGAGCACCAGATCGCCACGCGCCTCTACCAGAACACCGCCAAGGTGCATTTCGACGGGTTCGCCGCCAAGGACACGCGCTTCGGCCGCCGCCTGATCTACGGTGGCGTCGTCATCTCGCTCGCCCGCGCGCTGAGCTTCAACGGGTTGGGCAACGCCTTCGCGCTCGCCGGCATCAACGCCGGCCGCCACGTGGCGCCGCTGTTTGCCGGCGACACCGTCTATGCCTGGAGCGAGGTGCTGGAGACCGCCGAACTCCCTGGGCGCACGGACATCGGAGCGCTTCGCCTGCGCACCGTCGCCACCAAGAACCAGGCTTGCGGCGCCCATCCCCACATGGTCGGCGACGGCTACGACCCGGCCGTGATCCTGGACCTGGATTATTGGGCGTTCATTCCGCGCTGACGGTTGCGACAGGCCTTATCCTGCGGACAGGGCCGCCGTCACCGCCTGCCTGAGCGGGTTCTCCGGGTTCGACAGCAGCCGCAGCGCCATCGCGCAGGCGATGGTCACCAGCAGCGGCCGGATCAGGCGGGCGCCGAGCCGGATCGCCAGGACCGAGCCGATCTGGGCGCCGATGAAGGCGCCCAGCGCCATGGCGAGGCCGATCGGCCAGACCACGTGGCCGCCGGCCGCGAACAGCGCGAGGCTGCCGAGATTGCTCGCCGCATTGGCGAGCTTGGTATGGGCGGTGGCCCGCACCACACCGAGCCCGAGCAGCGTCACGAAGCCGATCATGTAGAAGGCGCCCGCTCCGGGGCCGAACACGCCGTCGTAGAAGCCGACCGCCGGCGCCACGCTCAGGGCGAACACCCCCGGCGTCAGTCGGGCCGCCGCGTCCTCGCTGCTCATGCGCTTGGCGAAGGCGAAGTAGAGGGCGATGCCCACGAGCAGGATCGGCACCGCCGCATCGAGGACGGCGCGCGGCAGCAGGCTGACGCACAGCGCGCCGGCCACCGAGGCGATCCCGGCGCAGAGCGCGATCTTCCAGGCGGCGGGCCAATGGATCAGCCCGCGCCGCGCGAAGGCGATGGTGGAGGAGACCGCCCCGGCGCTGCCCTGGAGCTTGTTGGTGGCGATGGCCGCCACGGGGTCGAGCCCGGCCAGCAGCAGCGCGGGGACGGTGATGAGCCCCCCGCCCCCGGCGATGGCGTCGACGCAGCCCGCCGCCACGGCCACCGCGAACAGGGTCGCGACCAGGCTGATGTCGATGCCGAGGATCATGGTGTTTCCGGTGAACGGCCCTAGGAGGCGGGCGCCTCAGTTGCGCACGATCACCCGCGTTCCGACCTTCACGCGGTCGTAGAGGTCGACCACGTCCTTGTTGGTCATGCGGATGCAGCCCGACGAGACCGCGGCACCCATGGTCTCCGGCTCGTTGGAGCCGTGGATGCGGTAGAGCGAGGAGCCCAGATACATCGCGCGGGCGCCGAGCGGGTTGTCCTGTCCCCCGGCCATGAAGCGCGGTAGGTCGGGGCGGCGGGCCAGCATCTGGGCCGGAGGCCGCCACGACGGCCATTCCCGCTTCATGGTGACGGTCTTCTGGCCGGACCAGGAGAAGCCCTGCCGGCCGACCCCGACTCCGTAGCGCACGGCCTGGCCGCCGCCGAGCACGTAGTAGAGCCGACGTTGGCTTTGCGAGACCACGACGGTGCCGGGTTTCTCGGAGCCCTTCCACGCCACCGTCTCGCGCGGGATCGCCTGCTCGCGGAAGATGTTCATGAAGTCGGCGATCGGGCCGCTGTCGAACGGATTGGCAGCCTGGGCCGGCGTACCGGCGGCGATCAGGGCCGCGAAGGCGGATGCCGCGATCGAGCGGGAAGAGCGCAGGAAAAAGGGGCGCAGGAAAAAGGGGCGCATGGTCGTTCTCTCTCGTGTGGGGGGCGGACCAAGGCTCGGGCGGGCGAAAACCATCCCGGCGGCCCGTGGCCGGCCCGACCTCGATCGGTCGAGTCGCGTGACGGGGGCCAGCCTTGTCCGGCCCGGACTCGGGGGTCAAGGCGTTCGGGGGCCAGGGCCTCCGGGCAAGGCGTCCGGGGATCGAGCCATCCGCCCGGGAACGGCCCCGGATCGGTCTTTTTTCAGCGGCCGACAGGGTCCGGTGCCGGGTCGACAGAATGTCGCAGGGAGTTGCGGCCCGGCGGCGGCGGCCCCAGAGTCTGCCGGTGCAACCCACTCGGATCATCGTCGCGACGCCGCATTTCTCGGGTGAGCGCAGGAACCAAGGCGCCGGACCGGTGCGTGGCGCGTTCGTGCGCGCACGGGTGTCCGGCCTCTTGTTCTTCAGGTTCCTTGCGGTCGGCCTGATCGTTCTCGCGTCCTTTGGCGGCTTTGGCCCGACCGACACCCAGCCGCTCCCGCATTGGCGCGCGTCGCCGGTGTATCTCGCCGGCGCGGGTATGGACGGGCTCGTGCCGGTCCATGTCGCTGGCGAGGTCGCCGACGAAGGGGTCGGCGTTCATCAGGCGGTCCGCGAGCCGGTGGCCGCCATCGACGCGGCGGACGCTCTGTTCCGGGTGGCGCAGGGACCTGGTCCCGCCGGCCGCCTCGGCCAATGGCTTCCCGACAGGCCTCCCCGGGCTATCTAGGCTCCCGCTGGGCTCTCGCCCTCGTGACCGTGCGCCGTTTCGGCCGGTCGCGATCCCCCGTCGCCGCCGCATCCTCGCCATGTCCGGCGTGCAGCGTGCATGGGGCTTCTTATCGATCACCCTCGCGGGCGTTTCGCGGGTCTTCGTCGACCGGGCTTCATCCGATGCCGCCGGTCATTCGCCTCGCGTGCCTCATTCAGGAGCATCCCGATCGTGCCTTCGTCCCACCGGCCCTGGCCGACCGTCGTCTCGGCGGCTCTCCTGATGACCGTCCTCACCGGTTGCAACCAGAAGCAGCAGGCCGCCGCACCCGCCGCGCCGCCGCCGGAGATCAGCTACGTCACGGTCAAGCCGCAGCCGATCCCCTATCAGCGCGACCTGCCCGGCCGCGTGGCGCCGATGCGGATCGCCGAGGTGCGGGCCCGCGTCGGCGGCCTCGTGGTCAAGCGGACTTTCGAGCAGGGCAGCCAGGTCAAGGAGGGCGACGTCCTCTACAAGATCGATCCGGCTCCCTATCAGGTCGATCTCGCCAGTGCCGAGGCCGTGCTGGCCCGCACCGAGGCCGCCCTCGTCCTTGCCTCCCAGCAGGCCGAGCGCCTCGAGACGCTGCTCTCCCGCCAGACCGCCAGCCAGGCGCAGTACGACAGCGCTTACGCCGCGCAGAAGCAGGCCGAAGCCGAGGTGGCCGGTGCCAAGGCGTCGCGCGACAGGGCCCGGCTCAACCTGAGCTACACCGACGTGCGCGCCCCGATCTCGGGCCGGATCGGACGGGCCCTCCTCACCGAGGGCGCCCTCGTCGAGCAGGGCGGCACCGCCAACCTCGCCACGATCCAGCAGCTCGACCCGATCTACGTGGACATCACCCAGTCGGTCGGCGAACTGACCAAGCTGCGGCGGGATCTCGCCAGCGGCGAACTCGATCGTCTCGCCCACGACAGCGCCAACGCGCAACTCATCATGGACGACGGCTCCTTCTACCCATCGGCGGGCCGCGTCCTGTTCTCGGACGTGACCGCCGACCCGAGCACGGGCCAGGTCACCCTGCGCGTGCTCTTCCCCAACCCTAACGACGACCTCTTCCCCGGCATGTACGCCCGCGCCCGCATCAAGCAGGGCATCGACAAGGACGCCATCGCCGTGCCGCAGCAGGCGATCCAGCGCACCAACGACGGCAAGGCCGAGGTCTGGGTGATCGGCAAGGACGACAAGGTGATGCTCCAGCCCGTGGAGGTCGGCCCGATCGTCGAGAACAACTGGCTGATCCGCGAAGGCCTCAAGCCGGGCGAGCGCGTCGTCGTCGAGGGCGTTCAGAAGATCAGCGCCGGCATGGTGGTCAAGCCCGTTCCCGCCGACGGCGAAGCCAAGGGCACGCAGGCGGATGCCGGGGACAAGGCGTCTCCCGGGGCCCCTGCCCCCGTCACGGAAGCCGGGGTGCGCTGAGCCATGGCATCCTTCTTCATCGACCGGCCGGTCTTCGCCTGGGTCGTCGCCCTGTTCATCTGCCTGGGCGGCGTGCTGGCCATCCCGATGCTGCCGATCGCGCAGTATCCGGTGATCGCGCCGCCCTCGATCGCCCTCTCCACCGCCTATCCCGGCGCCTCGGTGGAGAACCTCTATACCGGCACCACGCGTCTCATCGAGGACGAGCTCAACGGGGCCGCCAACATCCTGAGCTTCGAGAGCGCCAGCGACGCCTTCGGCGTCGTCGAGATCACGGCGCAGTTCAAGCCGGGGACCGATTCGAGCCTCGCCGGCGTCGAGGTGCAGAACCGCCTCAAGCGCATCGAGGCGCGCCTGCCCGCGGAGGTGCGCCAGCAGGGCACCCTGGTGGAGGAGGCCTCGGCCGCAACCCTCAACATCATCACCCTGATCTCGCCCGACAAGTCGATGGACGAGATCGCGCTGGGCGACTTCCTAATCCGCAACGTCATCAACGAGATCCGCCGCATCCCCGGCGTCGGCCGCGCCACGCTCTATTCCACCGAGCGGTCTTTGCGCATCTGGGTCGATTCCGACAAGCTGCGCGGCCTCTCGCTCAACGCCTCGGACGTCTCCAAGGCCATCACCAACCAGAACGTCCAGATCGCCTCGGGCGCGGTCGGCGCGCAGCCGAGCCCGTCCACCAACCCGGTCAACTTCCCCATCATCGTCAAGGGCCAGATGACGGCGCCCGAGGAGTTCGGCGCCATCGTGCTCCGCGCCAACCCGGACGGCTCCACCGTGCGCCTGCGCGACATCGCCCGGATCGAGCTCGGCGGCGAGGACTACAAGTTCACCACCCGCCTCGACGGCGGCCCGGCCGCGGGCATCTCGGTGACGCTCGCCCCGGACGGTAACGCCCTCGAGACCGCCAAGGGCATCCGCGCCAAGATGGAGGAACTGTCGCAGTTCTTCCCCTCCAACGTGAAGTGGGACATCCCCTACGACATCACGCCCGCCGTCAACGCCTCGATCCACAAGGTGCTGATGACGCTGATCGAGGCGGTGGTCCTCGTGTTCGTGGTGATGTTCATCTTCCTGCAGAACATCCGCTACACCCTGATCCCGACCATCGTCGTGCCCATCGCGCTGATGGGCACCTGCACCGTCATGCTGCTCGCCGGCTTCTCGGTGAACGTCCTGACCATGTTCGGCATGGTGCTGGCCATCGGCATCCTCGTCGACGACGCCATCGTCGTGGTCGAGAACGTCGAGCGCATCATGAACGAGGAGGGGCTGCCGCCCAAGGAAGCCACCCGCAAGGCCATGGACCAGATCACCGGGGCCATCATCGGCATCACCCTGGTGCTGGTGGCGGTGTTCATCCCGATGGCGTTCTTCCCCGGCTCGGTGGGCATCATCTACCGGCAGTTCTCCATCGCGATGGTGACCTCGATCGCCTTCTCGGCGCTCCTGGCCCTGACCCTGACGCCCGCGCTCTGCGCCACCCTGCTCAAGCCCATCGAGAAGGGCCACGGCCATTCCAAGGGCGGCGTCTTCGGCTGGTTCAACCGCGTCGTCGACCGCGAGACCGCCCGCTACGGACGCGGCGTCTCGGCCTTCATCGCCCGCTCCGGGCGGGTGATGGTGATCTACCTGATCCTGGTCGCCGGCCTCGCCTACGCCTTCGTGCGCCTGCCCGAAGGCTTCCTGCCGGTGGAGGACCAGGGCTTCTTCACGGTGGACATCCAGACGCCGCCGGGCTCGTCCTTCAACCGCACGGAAGCGGCAGTGAAGAAGGTCGAGGAGCATCTCCTGGCCCAGCCGGGCGTGGCGAGCGTAACCATCGTGAACGGTTTCTCGTTCTCGGGACAGGGCCAGGTCACGTCCCAGGCCTTCGTCACCCTCAAGCCCTGGGGCGAGCGCGACGCGGCCAATTCCGCCGCCAACCTCGTGGAGGGGACCAACAAGGCGCTGTCCGGCTACAAGGATGCGATCATCCAGGCGCTGGAGCCGCCGCCGATCGACAACCTCGGCAACGCCTCGGGCTTCAGCTTCCGCCTGCAGGACCGGGCGCAGAAGGGCTACTCGGCCCTGATGGCGGCGCAGGAGCAACTGCTCTCGCTCGCCAAGAAGAGCCCGATCCTCACCAAGGTCTACGTCGAGGGCCTGCCGCCGGCCCCCCAGGCCGAACTCGTGATCGACCGCGAGAAGGCCGCTGCGCTCGGCGTCGACTTCGAGGAGATCAACAACACGATCCAGGTCAATCTCGGTTCGGTCTACACCAACGACTTCCCGAACCGGGGCAAGATGCAGCGCGTCATCGTGCAGGCCGAGGACAGCCAGCGCCTGAAGGCGGCCGACATCCTGAACTACGGCGTCAAGAACGCGCAGGGCACCATGGTGCCGATGTCGTCCTTCGCCGACCTGAAGTGGAGCGTCGGCCCGGCCCAGATCATCGGGTTCAACGGCTACCAGTCGGTGCGCATCACCGGCGAGCCTAAGCCCGGCTACACCTCGGGCGATGCCATCGCCGAGATGGAGCGCCTGATGGAGCAGCTGCCCAAGGGCTTCGGCTACACCTGGACCGGGCAATCGCTCCAGGAGAAGGAGGCCGGCAGCCAGGCGTCGCTGCTCCTGGCCCTCTCGATCCTGATCGTGTTCCTGTGCCTGGCCGCTCTCTACGAGAGCTGGTCGATCCCGTTCTCGGTGCTGCTCGTCATCCCGCTGGGCGTCGTCGGCTCGGTGGCGGCGGTGTACCTGCGCGGCCTGCCCAACGACGTCTATTTCAAGATCGGGCTCATCACGATCATCGGCCTTTCGGCCAAGAACGCGATCCTGATCGTGGAATTCGCCAAGGACCTCTGGAAGCCGGGCAAGTCCCTGGTCGACGCCACGGTGGAGGCGGCGACCCTGCGCTTCCGCCCGATCGTGATGACCTCGCTGGCCTTCATCTTCGGCGTGGTGCCTCTGGCCATCGCGTCCGGTGCGGCTTCGAAGAGCCAGCAGGCGATCGGCACCGGCGTGCTCGGCGGCATGATCTCGGCGACGGTATTGGCCGTGATGTTCGTGCCGGTGTTCTTCGTCGTCGTGATGCGGCTGTTCCGCGTCAAGCCGCGCGGCGCCGAGGAAACGGAGGCGGAGGCGAGGCCTTCGGCTCACCCCGCACCGGCGGAGTAGTACCAAAAGACCCTCCCCCATTGCGGGGGAGGGTCAGCCCACGAAGTGGGTCGGGAGAGTGGGGCACAGGCCCCTGTCCCGAAAGGTCGTCGCGGTTTCCCTCACTTGCCCGGCATCCGTTGGGCAGTTTCCCTCCACGGAGGGAGAGGGGTCAGATGTCGCGCACGACCATCATCTTCTTGATCTCGGCGATGGCCTTGGCCGGGTTCAGTCCCTTCGGGCAGGCGTTGGCGCAGTTCATGATCGTGTGGCAGCGGTAGAGCCGGAACGGATCGTGCAGCGCGTCGAGCCGCTCGCCGGTGTTCTCGTCGCGGCTGTCGATCAGCCAGCGGTAGGCCTGCAGCAGGGCGGCGGGACCGAGGAAGCGGTCGCCGTTCCACCAGTAGCTCGGGCAGGAGGTGGTGCAGCAGGCGCACAGGATGCACTCGTAGAGCCCGTCGAGCTGAGCCCGGTCCTCGGGTGTCTGTTTCCACTCGCCCTCCGGGGCGGGGGTCTCGGTCTGGAGCCAGGGCTCGATCGATGCGTGCTGGGCGAAGAAGTTGGTCAGGTCCGGCACCAGGTCCTTCAGCACCGGCATGTGCGGCAGCGGGTAGATCCGCACCGCGCCGGTCTTCTTTGCCCCAGGATTCTTGCCCTTCGCGTGCTCCTGGCACTCGTCGATGCCCATGGTGCAGGCGAGGGCGTTCTGGCCCTCGATGTTCATGGCGCAGGAGCCGCAGATGCCCTCGCGGCAGGAGCGCCGGAACACCAGGGTCGAATCGACCTTCGCCTTAATCCACAGGAGGGCGTCGAGCACCATCGGCCCGCAATCGTCGCGGTCGACCTGGTAGGTATCGACACGCGGGTTGGCGCCGTCGTCCGGGTTCCAGCGGTAGATCCGGAACTCCTGCAGGTTGTTGGCGCCGACCGGCCGGGGCCAGGTCTTGCCTTCGGTGAGCTTGGAATTCTTGGGGAGGGCGAATTCGGCCATGGTGTGGCGTGCCTATTTCCGTCTCGAAAGATTCATCACTGGAAACAAGTCAAAGACCGTTTCCTCAATACACCCGCGCCTTCGGCTCGATGTACTGGATCTCATTCGACATCGTATAGGTATGGACCGGCCGGTAATCGATGCTGACCTGCTTCGAGGTGTCGTTCATCCAGGCCAGGGTGTGCTTCATCCATTCCTTGTCGTCGCGGTCGGGGAAGTCCTCGCGGGCATGCGCCCCGCGGCTCTCCGTGCGGTTGGCCGCCGATTCCATCGTCACCACCGCCTGGCCGATCAGGTTGTCGAATTCCAGGCTCTCCAGGAGGTCGGTGTTCCAGATCAGGGAGCGGTCCTCGATGCGGATGTCGGCCGTGCCGGCGGCGACCTTGTGGATCAGGGCCTTGCCCTCCTCCAGCACTTCGCCGGTGCGGAAGACGGCGCAGTTGTTCTGCATGGTCTTCTGCATCTCGGCGCGCAGTTCGGCGGTGGGGGTGCCGCCGTCGGCGTAGCGGAAGCGGTCGAGACGCGAGAGTGCCTTGTCGGCCGAGTCCTTCGGCAGATCCATCTGGCGGCGGCCCGGCTCGACGATCTCGGCGCAGCGCAGGCCCGCCGCGCGGCCGAACACCACGAGGTCGATGAGGGAGTTCGAGCCCAGCCGGTTGGCGCCGTGGACGGAGACGCAGGCCGCTTCGCCGAGCGCCATCAGGCCCGGCACCACCGTGTCGGGGTTGCCGTTCTTCAGGGTCAGCACCTCGCCGTGATAGTTCGTGGGGATGCCGCCCATGTTGTAGTGCACCGTCGGCAGCACCGGGATCGGCTCCTTGGTGACGTCGACGCCGGCGAAGATCTTGGCGGATTCCGAGATGCCCGGCAGACGCTGGTGCAGAATCGCCGGGTCGAGGTGGTCGAGGTGCAGGTAGATGTGGTCGTTACCCTTGCCGACGCCGCGACCGGCGCGGATCTCCATGGTCATCGAGCGCGAGACCACGTCGCGGGAGGCGAGGTCCTTGGCCGATGGCGCGTAGCGCTCCATGAAGCGCTCGCCCTCGGAATTGGTCAGGTAGCCGCCTTCGCCGCGCGCGCCCTCGGTGATGAGGCAGCCAGCACCGTAGATGCCGGTGGGGTGGAACTGCACGAACTCCATGTCCTGCAGCGGCAGGCCGGCGCGCAGGACCATGGCGTTGCCGTCGCCGGTACAGGTGTGGGCGGAGGTGGCCGAGAAATACGAGCGGCCGTAGCCGCCGGTGGCCAGGATCGTCTGCTGGGCGCGGAAACGGTGGATCTCGCCGGTGGCCTGGTCGATGGCGACGACCCCGAGGCAGCGCCCGTCCTCGTCCATGATCAGGTCGAGGGCGAAGTACTCGATGAAGAAGTTGGTGTTGTTCTTCACCGCCTGCCCATAGAGGGTGTGGAGCATGGCGTGGCCGGTGCGGTCGGCCGCGGCACAGGTGCGTTGCGCCGTGCCCTTGCCGTACTCGGTGGTCATGCCGCCGAAGGGGCGCTGGTAGATCTTGCCCTCTTCCGTTCGGGAGAAGGGCACGCCCCAGTGCTCAAGTTCGTAGACCGCGGCCGGCGCGTTGCGGACGAGGTATTCGATGGCGTCCTGGTCGCCGAGCCAGTCCGACCCCTTCACGGTGTCGTACATGTGCCAGCGCCAGTCGTCCGGCCCCATGTTGCCGAGCGAGGCCGAAATCCCCCCCTGCGCCGCCACCGTGTGCGAACGGGTGGGGAACACCTTGGTGATGCAGGCGGTGCGCAGGCCCGCCTGGCTGCAGCCCACCGTGGCGCGCAGGCCCGCGCCGCCGGCGCCGACGATCACCACGTCGAAGGTGTGGTCGATGATGGTGTAGGCCGAAGCCCCGTTGCCGTTGGTGGCCATGAGCGAGATCCCTCGGGTTCGGTTGCGGTCAGACGAGGCGCGCCAGGCTCACGCGCAGGATCGCGTAGAGACAGGCGGCGGCCACGGCGACGGTGTAGGCGGTGTTGGCGAACAGGGCCGCGAACTTGAGGCCCTTGTCCTGGACGTAATCCTCGATGACGACCTGCATTCCGATCCTCATGTGGAGCGCCACCGAAATCACGGCGAGGATCAGGACCAGCGCAACGAGGGGGTGCGACACCAGGGCGACGGCCTCCGGGTAGGGCCGCCCCGCCATCATCGCGATGACGACGACGAAGGCGATCATCAGCGGTACGTTGGCGGCGGCGGTGACGCGCTGCTGCCACCAGTGCCCGGCCCCGTGGCCGGACGCGCCCAGGCCCTTCACCCGGGAGCGGGCGGTGCGCAGGGAGGGAGAGGTCTTTGCCATGGTGCGGCTCCTCAGCGGATCAGGAGGGCGAGCGCCCAGATCAGGACGGTCAGGATCACGGAGGCGATGAGGGTGCCGCGGGCCAGCGCCATGCGCTTGTCGCGGTCGAAGCCCTGCCCGACGTCCCACACGAAGTGGCGCAGCCCCCCCAGCATGTGGTGCAGGAGCACCCAGGTGTAGGCGAACAGCACGAGCCGCCCCAGGATGGACCCGAAGAACCATGCCACCCAGCCGTAGGCGGCGGGGCCCGCGGCCAGGGCCACGAGCCAGATCGCCACGAGGGCGGTACCGCCGTAGAGGGCGGTGCCGGTGATGCGGTGGAACACCGACATCGCCATGGTCCAGGTCCAGCGGTAGATCTGGAGGTGGGGCGAGAGCGGCGCTGTGACCGTGGGGCGAGGGCTGGAAGGCATCGGGCTTATCGTCCTCGATCGAAGATGGGCGCCGTCTCGGTGGGCGATGGGTCGGCGGGCGCGGTCTCGGAAGCTTTCCCAGTCTCGGAAGCTTTTCCAGTCTTGGAAACTCTCCAAGGAGTATCGCTTCGGGCTCTCCGCGCAAGACGTCCATGCGGCGATGCGAAACAGATTTGCTGCATTGCAACCTGCGTCGTGATCGCCTCCGCGCCAGGACGGCCGTTCATGACAGACGCCCCAGCGTCTGCCACCAGAGGTAGTCCAGGGGTGCGACGACGACGAGGGAGATCGCCCCCAGCAGCGCGGTGATGCGGGTGGCGTCCTTCAGGGTCTGCCCGCCGAGATGCATCGCGAGGATGATCGGCGGGGCCTGGTAGGGCAGGAACAGGCTCGAGTAGCCGATCACCTGGATCATCACGACGTCGTCGAGGGCCAATCCGCTGGCCCGGCTCATTTCCCCGGCGAGGGCCGTGTAGAGGGCCGGCGCGCCGTTGGCGGTGACGACGAGGGCCAGCAGCGCCGCGATGCCGGTGAGGACGCCGAAGTTCTGAAGGGTCTCCCCGGGATGGAGCGGCGCCAGGTCGAGGAGGGCATGGCCGAGGCGGGCGCCGAGGCCGGTCTGGTCGACGGTGGCCACCAGCCCGAGCAGCGCCGCCACGTAGAAACAGGTGCGCAGGTTGACCGCGCCGAAGGCCTCCGGCCCGAGCACGCCGATGCGCGGCATCAGGCAAACCACCGCGGCGGCGAGCCCGATCCAGGCCGGTGCGATATGGTGCAGGCTGTCCGTCACCCACAGGGCCAGGGTGAGGCCGAGCACGACGCCGAGGCGGCGCTCGGCCGGGCTGAATGGCGTGTGCGGCAGGGCCTCCGCCCCCGCGGCGAGGGGTGCGAGCCTGTCGGGGAACAGCCACAGCGTTGCCAGAACGAGGAGTGCGCCCTTGGCCAGCGCCAGCACCGGCCCGTGCAGCACCAGGTACGGCAGGTAGGCGATGTGCAGCCCGTATTGCGCCTCGGCGGTCCCCGACATCACGAGGTTCGGGACGTTGGCGGGCAGCACTGCCGCCGACAGGATCGGTGTCGCCAGGCCCACCGCCATCACCGCGCCGGTCCGGCCCGGTCGGCCGGGGCGGAGGCCGAACCGGTCGCACAGCACCAGCACCACCGGGACGAGGAGGGCGATGCGGCCGAGGTTCGACGGCATCACGAAGGACAGCGCCAGGGACAGGGCGACGAGGCCGGCGATGAAGCCGGGATAGGAGCCCGACAGCCGTCCGGCCAGCGCCCGCGCCAGGCGCTCGCCGAGGCCGGTGCGCGTCATCGCCAGCCCCACCACCATCCCGCCCAGCACGAGCCAGAAGGCCGAGGAGGCGAAGCCCGAGAAGACGGTCGCCGTCGGCGCCAGCCGCAGCAGCATGGCGACGGCGAAGAACAGCAGGGCCGTCACGATCTCGGCCACGAGGCCGCTCGCCCACAGGCCCATGCACAGGACGAGCAGAAGCCCGGTCGCGACGACCGTTGCCTGTTCGCTCAGGAATCCTGCTGCCTGCATGCCGCGATCGTCGCCTCGACCGCGTCATCCATCGGCGGCCGGGGCGGAGCTTGCGCGCAGTTTCGAATCGTTCGCAATACGAGAGTGCCGCTCCGATCCTTCGCCGGACGCGAAGGAAGGCGGTCCGTCAGAACCGGACCGGGTCGAGCTCGAAGGTCGGCGGCATCGCCTCGAACCACTCGCCGTAATACGGATCGCGGGGCAGGACCGGCCGCCAGCGTTCGTGGAAGCGGGCGAGTTCTCCCGGATCGACGGTGCGGGCCCGGTTGCGGCTCTCGTAGTGGTAGAGGCAGGCCTGGGCGCAATAGACGATGCGCCGGCCGCCTTCCCATATCCTGAGACACAGGTCGATGTCGTTGTAGTTGACGGCGTAACGCTCGTCGAAGCCGCCCTGGCGCTCGAACTCGGCCCGGTCCACCATCATGCAGGCGCCGGTGACGGCGAGGTAGTTTCGGTTGCCGACGGTGCTGAAGAAGTGGCCCGGATCGTCGCCGGGATAGCCGCGCCGGATATGGTCGGGCCCGGCATGGAGCACCGAGACGCCGGCATGCTGGATCTGGCCGGTCTCGAACAGCAGCTTGGCGCCCACCGCCCCGACGCCGTCGATCTGCAGGACCGAGAGCATCGCCTCGATCCAGTCGGGGGTGATCACCGCCATGTCGTCGTTGAGGAAGACCAGCACCTCGCCCGTGGCGGCCCGGGCCCCGAGGTTCATCTTGGCGGCGACGTTGAAGCCCGGCTCCCCGTAGGTGACCGTGCGGACCCGGTGGCCGGCCAGGGCCTCGATCGTCTGCGGCCGCAGGTCGCCGTTGTCGACGGCGACGATCTCGATGGCGCCGTAGGTGCTGAGGCTGCGGATGCTCTCGACGCAGGCGGCCGCGAGATCGACGCTGCGCCCGCCGATCACGCTGTCGCGCCCGGCCGTGGGGATGACGATGGAGACCAGCGGCGTGCCGCGAACCTTGCGGCGCAGCTCGAAGCAACCCTTGTAGGCACCGGGGCGCACGAAATCGAGTTCGCCGGTGCGCCGGGCCCGGTCCTCGAGGCCGCGGACGGCGGCGTCGATCACGTAGTCCTTGTTGTCCATGTGCTGGGCGGTGGAGCCGGGGATCGCGCGCCAGTGATAGAGCACCTTCGGCACGTGGCGGACGTTGCGCACGTGCTCGGTGTAGCGCAGTACGAAGTCGTAGTCCTGGGCGCCGTTGCAGGCCTCGCGGAAGCCGCCGACCTTGCGGACGATGTCCATCCGGTAGAGGGCGAGATGGGCGGTGTACATGCAGGCCTCGAGGGCCTCGGGCGACCAGTCCGGCTTGAAGAACGGCTCGTAGCGCACGCCTTCGATCGAGACCTTGTCCTCGTCCGAATAGATGAAGTCGACGCTGTCGTCCTCGTCGAGAACGCGCGCGAACTCGTAGAGGGCGTTGTCGGGGATGGCGTCGTCGTGGTCCATCAAGGTCAGGTAGTCGCCGGTGGCGAGCGCCATGGCGTCGTTCGTCGCCGCCGAGATGCGGCCGTTGCTGGTGCGCCGGTGCAGCTTGATCCGCGGATCGCCGGCGACGAAGGCCTCCAGCATCGGCCGGATGTGGGGCGCCGACGAATGGTCGTCGCACAGGCACAGTTCCCAGTTCTCGTAGGCCTGCGCCTTCACCGAGGCCACGGCGGCCTCCAGCCAGACCCTGGGCGTGTCGTAGACCGGCATGACGATGGAGATCAGCGGCCGCCGGGCGAACTGCGCGATCCCGACGCGCATGGCGGCCGTGGTCGGCTTGTTGGGCGCCTCGATGAGGTCGATCCAGGCCTTGTAGGAGGGTGGCGCGGGTTTGGGCCGTGCGCTTCGGAAAAAGGTGCGCCAGACCCGGGCGGGCTTCGTCCGCGTGGCGTAGCGCAGGGCGACGGGGGCATAGCGACGCCATGCGCGCTCGGACTCCGGCAGGCCCGCGATCATCCGGCGGGCGATTTCCGACACGGCTGCGGGCAGGCTCAAGGACCTGATGCGCAGCCCCGACAGGACGAAGGCGCCCCGCGCGTTCATCGGGTCGAATCGCAGGCCCCTCACCCGGCGCGGCAGGCGAATCAGGTTGTCGATCCCCCCGTTCGACACCTCGAGGGCGATGCAGAGATCCTCGCGAAATCCGTTGCCGTCATCGACGTAGAGGACCGGATTGAGTTTCGACTTGTCGATCGTCGCGAGGTCGATGGCGGGATAGGGTGCGAGATCGGCCGGGGTCGGCAGCCGCAGGTCGCAGATCAGGCGGGTCCAGCCGCCGCGATGCCGCTTCTTGCCCGGGGGCGGCAACACCCAGAAATTGGGGTCCTGTCCCGTCGAGCGCCACAACCCGCTTACGCCCTCGACCAGGGGTTCCACGTGATGGGCCGGTTTGAGGCGGCTTTCGACCGTCACGACAGGGCGCTCACGCTTTGCGAGGAAAAGACTTGTCGAGGAGAAGACTTGCCGAAGGGAAACTCGCCGAAGGGAAACGTGTCGACGTGAAGACCTGCCGGCGGCACGACATACGGAACGTCGAACGCCCCGGGACGCATCGACCGAGCCCTCCCTACCGGATGCAGACGTCGGGCGATACACCCTCCGGGCGTTGGGTCTATCGGAAATAACGCAATAATAACATGTGCATACGTAGGACGGACGCGACGTCTTGTATGGCTCGTCCGCACGACGGTCAACCCGGTTCGTGACGGGGCGTCGACCGGGACGGTCTTCGCCGCGGCGCAGCGCCTGACCGCGCGGGTGGTCGTTCCGATGCCCTACCGTTCGCCTTCGGTCGGGTCCGGCACCGACGTCACGGCTTCCACGAACGGGAATTCCAGGACGACCTCGCCCGCCGCGTCGGTGACGACGAGGACGGCCGCCAGGAGCCGGCGATCGTCCCGTCCCGCCTGGCGCAGGGCAGCCCGGGCCGTCTTCAGCGCCGTCTCCCAGGCCGCGTCGGCATCGCGCAGGACCGTGCCGTCCGGGTCGGCGATCACGTCGCCGTCGAGATGGGTGCTGAAGAAGTATCGGGGCATGGCGCCGTGTCCTCGACGACCGGCGGGATACCGCCGGCCGCTTCGTCTGTGGCAGAGGCGATGGGAAAAGCCAAAGCCCGAGGCGGTGACCCGATCTCGCAGGACCCGATCTCGCAGGACCCGATCCCGCAGGACCGGATCAGGTCTGGCCGCGCTTGAGCGAATAGAAGATGTGGCGGCCGATCACGTCCATCTTCTTCAACCGCCGCGACCAGCCGGGCTTGACGTAGTCGGCATGGTAGTGGGTCGCCCCGCCGACCTCGCTCAGGTAGGTGCGTCCCTCGATCACCGCCTTGGCGATGCGGCTGGCGCTCTGCCAGGATGGGCCGTCGGCGATGCGCAGGGACTTGCCCTCGCAGGCGAAGGAGAACTGGCAGCCCATGTAGCGGTGGCGGTTCTGATAGACGACGCCGCAGACGTTGGTCGGGTAGAGCCCGCTCTTGACCCGGTTCAGCACCACCTGGGCCACCGCCGCCTGGCCGGCCTCCGGCTCGCTGCGCGCTTCGAAGTACACGGCCTCGGCCAAGCACCTTTGCTCGCGGTCGAGGGCCTCGGGCACGATCAGGTCGGCGTAGCGGTGGCGGGCGTTGTCGGGCACCGTCGCCTCCGGTGCGGGCTGTTCCGGCTCGGGTGCGGGCATGCGGCTCGGGAAGGCGAGGGTCGCGGCGGCCACCTCGACGGGGGTCGCGTCGGCCGGTGCCGGGGTCGTGGAGGACAGGGCGACCGCGCGCGGCACCGCCGGGGTCGATCCGTCGGACGCGGCCGGCGCGGATGCGATCCCGTCTGTCTCCGGTTCGGGTGCGGTCAGGAAGCCGGGTTCCGACGTCTCCTCGGGGTTCCAGGTCGCGGCGCCGGGCGCCAGCAGGCCGGTCATCCGCCCCGACAGGCCGGGCCTCATGAGCGAGCGTCCGCTGTCGTGCATCGAGCGGGCGCTGCGTGCGAAGCTCGGCCCAGGCGCCACGGCGGCGTCGCCCTTGCCCGACCGCTGCGGCTGCGGAAAGACCATGGAATCCGCTCCCTCGTGTCGCTTCAGGTCCGGCCGGAGGGGCGCGGAGCCGAACGCGTCGGCCATCGCGTCATCGCTGTTGCCGATCAGGGCGGAGCCCGATGGAAGCGGCGGCACCAGCCGCACCGCGTGCTGCGGTATCAGGCTCGACCCGAGCGAGGTGTCGGTCCCCGCCGAGGCGGTGAAGGACACCAGGAGGCCGAGCCCCGTCATCCACGGCGTCACCGCCGCCGCCATCAATCCGCGCCTGCAGGCCCGCCGTCCTCGCTGCGTACTCACGCTCGACCAACCTGAACCAAGGACCACCGGTGGCCGTGCCCTTTCGGGGCGCGGCCACCGGATGATCGTCGCGGTTCATGGTTGAGGCGCGGTTAAGAGGGTCGCCCGGCTCGGGTGCCGTCGTGGCACGGTCTGCGAGCGAGATCGGAGCGTCAGATGGCGCCGGGACGTCCGTGCGTGGCGACGATGGCGGACAGGAGGCCCTTCACGCCACCCTCCTGCGTGGTCGCGATCCGCTCGGAATCCGCGTTGCTCTGGGTCGCGACGGCGAACACCAGCACCAGCACCGTTCCGGCCATGCTCACGGTGCCGAGCACCCAGAGGTAGGCCTGCTGCAGGGAGCGCGGAAGCGGGACGGGGGGCTGGTCGAGAAACATGTCGGTGGGACGGGTGTCGTTCATGGCCGGCGTTCCCGCGGATAATGCCGCCCGGCAGGTCGAGATCGACCCTGCGCGTCGGAGTGGCACTAGCACCCAACGTGCCGACTCGTCATCGGTTCTCTCGCAGAACGAAATTTTTGGTGAACGATTCCTCGTCGTCCGGCGAGGCCCCTCCGAGGGGCACCGGCAACGGGGCGTCCCGCGCCTTCGCCGCCCGTCATCGCAGGGATCGCGGCAGGGATCGTGGCAGGGATCGCGGCAAGGATCGTGGCAGGCATCGTGATGTCCGGCCGGACATCGGCGTCGCCACCTTTTTCATCGCGATGACGTTCCGCAAGGCAGCCCTCGCCCTGCGAGTCGCCTGCGCCGTGGCGCGGGCGATGTCTCCCGGACGCCTCGGCGCCACGGGAGACGGCTCCGATGGGGGCTCAGGTCTTGCGCGCCGCCAGGGCCGCCTGGGCGGCGGCCAGGCGGGCGATCGGCACCCGGTAGGGCGAACACGACACGTAATCGAGCCCGACCTCCTGGCAGAAGCCGATCGAGGCCGGATCGCCGCCGTGCTCGCCGCAAATGCCGAGCTTGAGGTCCGGACGCACCGCCCGGCCCCGCTCGACGCCGATGCGCACGAGTTCGCCCACGCCCTCCTGGTCGATGGAGATGAACGGGTCGGCCGTGAGGATGCCGCGCTGGGTATAAGGCCCGAGGAAGCTCGACGCGTCGTCGCGCGAGATGCCGAGTGCGGTCTGCGTCAGGTCGTTGGTGCCGAAGGAGAAGAACTCGGCCGTCTGGGCGATGTCGCCCGCCCGCAGGGCAGCGCGCGGCAACTCGATCATCGTGCCGACCTGGTAGACGACCTCGCTTCCGGTCTCGGACGACACCGCCTTCGCCATGGCGTCGATGCTCGCCTTGACGAGGTCGAACTCCATCTTCGTGAAGACCAGCGGCACCATGATCTCCGAGGTCACCGGTGCGCCGGTCTCCTTGGCGGCCTGGACGGCGGCCTCGAAGATGGCACGCGCCTGCATCTCCGCGATCTCGGGGAAGGCGATGGCGAGGCGGCAGCCACGGAAGCCCAGCATCGGGTTGAACTCGTGCAGTTCGGTCATCCGCCGGCGCAACTTCTCTTCCGAGACGCCGGTGCTCCGGGCGACGTCCTGCACCTCCTCGTCGGTGTGGGGCAGGAACTCATGCAGCGGCGGGTCGAGCAGCCGGATCGTCACGGGCAGGCCGGACATGATCGTGAACAGCTCGGCGAAGTCCTGGCGCTGGTAAGGCAGGAGCTTGGCCAGGGCCGCGCGGCGCCCCTGCGTGTCGTCGGCCAGGATCATCTCGCGCACCGCCACGATGCGGTCGCCCTCGAAGAACATGTGCTCCGTGCGGCACAGGCCGATCCCCTCCGCGCCGAAGTTGCGGGCGGTGCGGGCGTCGGTGGGGGTGTCGGCGTTGGCGCGGATCTTCATGGTGCGGACCTTGTCGGCCCAGCCCATCAGGGTGGCGAACTCGCCCGAGAGCGATGGCTCCAGCATCGCCACTTCGCCGAGCAGCACCTGGCCGGTCGACCCGTCGATGGTGATGCGGTCACCGGCCTTGAGGGTGGTGCCGGCCACCGACAGCGTGCCGGCCTTGTAGTCCACCCGGATGGTGCCGCAGCCCGAGACGCAGGGCTTGCCCATGCCGCGGGCCACCACCGCCGCGTGGCTGGTCATGCCGCCGCGGGTGGTGAGGATGCCTTCGGAGGCATGCATGCCGTGGATGTCTTCCGGCGAGGTCTCGACGCGCACGAGGATGCACTTGCGCTCGGCCTTGCGGGCGGCCTCGGCATCCTCGGAATTGAACACGATCTCGCCGGTGGCCGCACCCGGCGAGGCGGGCAGGCCCGAGGCGATCACCTTGCGCTCGGCCTTGGGGTCGATGGTCGGGTGGAGGAGCTGGTCGAGGGCCGCCGGCTCGATCCGGCCGATCGCCTCCTCCTGGGTGATCAGGCCTTCCGCCGCGAGGTCGACGGCGATGCGCAGCGCGGCCTTGGCGGTGCGCTTGCCGTTGCGGGTCTGGAGCATCCAGAGCTTTCCGCTCTCGATGGTGAATTCCATGTCCTGCATGTCGCGGTAGTGGGTCTCCAGGAGGCCGTAGATCCGCACCAGTTCCGCGTAGGACTCGGGCATCGCCCGTTCCATCGACGGCTTCTCGCTCTTCGCCTCGAGGCGCGCCTTCTCGGTGATGTCCTGCGGTGTGCGAATGCCCGCCACCACGTCCTCGCCTTGGGCGTTGATCAGGAACTCGCCGTAGAGGGCGCGCTCGCCGGTGGAGGGGTTGCGGGTGAAGGCGACGCCGGTGGCTGAGGTGTCGCCCATGTTGCCGAACACCATGGCCTGGACGTTCACCGCCGTGCCCCAGCTCGCGGGGATGGCGTTCAGCTCGCGGTACTTCTTGGCGCGCGGAATCATCCAGGAATCGAACACGGCGCCGATGGCGCCCCAGAGCTGGTCTTCCGCGCCCTGCGGGAAGTCCGAGCCGTGCTCGTCGCGCACGATCTTCTTGTAGGTGCCGACCAGGGTCTTCCAGTCGTCGGCACCGAGCTCGGTGTCGAGGCTGACGCCCTTGGTGTCCTTGTAGTGCTCCAGCGCCTCCTCGAAGGCATGGTGCTCCACGCCGAGCACGACATTGGAATACATGGTGATGAAGCGGCGGTAGGAATCGTAGGCGAAGCGCGGGTCGCCCGCGCCCTTGGCCAGGGCCTCCACGGTGACGTCGTTGAGCCCGAGGTTGAGCACCGTGTCCATCATGCCGGGCATGGAGGCGCGGGCACCCGAGCGCACCGAGACTAGGAGCGGGTTCTCGGGGTCGCCGAAGCCGCGGCCGGTCAGTGCGCCGACCGCGTCGAGGGCGGCCTGGACCTCGGCCTTCAGCTCGGCCGGGTACTGCTGAGCGTGGTCGTAGTAGTAGGTGCAGACTTCCGTCGTGATCGTGAAGCCGGGAGGGACCGGCAGGCCGAGATTGGACATCTCGGCGAGGTTGGCACCCTTGCCTCCGAGCAGGTTGCGCATCGACGACTGGCCTTCGGCCTTGCCGTCGCCGAAGGAATACACCCACTTCGCCATTGATCGCCCATCCGCTTGCAGGAAGTCCGCCTTCAGGAGGCCGGGCGCGGGTTCGAGCGGTGGCTCGGAGCCCGCGGCGGTTGCTCCGTCGACGCGTTCGACCATGTCATGCCGCAACGCACGATGAACAGCCGGCCCGTCGAGGGACCCCGTGACGATCTTCACAGAATGTCATCGGTCTTCGCGGCAGCCTGCCGCAGACCTCACCCGTTCAGGATAGCGCGCGAAACACCCCGAGGCCAATCAGGCCGACGAGGATGAGATAGATCGCGACGATGAAATTCAGGAGCCGGGGCACGATCAGGATCAGCACGCCGGCGAGGAGGGCGATGATCGGCTGAAGGTTGGCGATGGTGACGGTCATGGGGCCGGGCTCCGGATGAGGCGCGAACGCCGAGACTCGAGTCTGTCACCGGGCGTGACCGGAATGGCAACGGCCGAGGTCGAACGCGTCCCCCGGAAATCCGAGGGGCAGGGAATTCGAGGGGCGGGGAACATGGGTCTCTGGGGACCGGTTCTCGGGTCAGGCATCTGCCTTTCGATCGCAAAGGCCTGCCCGCGACCGCGCCATCGCCCGCGACACAATCGAGGACACCCATCATGGCCGCCAAGGAAAAGACCCTCGCCGACGCCTTCTACGAGACCCTGAAGGACGTCTATTACGCCGAGCGCCAATCGGTGAAGGCGCTCAAGAAGTCGGCCAAGGCCGCCGAATCCGCCGACCTGCGCCAGGCTTTCGAGACCCACGCCGAGGAAAGTGCGACCCAGGTCGAGCGCCTGCAGCAGGTGTTCGAGATGATCGGCAAGTCGGCGCGGGCCAAGACCTGCGAGGCGATGCAGGGCCTCACCGCCGAGATGGAGGAGGACCTGGAGGATTTCGCCGGCAGCCCCGCCGCCGACGCGGTGCTCGTGGGCTGCGCCCAGGCCGTGGAGCATTACGAGATCGCCCGCTACGGCACCCTCAAGACCTGGGCGACGCAGCTCGGCCACAAGGATGCCGCCAAGCTCCTCGACCAGACCCTGCAGGAGGAGAAGCGCACCGACGAGCTCCTCACCAAGATCGCGTTGACGATCAACGTCGAGGGCACCGCCGCCGCGGCCTGATCGTCGGTATCGGTCATCCAAGGGGCGGGCGGCCGACGAGGCGGCCCGCCCTTTTTCCGTAGGAAGGGCGGTCCTCAGACCCGATACTTGCCGTTGCGCTTGACCAGCACGGTGGCGCCCACCGGCACCCGCTCGTAGAGGTCGACGATGTCCTCGTTGAGCATGCGCACGCAGCCCGACGACAGCTGCTCGCCGATGCTCCAAGGCTCGTTGGTGCCGTGGATGCGGAACAGGATGTCGCGTCCGTTCTGGTGGAGGTAGAGGGCGCGGGCGCCAAGCGGATTGTCGACGCCGCCCTTGAGGGTGCGCGGCAGGTCCGGGTTGAGGGAGACCATGGTGGTGGTCGGCCGCCAATCGGGCCAAACGCCCTTGCGCCCGACGGTGGCCTGCCCCTTCCACGAGAACCCGAGCTTGCCGACCCCGACCCCGTACTGGCGCGCGGTGCCGTCCTCCTGGACGAGGGCGAGCTGCCGGGCGTCGATGTCGACGACGATGGTGCCCGGGCGCTCCGGCCCCTTGTAGCTCACGATTTGGCGGCGATACTTCGGATCGAGCCGGTCGGTGTCCACCAGGGGGACGTCGTAGGGCTTGTCCGGCATCGTGCCGGTGTACCAGGCCGCCTCGTCGGTCTGGGCCACCGTCATGGGCCCGCGCGCGTTGCAGGCGGCCAGCGGCGCGAAGGCGACGAGGGCGATGAGGATCCGGCGTGTCGTCATGGGCTCGTCCGGCGGGTGTGAGATGTCTCTTGCCCCTGACTAGCCGCTCCCCTCCCCCGGCGATGTGACTTTTGCGCCTCAGGGCCGATGGCACGGGATGGCGAGAGCAAGGCTCGCCCCTGGGCGGCAACGGGGTTATGAGCGGGGACCGGGCGCCGCCGGACAGGGCGCCGCGAGGGCGAGCGATGGCCGACACGCAGACATACCCCGTCGAACAGGCCGGCGAGGCCCTGGCCGAACTCGGGCCGGCGATCCACCTCGACCATTGCGTCATCCACGTCACGGACTGGGAGGTGTCGACGGCGTTCTACCGCGACGTGCTCGGCGCCGAGGTGGTGCCGGCGGGGGCGAAGGTGGCCTTCCGCTTCGGCGGCGTGCAGCTCAACGTCCACGGCCCCGGCCAGCCGGGCTCGATCCTGGCCGAGAAGCCGGTGATGCCCGGCAACAGCGACCTGTGCTTCCGGTGGTCCGGCCCGATCGAGGGGGCGGTGGACCACCTCGCCCGGCACGGCGTCCCCGTCGAGCTCGGGCCGGTGGAGCGTCGCGGCGCCGCAGGCGTCGGCGTCAGCGTCTACTTTCGCGATCCCGACGGCTCCCTGATGGAGTTCATCACTTATCCGCCGGCCTGACCCGCCCGCCTTTCGATCACCGGCGGCTCTGGGCGAGCTGCTGGTTGGTCTGCTCCAGCCGAAGCGCCAGGTCGCGCATCACGGCGATGCTGATCTGCGGGAACTGCGCCAGCAGTTCGAGGAAGACCGCCCGGCTGATGCGCAGGGCCATGGTGGCGGTCTCCGCCGTGACGGTGGCCGAGCGCGGCTGGTCGGCCAGGATGCCCATCTCGCCGACCAGGGCGTTCGCCCCGAGCACCGCCAGGCGGAAGGGCCCCTGCGGCCCGTCGATGCTCACGGCCGCCGAGCCGTCGAGGATCAGATAGGCGGCGTCGGCCGCGTCGCCCTGGGCGAACAGGCGCTGGCCTGCGTCGAAATGCACCCGCTCGCTCGTGAAGGCGAGAAGCTTGAGCCGCGACGGCTCGACCTCCCGAAAGATCGGCACCTGGCGCAGGGACAGGACCTCGGTGTCCAGGGTCATGGGGTAGGCGCTCCGGTGGGCTGTTCGTCTGTGCAAGGGGATGGAGAGGCACGATCAGGCGCATCCATGCGGGTCGCCGGCCCCTTGTCCAGTCGCGACGCGACCGGCGCGGTCCGATCGGGCGTTTCCTAACCCCGTTTCGATCAGTCGGTCCGGCAAACGGCTTAGCTTGATCCGGGGCGGCGGCCGGGAAGATGTCGCGAAGTGCATCGGCCGATCGATGCCGGCTTTCTCAAGATCTGTGCTGCCTTCGGGGTCCGGTATGGTTCCGGGAAGCGCGGCCGGCTCTGGCGGGAGGAACCATCGATATCGGCGAAGGTTGTTCAGGCTGTGAGCGACATGCTGAGGAGGCACTGATGGCATCAGGAAATTCGACCTCGAAGCGAGGTTTCGCGTCGATGGATCTGGAGCGGCAGCGCGAGATCGCGAGCAAGGGCGGGCGCAGCGTCCCGGCCGAGAAGCGGTCTTTCTCGCAGGACCGGGAGTTGGCCTCGGCCGCCGGTCGCAAGGGCGGTCAGTCCACCGGCACCGGTCGTCCCGGCGACGAGTAACCGTTCCGGCGAACGGCGCAGCCTCATCGGGCAGCGCCGTTCGCTGGCCGAGGTGCGGAATGAAAAAGCCTCCATCCCACTTGGGACGGAGGCTTTTTTCGATGCTCGGTTTCCCGACAGGGATCACGGTTCAACAGGGACCGAAATGTCCGTCAGGCGATGCAGCGGCCAGGCACCATGCGGCGGGCCTCGGGGCCGGCCAACGAACTGATCGCACCCTCGCACCCTTCCTTCATGAGCCGCCGCGGCGGCTTCGAGGAGGCTTTGTCGGTTCCGGTCCGGTTCGCGGCGGGCACGACGGATCGCCGGCCCTCCGACCGCACCACCGCCGCGACCTTGACGGTCGCAGGGGCACGGATCGTACCGGCGTCGCCGATGGCGACTCGATTGGTTTTCAGCGAAGCGGCTTGCGCCCGATCGACGCCATCGCGGATCAGAGGCTGCGCGAAGAGGGCGATGACGGCGGCCGGCCCGGCCAGCAGGAGTAGCGCACCAGACCGTAGCATCGTCGCAGCCTCCAAAAACCTGCAGGGGCAACTTGACAGGATGTCTGGGCAACACGCGCGCGGTTGTTCGGTTCCTCGATTGTGCCGCGATGGCGCAAAAACAGTATCCCGCCGGCGGGGACGGGGTCAGACCTCGTTAACGGATCGTCGCCGAGATCGCGCGAATGTTGCGCAAAAACACCGCCCTTCGAAAAAGCGACGGGGAGGAACCGCCTCGGCACAGGTTCGTTATTCGAGGACCCCGGCCGCCTGGTCCTCAACCGCATTCCCCTTGTGCATTGGCCGGAAACTCATCCACGGGCCGGCTTCCGCCGGCCCGTTTTTTTGTGCGTGATCGTGCGTCTTCCGGCGCATGAACGTGAAAAGGCCCCGGTCTCTGGACCGGGGCCTTTTCTCGTCGCGGCGGTCGCTCGACGGCGTCGCTCAGCCGGCCTTGACGTCGCGGCGGCGGGCGCTCTGCTGGAAGAACAGGGCTTGGCTGATCACCGCGGAGACGTTGGCGGGCTGGAACGGCTTGGCGATGAGGAAGGCCGGCTCGGGACGCTCGCCGGTCAGGAAGCGCTCCGGGTAGGCGGTGATGAAGATCACCGGCACCTCGAAGGTCTTGAGCAGGTCGTTGACCGCATCGAGGCCGGAGCTGCCGTCGGCTAGCTGGATGTCGGCCAGGATCAGGCCGGGGCGAGTCCCCTCGGACGCGATCTTGATCGCCTCCGTGCGGGTGCGCGCCACGCCGATGACGTTGTGGCCGAGGCCTTCCACCAGTGCCTCGAGGTCCATGGCGATGAGGGGCTCGTCCTCGATGATGAGGATGTCCGTGGCCATGTCGGCGGCGAGTTCACGCCCGGCCTCGTCGACGAGGTCGCGGACCTGCGCCACGTCCACGTCGAGAATGATCGCGGCATCCTCTTCCGAGAAGCCTTCCAGGCAGGAGAGGAGGAAGGCCTGGCGCGGCAGCGGCGTGATCTGGCCGAGTCGGACCTCCGCCGGAAGGTCGTGCTGCACCTGGTCGCTCTGCCCGTTCACCGACAGGGAATTCCAGATGCGCGTAAAGACGCGGAACAGGTCGGCCTTGACGTTGGCGCTGCGTCCCAGAGTCTCCGGTTCGTTCACCAGCGTTTCCAGCGTCGCGGCCACATAGGCGTCGCCGGCCACCTGACTGCCCGTCAAGGCCCGCGCGTAGCGGCGCAGGTACGGCAGATGCTGCACCACGAGTTGGGCTGTCGACATTAGATCCCCTTGAGACGTTCGTTCTTCCGGCCGAGGCAGTGCTCTCGCCTGCCTCTTACCGGACAGCTTCTCCCAGGGCCGCACCTTTTTGACGAGGCGCGACCTTTTTGCATGGCCCCTACATGATGCCATGTCCCGAGCGTCGCAAGTGATGCCCGGCGGGAACCCTTTCGGTCGCGGTCTCAACGCCGACGTCGATGGTCCCGTTCCAGCCGGCGGAACCCATCGCGAGCGGCTGCGTTGCAGCTGCAGTCTCGGTATGGGTCAAGCGCTTCGTCCAGCCACAAAAACGGCGTCGCCCATCCGTCGGCTCTCAAGGGGTTCGACTGCATGAACGAGGACGGGAAGGCCGACGGGCCTGGCGGTAGAGACGTGCGTAAGGAATCCGGTCGCGATTCCATAGCTCCGGGACAACTCAGCGATCACACTCAGAGACGGATCGGCCTTCACCTTCGCACGATGTACGACGCAGTCGTCCAGCAACCGGTCCCCGATCGTTTTCGCGATCTCATCGCCAAGCTCGAAGCCGGTGAGACCGGCGCGGATGGCGGCATCTGAAGCCAAAGCGGAGTTCGGATTCCAGGAAAGTTCGAATCGACGTTCTTCGGTTCGCGCGCAGACTGCGGCCTGACCCGAGAACGGTTTGCTCGTTGCGAAGCACCTGTCTTGCCGTGGTGCCGTAATCGCTACGCAGAACGGATTTCAGTCATCGTCAGAGGCCTCAAAGGCCCTGTGATACGGTTCCCGGCCGATTCCAGCGGGAGCCGTATCCGTCACGAGTTTCGCCATGTCATCCGGGCTCATCCGGGCGGTGAGGTGCTCACCGCCCGGATGCTTTCGGCGTCAGAGGCTCGATGAACGACCGCGCAGAAGGCCCATCACCGCCGAGATGGCGAACAGGACGATGGCCACGAAGAAAACGAGCTTGGCCGCCTCCATGGCGGTGCCTGCGATGCCGCCGAAGCCGAGCAGGGCGGCGACGAGTGCGACGACGAGAAACGTAACGGCCCAACCCAGCATCGGAGTCATCCTTCAAAGATGGAACGGGTGCAGCAGGCGCTGCGACCTCTTGACATCCATAACGTCAGGTCCCGATGGCGGTTCCTGGTTGCGGCCGTGCTTTCGTCACGTTTTCGCCTCGCGGGGATTGCGGCATTGCGGGATCGACGACACACTGGCCCCGTGCGGCGCATCGCCCTTCAGGTCTGCCGTTTGGAGGTGGACGCACTACATGAGCAATCACGGAGCCGGAACCGAGATACCGGCGTCGCGTTCGTCACCAGCACCTGCACTGTGGATGATGCCATGACACAGCCCTCGACCCGTCCGTCCGAGACCGGCCTCGGACGCCTCATCAAGGCTTTGGATTCGGCCTCCGAGGCTCTCGTGAAGGGCCTCGACCGGATGCTGGGCGGCGCCGTGGCGACGCCGCAGCCCATTCCCGTCCGGGTGTCGCGCGGGCGTCGCATCCGTTAGGCTGCCGCGGTCCGGATGCCCCGGCCGGGCGAAAAGGGGCGACGGTGAGCGCCACTGGCTCGCTCGACTGATGTCGATGACGGAACGCTCGGCTCGGATGGTATCCGGGCCGAAGTGCTGTTCGAGGGGTCGAAATGACCCTGGGCGGCGTGGCGCGATCGGGCGCCCGTGAATCAGGCGCCCATAAAGGTGTCGAACAGGAGCTTCAGGTTGAGGGTCACGATCAGGCCCGCGATCGACCAGGACAGTCCCTTGAGCCAGCCCGGGATGACGAGGGCGCCCATCTTGCTCCGATCGGACACGAACCGCACCAGGGGGATCACCGCGAACGGCAGCTGCATCGAGAGCACCACCTGGCTCAGCACGAGCAGCCGCGCGGTGCCCTGCTCGCCATAGAGGGCGGTGACGACCACCACCGGGACGATGGCGATGCCGCGGGTGATGAGCCGGCGCGCCCAATCGGGAATGCGGAGCCGCAGGAAGCCTTCCATCACGATCTGGCCGGCGAGGGTCGCCGTCACCGTCGAGTTGAGGCCCGAGGCCAGCAGCGCCAACGCGAACAGGGTCGAGGCGATCCCGACCCCGAGCAGCGGCGAGAGCAGCTCGTAGGCCTGCTCGATCTCCTCGACGTTGGTGCGGCCGTTGGCATGGAACACCGAGGCCGCCATGATCAGGATCGCGGCATTGACGAACAGCGCCAGCATCAGGGCGATGGTCGAATCGGTCACCGCGAAACGCAGCGCCCCGCGCCGCCCCTCCTCGGTGCGCGGATAGGCCCGCGTCTGGACGATGGAGGAGTGGAGGTAGAGGTTGTGGGGCATCACGGTGGCCCCGACGATGCCGATGGCGATGTAGAGGGCGGCGGGGTTGGTGACGATCTCGGCCGAGGGCAGGAACCCGGCCAGGAGGTCCTTCATCACCGGCGCCGCCATCGCGATCTGGATGGCGAAGCATACGAAGATCACGACGAGCAGCGCGATCACGAAGGCTTCGAGGGCGCGAAAGCCCCGGCGCAGCAGCAGCAGGACCAGGAAGACGTCGAGGGCGGTGATGACCGCGCCGAGCACCAGGGGAATGCCGAACAAGAGCTTCAAGGCGATGGCGGTGCCGATCACCTCCGCGAGATCGCAGGCGATGATCGCCGCCTCGCACAGGAGCCAGAGCACGAAGGCGACGGGGCGCGAATAATGGTCGCGGCAGGCCTGCGCGAGGTCGCGTCCGGTGGCGATGCCGAGGCGGGCGGCCAGCGCCTGCAGCACGATCGCCATCAGGTTCGAGAGCAGGATGACGAACAGCAGCGTGTAGCCGAACTGCGAGCCGCCGGCGATGTCGGTGGCCCAGTTGCCGGGGTCCATGTAGCCCACCGAGATCATGTAGCCGGGGCCCATGAAGCCGAGCAGGCGTCGCAGCCACGAGCCCGTGGCCAGGACCGGCACGCTGCCGTTCAGCGCGCCCAGGCTCGGCACGGCCTCCGTCCCACGGTCGAATTGCCAGGCCTTGTCCCGGTCCGCGCGGTCCGTCATGCCGAAGGTCTTCCAAAGAAAGCGGGTCGGACGTGCCCCGGGCGCGCCGTGGCGGTTCATAGCATGGGCTATAATCAAGGCAAGCGGCTAAGTCTGTCGCCGCCGGAGCTCTGGAAAGGCACGATTCGCGCCCTTCCGCCGGAGCGGCGCCGGCCTGGGTCCACGAGGCGGCGCCCGCGCGCGGGATCGGCGGAGTGACGCTAACCCAACCACGTAACCACGTGACCTAACCAAGATTTCGCATCGCCGCGATTGTCCTCCCCCTCGGTTGTCCTGCCCCATTGCAAGAGGCGTTAAGCTCCCCTTAATCGTCTTCGAGATGCGCGGGATCGCGCGATGCGTCGGCCCGGCCGGCACTCCGGAAGAGGAATATCCCGAGGATGGATTGGCAACGCTGGGCACCGTCGAAGACTGGCCGGCAGATGCTCGGGACGGCGACCGCCGGGCTGATCCTCGGTCTCGGCGGCATGACCGTCGCCACGAGCTTCGTGCAGGCGTCCGAGCGCGGCGGCATCGGCGCGTTCTTCGAGTCGTTGTTCGGCGTAGCCCCCGCCCCCGCACCGGTCCCCGTTGTGCGTCCGTCGCCCCGCCCGGGCCGGTATTCGTCGCTGCCCGACGCCCGTCGCGTCGGTGCCGCGGCCACACCGCGCTGGACGCCGCGCCCGGTGGCCGCAGCCCCGAGCCGGACACGGCCGCGTCCTCCACGCGCCGAGCGCGCCTCGGCCGCCCTCACGGCATCGGCCCTGGGCTCGCGCACCGTCTGCGTGCGGGCCTGCGACGGCTACCTGTTCCCGGTGGGCCGCCTGAGGGACAAGCGCGACCTGCCGGTCCACCAGGCCGCCTGCGCGGCCGCCTGCCCGAATGCGCCGACCGCCCTCTACACCCTCGGCGGCGGTGAGACGGAGCTCGACCGCGCCGTCAGCCTCACCGGGCAGCCCTATGCCAGACTGGCCTCGGCCAACCTGTTCCGGGTGAAGCGGGTGGACCAGTGCTCCTGCCAGCCCGAGGGCGTGGCCGCCGCTCCCCTGCCCCTCGATCGCGACCTGACCCTCCGGGCCGGTGACGTGGTGGCGACGAACGCCAGCGCCCGTGTCGTCGTCAAGGCTCGCAGCGGCGGCTTCGAGGTGGTGGACTTCCGCCAGGCCAAGGGTCTGTCGCGCCGCGCCCGCCTGGAGATCGACGCCAAGGTCGACGTGATCCGCCGCGAGGCCGACGCGCGGGCCTTCCGCAAGACCCTGCGTACCGCCGAGCGCGGCGCCCGCGTCCAGCTCGCGCAGGTCGGCGGGTTCCAGCCCCTCGCTCCTCCGATCGAGGTGGAGCCGGCCTTCAGCGCGGTGCGCGTGGTGGTGCCCTCGCCGTTCAAGCCCTGAGGGCGAGACCCCTGCTGCCGACCGGGCGGCCTTGATCTCCTCCGGCATCTGCGCCCAAGGCTGGCGCGAGGATGCGGGCCGAGGCGTGATGACGAACGAGCGACAGGATGGGGACGCCGCGCCGGATCTCGACGCCGGGCTTCCGCGAAGCGGCGTGACCGAGCGGGTCTCCCCTTTGGTGCGGCGGCTGGTCTGCCCCAACGGCAGCCCGTTCACGGCGAGCGGCACCTGCAGCTACGTCGTCGGGTCCGGCGAGGTCGCGATCGTCGATCCCGGCCCGGCCGACGCCGGCCATATCGATGCGCTCCTCGCCGCGATCGCTGGCGAGCGGCTGACGCAGATCGTCGTCACCCACACTCACCGCGACCATTCGCCGGGTGCGCGCCTGCTCCAGGCCCGTACCGGCGCCCCCGTCGTCGGCTGCGGCCCCCATGTCGCGGCCCGGCCGCTCGCCGAGGGCGAGATCCGCCTCGATGCCGGCGCCGACCGCGACCACCGCCCGGACCGGGTGCTGGCGGACGGCGAGGCGGTGGAAGGACCGGGCTGGACCCTGCGGGCCGTGGCCACGCCCGGCCACACCATGAACCACCTCGCCTTCAGCCTCCCCGAGGATTCCGCCCTGTTCTCGGGGGACCACGTGATGGCGTGGTCGACCACCATCGTGGCGCCGCCGGACGGATCGATGCGAGCCTACATGGCCTCCCTCGACGCCCTGCGCGAGCGGGAGGAGACGGTGTTCTGGCCCGGCCACGGCGGCCCGGTGCGCGAGCCCCGGCGGTTCGTGCGGGCGCTCTGGAGCCATCGCCGCCAGCGCGAGACCGCAATCCGCGCCCGACTCGTAGCCGGCGACCGCGACGTGCTGGCCGTCGTCCGGGCGATCTACCAGGGTCTGAGCCCGGCACTCATCGGCGCGGCGGCGCTGTCGGTCTTCGCCCATCTCGAGGATCTGTGCGAACGCGGCCTCGTGGCCACGGACGGCCCGCCCCGCCTCGACGGCCGCTACGAGCCGGTGGCGGAGGCCGGCTGACGGGACGCCTCATAATTTCCCGTTCATCGCTTCGTGATGCGGAAATGGGCTTCGCTCAGGCGCCGCGCGGGCTTGGTGATACGGTTCCCGCGTGAATCGAGCGGGAACCGTATCACTTCACCGCGATGGCGAGTTTCGTCACCTCGTCGAGATAGGCGCGGATGCGGTCGGCATTGGCGCCGAGGTCGCGCGGCCCGATGCGCGAGGCGGAGCGCACGTCGATGCGGGCGCCGTCGGCGCGGGGCCGCACCCGGACCGTGACGTCGTCGGCGAGGTTGAGGACGAGGCCGCGCGCTACCGCCTCGATCCGGCCGTTGCCGACCCTGCCGCCGGGACGGATCGCCTCGACGATCTGCCACTTGCTGTTCACCGCCGCCTTGCGGGCGAGCTCGAAGGCCTCGTCGGCGCCGATGTCGAGGGTCAGCGGCGCCACCTGGGGATAGGCCGCCCGCTGCCTCGCCCGCACCGTCGCCCCGGGGTCGGGCGGATAGCGTCCCGCGCGCGCCGCGAAGGCTGCGCGCGACCGCGAAAAGGCCGGTGGGTTGTCGGTGTCCGTGCTCACGTCGGTCAGCGCGGGCAGCCGCAGTCCGCGGATCGCCGCGAAGGCGGGATAGGCGAGGACGAGGCTCGCCACCACGAGGCCGGCGATGGCACCGCCGAGCCCCTGCGCGCCCTCGCGCCAGACCCGCAGCAGGGCGAACCCCGCCAGGACCACCGCCGCCAGCGCCAGCAGCGGGCCCGTCGAGAGCGCCACCAGGGCGGGGCCCGCCTCGGCGCGTTGGTCGCGCACCAGCACCACCGCCAGCAGGGTGACGAGCAGCGCCAGCCATGCCGTCAGCCGGGCCATGGCGCCGGCGCGGGTCACGGGAACCTCGATGTGCAGGCGACGCATGGGAGAAGCACGAACGCTGGTGGACGGGATCGGTCGTGTCGGCCGGACGGAGGGGGCCGTGGTCGACCCTGCTTAGCGCCCCGTCGGCGCGGAGGCCAGCCGCGCCGGTCCGCATCCCGGTCCACCGTATCCTGGAGACACCGCCCCGGACATCCGGCTTAAGCCCATGCGGCTATCGGCTTGTACCGGTTCTGCTATAGCGGCCAGATCATGAACGCACCGCTGGTCCAGACCGCTTCGACCTCGCCCGTGACGGCGTCCGCCGATCCGCTCCGCGTCTGGTTCCGCTTCATCCGCCTGAACCGTCGCGTGTCGGCCGCCGTCGCGGTGGAACTGCGCGCGATCGGCCTCTCGATTCCGCAGTTCGACGTCCTGTCGACGCTCACCGAGCGCGAGGGTCTGACCCAGCAGGACCTGGCCGCCCGGCTCTACGTCACCAAGGGCAACGTCTCGGGGCTGATCGATCGCCTGGTCGAAGCGGGGTCGGTGGAGCGCCGGGCGATCCCCGGTGACCGGCGCTCCTATGCGCTCCACCTGACGCCGGCCGGCAGCGAGCTCGCCGGGCGGGGCATCGCCATCCAGGGAGCCTATGTCGCCCGCACCCTCGGGCGGCTGGCGCCGGAGGACATCGCCGAGTTCGAACGGCTCGTGCTGAAGTGGCGGGACCTGGCACGCAGCGAAGGGCCGGGCCACGGCGGCTGAACGGAATGGCCCTACCCGAGTGCCGCCAGGAGATCGGGCAGGTCCGCGATGGAGCCGATGACGTGGTCGGCGAGGGACGCGAGCGAGCCGCGCGCGGTGTCCCCGGCCGGGCCGGTCAGGACGGCGACGGCCATCGCCCCGGCCGCCCGCGCCGCCAGGAAGTCGTCGGCCGAATCGCCGACCACGGCGATCCGTCCGGGGCGCACCGAAAGATGCGCGGCGAAGGCGTCCACCATCCCCGGGCCGGGCTTGCGCCCGTAGCCGGAATCGTGGCCGGCGACGAAGGCGCAATGCGGCGCGAGCCCCAGGGCGCGGGCCTGCGCCCGTGCCGAGGCCTCGGCGTCGTTCGTGGCGATGCCCACGCCGAAGCCGGCGGCCACGAGACGGCGCGCGATCACGGCCGGTTCGCCGATGGGCGTCAGGAAACGCAGGCCCTCCTCCCGGAACAGGCGTTCGATCTCGGCGAAGAAGTCCGCGCCCGCCGGGCGCTCCAGTGCCGCCGCCCATAGCGGCCCGAACACCGCCGCCGCGCCGGTCAGAAGCGGCGAGGTCGGCAGGAAGCGGCGCTCGTCCACGACGAAGTGGCTCGCGGCGACGAGGCGATCGAGGGCGGCGCCCTCCCCGCCCGAGAGGCGGATCATCACCGCGTGCGCCGCGGGCCCCCAGGTCCGGTCGACATCGACCAGCGTGCCGTCCTTGTCGAACAGGATGCCGGCGAGCCGGCTCACGGCGGGGAACCATCGGCGACCCGCTCGACCTCGATCACCATCCCCGCCGGGGTCATGCGCTCGCGGGTGACCACGCGGTCGCCCGCCTCCATCACGCCCAGGGCCACGTCGCGGTCGGGCAGCACCACCGTGGTGGCCTTGTCGAGGTGGACGAGGACATGGCGCTTCTGGGCCAGGGACGCCGCCGCCCAGCGCCGGAGCTGGCCGAGGTAGGGCTCGCGCCGCCACGCCGCCGGCTGGCCCGGATCGACCTGCACGTTCATGTTGCGGGTCACCGGATCGAGGCTGAGCACCATCTTGGCCTTGTCCGGCTTCCATTCCGGCCCGAGCCAGGCCTCCGTCATCCAGAGGCAGTGGAAGGCGCGGCAATGGTCGGGCCGGGTCTCGTGGATGGCGCAGCCCCTGCCCTGCTTCGTATGCCGGCACCATTGCCCGGCCCGGCTCTCCACGGCGGGCACGTCGTAGACCTTGCAACACAGGGTGCAGGTGCCGCAGGCCCGCCCCGGGGCGGGCGTGGCGACGTAGGCGGCGGGATCGAGCATGGTTTCTCGGGTCATTCGCTGCGCTGAACGGACGTGTTGGTGCCGGGACGGCGGGTCGTTACTGTGGCGGGACGACGGGGCCGAGCCGGCCCGCATCCTCCAGGCATGGGCGACCCAATGCTCTCGAACCTCGCGGCCCGCGACGTCGAAACCCTGATCCATCCCTACACCAACCTCGCGACCTTCCGCGAGACCGGACCGTTGGTGCTGGAACGCGGACACGGCGTCTGGGTCTACGACAGCGACGGCCGGCCCTATCTCGAAGGCATGGCGGGCCTGTGGTGCACGGCGCTGGGCTATTCGAACGAGGAACTGGTGGAGGCCGCCACCGAACAGATGTCGCGCCTGCCCTTCACGCACCTGTTCTCGGGCCGCAGCCACGACCCGGCGATCGAGCTCGCCGAGACCCTCAAGGAGCTGATGCCGATCCCGACCTCGAAGGTGTTCTTCACCTCCTCGGGTTCGGAGGCCAACGACACCCAGGTCAAGCTGACCTGGTACATGAACAACGCGCTCGGCCGGCCGAGAAAGAAGAAGATCATCGCCCGCCAGCGCGGCTACCACGGCGTCACCGTCGCCACCGCCTCGATGACCGGCCTGCCGGCCAATCACGCCGACTGGGACCTGCCCCTGCCCGGCTTCCTCCACACCGCCTGCCCGCACCACTACCGGTTCGCCGAAGCGGGCGAGACGGAAGGTGCGTTCTCGCAGCGCCTGGCCGACGAACTCGAGGCGCTGATCCTGGCGGAGGACCCGGTGACGGTGGCCGCCTTCATCGCCGAGCCGGTGATGGGGGCGGGCGGCGCCATCGCCCCGCCCGCCGGCTACTTCGCGGCGATCCAGGCGGTGCTCGCCCGCTACGACGTCCGCTTCATCGCCGACGAGGTCATCTGCGGCTTCGGGCGGCTCGGCACCTGGTTCGGGTCCGAGGCCCTGGGGATGCGCCCCGATACCCTGTCCTTCGCCAAGGCGGTGACCTCCGGCTACATGCCGCTGGGCGGCATCAGCATCGACGAGCCCCTCTACAGGCTGATGGTCTCGCAGAGCGCCAAGCTCGGCACCTTCGGTCACGGCACCACCTACTCCGGGCATCCGGTCGCCTGTGCGGTCGCCCTCAAGACCATCGCGATCCTCAAGCGCGACCGCATCGTCGAGGGCGTGGCGCAGAAGGCGCCCCAGTTCCAGGCGCGGCTGTCGGCGCTCGCCGACCACCCCATCGTCGGCGAGGCCCGCGGCATCGGCCTGATCGGCGGGGTCGAGATCGTGGCCGACAAGCGCTCCAAGCGGCAGTACGAGCCCAAGGCCGGCGTCGCGGCCCGCTGCGTCGCCTTCGCCCAGGCCGAAGGCCTGATCGTGCGCTTCCTCGCCGGCGACCGGGTCGCGGTGTGCCCGCCCCTGGTGATCTCCCGCGAGGAGATCGACACCCTGTTCGACCGGCTCACCCGTGCCCTCGACCGCACTGAGGCGTGGATCGCCACCGAGGGCCTGCAGGCGGCCCCACTCTGAGGTCGCGCCCCGCCACGATGTCGCCGCGATCGTCCGTGTCGCGCAAGTATAGTGTGCAATGCATCATCGGCCTTCCGCAATGCAGCGGCGTGCCTCTACGCACTCGTCACCGGCTGTAGTCTCGGGCGAAGCGTATCACCTTAATCTTTCGTTCATCTTCCAAGGCGGCTAATGAACGTCTGGGTTGCCGGTCGGTGAGCGGCGACCCATCGCACGATCCACGATCGCCGGAACGGATGCGAGGTTCCGACGGCGGTCCGGCCAGGCCACACAGGACACGTCTTCCATGTACCCCTCAGCCCAGACCCCGAGCGACACCGCCCAGGGCAAGCGCCGCTCGACCGCCTCGAACCTCGGCCGCGACGGTTTCCGGCCGGTGGCGCTGCCGGCCCTCGCCGCCGCCGTCCAGGCCTCGGCCGCGGTCAAGCCGGCGGTGCGCAAGGACGGCTGCGCGGTCATCGCCGCCCGCCTCCTGCACGAGGACGCGCCGCTGGTCTGACGCGCGGACGCTCCCTCCCCGCGCGAGCCCTCCCCCCGCGCGAGCCCTCCCCCGCGCGAGGCCTCGCCGGGCGATGGGTGAATGCGCGGGTTTCGCGACGCCGCGATTGTCGGTTCGTCAAGGTTTGGCTCGCTAGCGTCGCTGGCGGTCCATCGGATCGACCTGCCGCGAATCAGCCGCGATGGCAGGCGATGTCCTGCGTGAGCGGTCGAATGGATCGGCGGTCGGATCGTCGGCTGCACCACATCTGACACGGGGTTGAGGGCCGATGCTGATCCTGCCGAGCCGGCGGCAGTTCCTGGGTGGCCTCGGCGGCGCGGTGGCGCTCGGGGGCGCCACGGGTGCCTACGCCTTCGGGATCGAGCCGCGTTTCCGGCTCGTCGTCACCCCCTATGCGCCGGTGCTGCCGAACTGGACGCCCGGCCTGAACCTGCGCGTGGCGGTGCTGGCCGATTTCCATATCGGCGAGCCCTACATGCCCCTCGACCGGGTCGCCGAGATCGTCGAGACCACCAACGCCCTCAAGCCCGACCTCGTGCTGATGCTCGGCGACTATCCGGCCGGGCCCGGCGTCGCCTGGCGCGACGTGCCGCTGCCGGAGTTCGCACGGGTGGTCGAGGGCCTGAAGGCGCCGCTCGGAACCTACAGCATCCTGGGCAACCACGACTGGTGGGAAGACCCGGTGGCCCAGGCCAACCGCCGCGGTCCCGTCGCCGCCCGCCGGGCGCTGGAGGCACGCGGCATCCCGGTCCTGGAGAACGACGCCATCCGCCTCGTGAAGGACGGCCGCACGTTCTGGGTCGCGGGGCTCGCCGACCAGCAGCCGTTCCACATGGTCCACGACTGGCGCAACCCCAGCGACATTCCCGGCACGCTGGCCCAGGTCACCGATGCCGCGCCGATCCTCCTGATGATCCACGAACCGGACGCCTTTCCCAAGGTCCCGGCCCGCGTCGCGCTCACCATGGCCGGCCATACCCACGGCGGCCAGATCCGGCTGTTCGGGCGCTCGCCGGTGATCCCCTCGCGCTACGGCCAGCGCTACGGCTACGGCCACATCGTCGAACAGAACCGTCACCTCGTGGTGTCGGGCGGCCTCGGCGTCAGCCGCGTGCCGGTGCGCATCGGCGTGCCGCCGGAGATCGTCCTCATCGACCTCGGCGCGCCGGACCGGACCGCCACCCGGCCCCTCCCCGACATCCCGGGCTGACCGGGGCGCCGGTCAACGACCGACCCCCCCTTCGGCCCGGAGATTCGGCTCGGCGTCAGTACAGGCCGCCGGCCTGTGCGGCCCGGTCCGCGTCGGCGGGGACCGCGGTGGGTGCGGACGAGGGCGCGGCGATGTAGGCGTCGGGCGGGGCGGTGCCCGGCTTGAACGCCTCCAGGATGGTGCCGGCCCCTTCGCCCGAACCCGAGCGCATGCCGCTGGACGCGCTGACCCGGATCAACTTGATGCCGGGCGGCACCCGGAACGGGGTCGGCGGCTTGTCCTTGAGGGCGTTCTTGAGGAAGTCGAGGACGACGGGAGCGGCGAGACCGCCGCCGGTGGCGCGGTCGCCCAGCGACTTCGGCTTGTCGAAGCCGATGTAGACGCCCACCGCGAGGTCGGGCGAGAACCCGACGAACCAGGCGTCCTTGGCGTCGTTGGTGGTGCCGGTCTTGCCGGCCAGCGGCTTGCCGATCTGCTTGAGCAGCGTGGCGGTGCCGCGCTGGACGACGCCCTCCATGATCGAGACCATCTGGTAGGCGGTCAGCGGATCGAGCACCTGCTCGGAATCGTCCACCAGCTTGGGCTCGTCCTGGCCGTTCCACTTGTCGGCGTCGCAGCCCAGGCACTTGCGGGCGTCGTGCTTGTAGATGGTCTCACCGACCCGGTCCTGGATGCGGTCGATCAGGGTCGGGCGGATGCGACGGCCGCCGTTGGCCAGCATCGAATAGGCGGTGACCATGCGCATGACGGTGGTCTCGCCCGCCCCCAGCGACATCGGCAGCACGGGGAGCATGTCGTCGTAGACGCCGAAGCGGCGGGCGTATTCGGCGATGAGCGGCATGCCGACGTCCTTGGCCAGACGCACGGTCATCAGGTTCTTCGAATGCTCGATGCCGTAGCGCAGGGTGTGGGGGCCGCTGGCCTTGCCGTCGTAGTTCGAGGGCGACCAGGCCTCCTGGCCGGGACCGGCCTCGATGGTGATGGGCGAATCCTGCACGATCGAGGACGGGGTGTAGCCGTTGTCCAGCGCCGCCGAGTAGACCAGCGGCTTGAACGAGGAGCCCGGCTGGCGCTGGGCCTGGGTCGCGCGGTTGAACTGGCTTTCGTCGTAGGAGAAGCCGCCGACCATGGCGTGGACGCGGCCGGTGTAGGGGTCCATCGCCACGATGGCGCCGGAGACCTCCGGGCGCTGGCGCAGGCGGTAGGCGCCGCGCCCGCCGTCCATCGCCTCGACGTAGACGACGTCGCCCGCGCTGAGCACGGCCGAGGGCGAGCGGCCGGTCCAGCGGGTGCCGTCGGCGGCGATGGTGCCGGTCTCGCGGTCCTTGGAGACGGCGCCGGAGGCCTCGCGGCGCGGCTGCAGGCCGATCTGGGCGACACCGCCCGAGGTGCTCAGGACCACGGCCAGGCGCCAGGGGGCGACGTCGCCCAGCGCCGGCACCTCGGCCACCGCCGTGCCCCAGTCGCGCCCGACGAGGTCGACCTTGGCCTGCGCCCCGCGCCAGCCCTGGCGCTGGTCATAGGTGATGAGCCCGTCGAGGAGCGCGCGGCGCGCCCAGGCCTGCATCTTCGGATCGAGGGTGGCGCGCACCGAGAGGCCGCCCTCGTAGAGCTTCTTCTCGCCGTAGCGCTCGGTGATCTCGCGGCGGACCTCTTCCGTGAAGTAGTTGGCGTTGGCGGCATTGGCGAAGGCGACGCGCGGGTTGACGCCGAGCGTGGTCTTGCGGGCGGCCTCGCCCTCCTCCTTGGTGATGTAGCCGTTCTGGGCCATCAGCCCGATGATCTCGTTGCGCCGGCTCAGGGCCTCCTGGGTGCGGCGGTAGGGGTGGTAGTTGTTGGGGCCCTTGGGCAGGGCGGCGAGATAGGCCGCCTCGTTGATCGTCAGCTCGTGGACCGACTTGCCGAAGTAGTCGAGCGCGGCCGCCGCGACGCCGTGCAGATTGCGGCCGGGCACGATCGTGCCGAGGAAGATCTCGTTGAGGTAGAGCTCGAGGATCTTGTCCTTCGAATAGGTCGCCTCGATCCGCAGCGCGATCAGCGCCTCCTTGATCTTGCGGTCGAAGGTCTGCTCGTTGGTCAGGAGGAAGTTCTTGGCCACCTGCTGGGTGATGGTCGAGGCGCCCTGCTTCTTGCCGCTCTTGGCATTGGTCAGCACCGCGCGCACCACGCCCTCGGGGTCGATGCCGCCGTGCTTGTAGAAGTTCTTGTCCTCCGCCGAGAGGAAGGCCGCGACAACGATCTTGGGCATCGCCTGGATCGGCAGGTAGAGCCGGCGCTCGTTGGCGTATTCGGCCAGCAGCGACCCGTCGGCGGCATGGACGCGGCTCATCACCGGCGGCTCGTACTTGGCGAGCGCGGCGTGGTCGGGCAGGTCCTGGCTGTAGGTCCAGTAGAAATAGGCGCCCGCGGCGGCGAACAGCACGAACAGCATCGCGCCGGCACTGAACAGGAAGCCGAAGAAACGAAGGACGAAGCGCATCCGGGTCCTGTCCGTCAAAGCACTGTGGCCGCAGGCCCGGCTTCGCCGGAGCAGGAGCCTTGCCGCCTTACGCCCGGGTGCGCCGCGCGACGGCTCGCGGGATCCCCGACGGGGCCTGTCCGAGCCGTCCACGACCGGCGAACCGGGTTGGCGTGGAGCCCCGCTTGCACACCCTTTCTATGGTGAAACTGGGGCGACCGAGGCCGAGCGCCGGGTGCTGTCGGGTCGCGTCAGGGTTGTGCGGTTGCCGAAGAAGGCGTCGATGGCCTTGGCCATGCCCCCGGTGACCTCGACGCGCCAGGTGTCCGACTGCAGCAGGTCGAGGTCGCGCTTGCTCGACAGGTAGCCGAGTTCCACCAGCACCGAAGGCACGTCCGGCGAGCGCAGCACCACGAAGCCCGCCTCGCGGTGGGGTTTCGGGCTCATCTCCATCACCGGGCCGAGGTGCGCCATCAGCCCCTTTGCGAATCCGGACGAGAAGCCGCGGGTCTCGCGCAGGGTGAGCTCCTGCAGGATGTCGGCGACCTGGGCCGGGGCGGCGTTCGATTCGGTGCCGGCGGCGGCATCGGCCTTGTTCTCGCGGTCCGCGAGCTTGGCCGATTCGGTGTCGGTGGCGCGCTCCGAGCCGGTGTAGATCGTGGCGCCGCGCACCTGCGGCGCCGACGAGATCGAATCGGCGTGGATCGAGACGAACAGGTCGGCGTTCGCCTCGCGGGCGAGGCGGACCCGCTCGGAGAGCGGCACGAACACGTCGCGGTCGCGGGTCATCCGCACCCGGTAGCGGCCGGAGGCCTCGAGCCGGCCGACCAGGGCCTGGGCGAAGCCGAACACGATGTCCTTCTCGAACACGCCGGTGCTGGCGATGGCGCCCGGATCGGTGCCGCCGTGGCCGGCGTCGACCATGATCAGCGGGCGCAGGTCGGTCTTCTCGGGGAGGGCTGCGGCCTTGCGGCCGGCCGGGGCCGGGTCGCTCGCCACGGCGGCGCGGCGGAAGGCGTCGCGGTCGGCGCGCTGCACCTCGATGGAGAGCAGCACCGCCCCGTCCCTGGCGCGGGTGGTGGTCTCGATGCGACCGACGGTGGCGGGCTGGGTGAGATCGACCACGATGCGCGAGCGTCCCGGCGCGAACAGGCCGTAGCGGAACGAGGACACCAGCCCCTCGCGCCTGCGCCCGGCCTCCGGGCCGAGCTGGAAGTTCACCTCCGCCAGGTCGATCACCACTCGGTCGGGGCGCTCCATCACGAAGGCGCGCGCCTCCACCGCCTTCGACAGGGTGAGGGTGAGCCTGGTGGTGCCGTTGGCGCCGGCGTTGAGGTCGGCGCCGATGGCGACCGCCGGCGCCGCGCCGGTCTCGGCCGAGGCCGGCCAGGATGCGCACAGGGAGAGCGCCAGGGCGAGGACGAGGCGAGCGCGTGCGGTCATCGGTCCAGCGATCTGGTTCTTGTGCAGCGTGAGTTAAGCGATACCGACGGAATGGTTAACCGGTCCTCAACGCACCTGCGCGGGTTGCGTGCCCCCTGTGGCTAGCGGGTGACGCCGCCGTCCGCGCGCGCTGCGGCCGCCCGGCGATGGAGCGCGTGGACGACGAGGCCGAGACCGAGCCAGGCGGAAAGGCGGGCCCAGGTCTCCCAGGGTAGGCCCGCCATCAGGACGAGGCAGGCGAGGATGCCGAGCACCGGCGTCGCCGTGCCGCCCGGCGCCCGGAACGGCCGCGGATGTCCGGCCCGCCGCAGCATCAGGACCGCGATGCACACGACGATGAAGGCCAGCAGCGTTCCGATGCTCACGAGTTCGCCGAGCAGGTCGATGGGGGTGAACCCGGCCACGCACGCCGTCGACACCCCGACGACGGCCTGTCCGAGGGCGGGGGTGCGCCGGCGCGGGTGGACCCGCGCGAACAGGGGCGGCAGCGCACCGTCCCGGGCCATGGCGTAGAGGATGCGCGATTGCCCGAACAGGGCGGTGAGGGCCGAGGTCGTCAGCCCGAGGATCGCGCCGACCTTGATGACGAGGGAGAGGCCGGCGATCCCGATGGCGTCGGTGGCCTTGGCCATGGGGTCGGCGACGTCGAGGGCGGCGTAGGGCACGAGGCCGGTGAGCACCGCCGCCACCGCGACGTAGAGGAGCGTGCTGATGGCCACGGCACCCAGGAGCCCGATCGGCGCGTCCCGCTGCGGGTTCCGGGTCTCGGCGGCGGCGGTCGAGACCGTCTCGAAGCCGACGAAGGCGAAGAACACGACACCGGCCCCCCGCAGGACCCCGCTCCATCCGAACTCACCGAAGCCGCCGCTGCTTTCGGGGATGTAGGGCGACCACAGGGTGGGATTCACATGCCACGCTCCGATGGCGACGAAGGCGAGGATGATGGCGACCTTCACCACCACCATCGCGGCGTTGACCCGGCTCGACCCGCGGCTGCCGCCCATCAGCAGCACCGTCAGGGCGAGCACCACCAGGACGGCGGGCAGGTTCACGACGCCGTCCGCCCCTTCCGCGCCGGCGAGTGCCGGCGGCAGGGCGAGCCCGGCATCGCGCAGGAGGCTCTGGACGTAGCCCGACCAGCCCACCGCGACGGTCGCCGCCGCCATGGCGAACTCGAGCAGGAGGTCCCACCCGACGATCCAGGCGGCGAAGGGGCCCAGCGTCGCCTTCGCGTAGGAATAGGTGGAGCCCGAGGCGGGGATGGCGGCGGCGAGCTCGGCGTAGCACAGGGCGACGAGGCCGCAGGCGATGCCACCGAGCACGAACGACAGGGTGAGCGCCGGCCCGGCATGGCGCGCCGCCGCCGTGCCGGTGAGCACGAAGATGCCGGCGCCGATGGTGGCCCCGACCCCGAGGCAGACGAGGTGGAACGCGGTGAGGGTGCGGGGCAGCGGCGCTCCGCCGTCGGTCGGCTCGGTCGAAAGCGAGGGGCCGGTCATGATGGGGCTGCCATGGGGTCCGACCCCTTTCGGGGCTTGGGCTTCCGGGGCTTGGGCTTCCGGGGCTTGGGCTCGCGGGGCTCGGATGCCGGCATCGGCGGATCGCTCGTCGCGAGACTCAGGGGCCCCTCCTGCGCGACACGTTACCGTGGCTTCTCGAGCTGCCACGTCAGATGCGAACGCACCATGGGCCATTCGGGCGCCGTGACGCTGTAGACGCAGGTGTCGCGAAGGGTGCCGTCCGGCATGCGCTGGTGGTGGCGCAGGACGCCGTCGAGCTTGGCGCCGATCCGCTCGATGGCGCGGCGGCTCGCCAGGTTCATGACGTGCGTCCGGAACTCGACGGCGAGGCACCCCAGGCCGTCGAACGTGTGCGCCAGCAGCAGGAGCTTGGCCTCGGTGTTGAGCAGGGTGCGCTGAACGCGGGCGGCGTACCACGTCGAGCCGATTTCCGCGCGCGGCCCCGCGGCGTCGATGTTCATGAAGGTCGTCATGCCGACCGGTCGGCCGCCGGGGCCGTCCAGGACGGTGAAGGGGAGCATGGAACCCGCTGCCCGAAGGCCGAGTCGACGGTCGATCTCGGCCGCCATCGCCTCGGGCGAGGGGATGGCGGTGTACCACAACCGCCAGAGCTCGCCGTCGCGCACGGCCTCCGCGAGGGCTTGGCCATGGTCGGGCGACAAGGGGACGAGTTCGACATGCCGCCCGGACAGGGTGACGGGCTCGAATGGCATCGGCACACCTTCAAAGGCCGTTTGGATGTCGGCGGACCGGCACTCGCCTGTCGTGACGCCCTGGGCAGGTGACACCTCACATCGGACCTCGGCGACCGTCAAGCCGATCACATTCGGTCGCGGAGCCGAGGCCGGTACGGAGGCCGGCACCGGCCGGGCGGTGGCGGGATTCCGGAGCTGGCACGTTCCGGGCCAGCGGCGCGCCCTCGGCAGGTTCGCGTTGGCGAGCCAACGCTTCACCCCGCTCAGGTCATTGGTGTGTCGCAGGTCGTCGACGCGAAAACGGTGGCCGCTTTTGCGAAACCTGCTCAGTCGGCCCCGACGCAGTTGGCGTAGAAGGTGGTGGTGGCCGGCCAGTCCGAGAACACCCCGCGCACGCCGACCTGCCCATGGAGCACGTCGAGCAGGGTGAGCATGTCGCCGTCGCGGTCGATCGCGGGCCGGACCGACCGGTAGTAGGAGCCGCCGCCGGCCGCGAGCGGCCCGGACCGCTCCAGCGACCAGGCGATCAGGTCGAGCCCGGCGCGTTTCGCCTCGCGGGCGTAGGCCGAGGGGACGATCGCCCCTTCCGGCGAGAGCGTCACCAGCATCCACAGGGGCGGCGCCAGGGTCCGCACCCCCTTGGCGACGAGATCGGCCATGCTCGGGCTCCACGTTTCGGGCCTGGCGGGATCGAAGCCTGGGTCGGTCTCGTCGCGGTTGTCGAGGAGGAAGGCCTGGCGGCCGAAGGCGGGATCGGCCTCGAGCCAGAACAGCACGTCGCGCAGCCGGAAGCTCTGGGGGAACACGTCCGTGGCCGGGATCCCCGCCTGCCTGTACTCGTCGACCATCTGCCGGGCGTAGTCGTCCTCGGTGTAGGTTCCCGCGAACGGCATCGGCACCTCGGGCGCCTTCAGTTCGGGCGTGAACCGGCGGCCGAGCGATTTGACGAGGGCGATGTACTCCTTGTGCGTCATCAGGGTGGTGCCGGCGGCATGGAGATCCGTGCGCCAGCGCGGGGTCGCGTTCATGTAGCCGGCCAGCGTGGTGGCGTCGGGGTCGGCCGCGTCCATCTTCGGTTTCAGGGACTTGAATTCGGCCAGCGTCAGGTCGCTGGTGCAGCAGGTGGCCGAGGCCTTGGCGCCGGTGGCCGGATCGGCGGGGGTGAAGGCCTTCGTGCATCGGGCCGCCAGGTCCGGCCGGGCCAGGATGTCGGTGGTGGTGTGAAGGTCGCACTGGGCGTGCCGGCACACGAGCTGCCGGTCCCTCGTGAAGGTGACGTCGCACTCGATGATCCCCGCCCCCATCCGGGCCGCCGCCAGCACGCCCTCTCGGGTGTGCTCGGGGAACTGGAGCGGGGCGCCCCGGTGCGAGATCGAGAAGCTTTTGGCGGTGTAGGCCCGGTCCGTGCCGCAGGCGGCGAGCCTGTCCTTGAGGGGGCCGGGCTTCATGGTGTCGACGAGGTGGAACGGGCGCGGCCCGATCTGGGCCGCTCGGGAGCCTTGAGCCGCCGCCGGCAGCAGCAATGCCAGGAGGAGGACCGTCGCCGTCGCGAACGCACGCATCGTTGATCCCTCTTCGCCGGCATCGGCGGCTAGCGCGACGGGATGACGGGAGCATGAAGGCACGTCCGCTCCCCGGGGGGCGCGTCCCGCGCCCGGGGGTGGCGTCCCGCGTGGTTTCGTGTATGACCGGCGTAGCCTCGACCCGGCAACGGGCACGGGGCCGAACCCGCTTGTGGCGCGACCCTGCTGGACGACATCCCGGCAGCGGCCCGACCCGAGCGTCGCATGGCCTCCCGTTCGCGTGGCCGCGCAACCCGACCCAACCCAACCGAAGGGGATAGCGATGTCGATCACGGCAGAGCGCAAGACCGCGCTCATCAAGGAATACGCGCAGGGCGGCAAGGACACCGGTTCGCCGGAGGTCCAGGTGGCGATCCTCACCGAGCGGATCACCAACCTCACCGGCCACTTCAAGACCCACGGCAAGGACAACCACTCCCGTCGCGGCCTCCTGAAGATGGTCTCGCAGCGCCGCTCGCTGCTCGACTACGTCAAGGGCAAGGACGAGGCCCGCTACCGCAGCCTCATCGAGCGTCTCGGCATCCGCCGCTAAGGCGGTCTCCACGCGGTCCCGAGCCTGGCTCCGGGCCGCGTTTTCGTAACCGCGCTGCCGGAATGGGTCCGGCCGCGCGACCCTCGGGCGACTTGGAGGCGCAACCGCCGGGGACAGGATCGCGAGGGGCTTTTCGCGCTTTCGAAAAGCCCCTCGCCATCTTGCCCCTGGCCGCGCCGGGTCCGCCCGACCGCATGATGGCAAGGAAAAACGATATGTTCGACGTTCAACGTGAAGAGCTGATCTGGGGCGACCGCAAGCTCGTCCTCGAGACCGGCAAGGTCGCCCGCCAGGCCGACGCCGCCGTGATGGCGACCTACGGCGACACCTCCGTGCTCGCCACGGTCGTCTCCGCCAAGGAGCCCAAGGCCGGCATCGACTTCCTGCCGCTCACCGTGAACTACCAGGAGCGCGCCTACGCCGCCGGCCGCATCCCCGGCGGCTACTTCAAGCGCGAAGGCCGTCCCTCCGAGAAGGAGACCCTGGTTTCCCGCCTCATCGACCGGCCGATCCGCCCTCTCTTCGTCGAGGGCTGGCGCAACGACACCCAGGTCGTCATCACCGTCCTGACCCACGACCTCGAGAACGATCCCGACGTCCTGGCGATGGTCGCGGCCTCGGCCGCCCTCACCCTCTCGGGCGTGCCCTTCACCGGCCCGATCGGCGCGGCGCGCGTCGGCTACATCGGCGGTCAGTACAAGCTCAACCCGCCCGTTCCCGAGATGGAGACCTCCTCCCTCGACCTCGTCGTCGCCGGCACCCAGGACGCCGTCCTGATGGTCGAGTCCGAGGCCAAGGAACTCGACGAGGACGTGATGCTCGGCGCCGTGATGTTCGGCCACAAGCATTTCCAGCCGGTCATCGACGCCATCATCCGGCTCGCCGAGAAGGCCGCCAAGGAGCCGCGCAACTTCACCGCCCCGGAGAACGAGGAGGTCGAGAAGGCCGTCCTGTCGATCTGCGAGACGGAACTCCGCGCCGCCTACAAGAACACCGTCAAGCAGGAGCGCTACGCCGCCGTCGACGCCGTCAAGGCGACGGTGATGGCCGCCCTCTGCCCCGCCGAGGGCGAGGCCAAGTACGCGCCCGAGAAGGTCAAGGCCGCCTTCAAGGAGGCCCAGTCGAAGGTGGTGCGCTGGAACGTGCTCGACACCGGCAGCCGCATCGACGGCCGCGACGTCCGCACCGTGCGCCCGATCGTGTCCGAGGCCGGCGTGCTGCCGCGCGCCCACGGCTCGGCCCTGTTCACCCGCGGCGAGACCCAGGCGCTGGTGGTGGCCACGCTCGGCACCGGCGAGGACGAGCAGTTCATCGACGCGCTGGAAGGCACCTACAAGGAGACCTTCCTGCTGCACTACAACTTCCCTCCCTACTCGGTGGGCGAGACCGGCCGCATGGGTTCGCCGGGCCGTCGCGAGATCGGCCACGGCAAGCTCGCCTGGCGTGCCGTGCATCCCGTGCTGCCGCCGGCCCACGAGTTCCCGTACACGATCCGCGTCGTGTCCGAGATCACCGAGTCCAACGGCTCCTCGTCGATGGCCTCCGTCTGCGGCGCCTCGCTGGCGCTGATGGATGCAGGCGTGCCCCTGCGCCGGCCCGTCGCCGGCATCGCCATGGGCCTCATCCTCGAGGGTGAGCGCTACGCCGTGCTCTCCGACATCCTCGGCGACGAGGATCACCTGGGCGACATGGACTTCAAGGTGGCCGGCACCGAGAGCGGCATCACCTCGCTGCAGATGGACATCAAGATCGCCGGCATCACCGAGGAGATCATGCGGATCGCCCTGCACCAGGCGCAGGAAGGCCGCGTCCACATCCTCGGCGAGATGGCCAAGGCGCTCACCGACGCCCGTCCCGAGCTCGGCGAATACGCGCCCCGCATCGAGACCATGCAGATCCCCACCGACAAGATCCGGGAAGTGATCGGCACCGGCGGCAAGGTGATCCGCGAGATCGTCGAGAAGACCGGCGCCAAGATCAACATCGACGACACCGGCACGGTGAAGATCGCCTCCAGCGACGGCAAGGCCATCAAGGCCGCCTACAACTGGATCCGCTCGATCGTGGCGGAGGCCGAAGTCGGCATGATCTACGACGGCACCGTCGTGAAGTGCATGGAGTTCGGCGCCTTCGTGAACTTCTTCGGCGCCAAGGACGGCCTCGTCCACATCTCGGAGCTCGCCGCCCAGCGGGTCGCCAAGGTGACGGACGTGGTCAAGGACGGCCAGAAGGTGAAGGTGAAGTTCCTCGGCGCCGACGACCGCGGCAAGATCCGCCTGTCCATGAAGGTCGTCGACCAGGAGACCGGCGAGGACCTCACCGAGAAGCTCAAGGCCGAGCGCAACGCGGACCAGGACCGGGTGCGCGGTGGCGACCAGGAGCCCCGCCGGGAGCGCGGCGAACGCCGCAACGCCAGCGAGTAAACCCTCGCCCTTGCTGTGCTCGAACAAGCGCGGTCCTTCGGGGCCGCGCTTTTTTCATGGGCGGGGTTGCCCCGCCGCGCGATCGCCATCGCCCGGCCTGGCCGCAACGGCCGGCCCGGCGTGTCCCCGTCCCTCCTGCCACGCCCCGATCCGTGGCATCATGGCCGCCCCTCGCGACGACAGCCGATGGAGCGGATCCCCATGACGCACGACCTCGTCCTCTATACCCACCCGATGTCGCGCGGGCGGATCGCGCGCTGGATGCTGGAGGAGGTCGGCCGGCCCTACCGCACCGAACTCCTCGGCTACGGCGACGCGATGAAGGCGGCCGACTACAGGGCGGTCAACCCGATGGGGAAGGTGCCGGCGATCCGGCACGGCGACACCGTGGTCACCGAAACGGCGGCGATCTGCGCCTATCTCGCCGATGCGTTTCCCGAGGCCGGCCTCGCCCCGCCGTCCGGCAGCTTCGACCGCGGCCCCTATTACCGCTGGCTGTTCTTCGCCGCCGGGCCGGTGGAAGCGGCGGTCCTGAACACCGCGCTCGGCGTCGCGGTGCCGCCCGAGCGCAAGGGCATGGTCGGCTACGGCAGCATGGCCGAGGTACTCGACACCCTGGAGGGCGCGATCGCCGGGCGCCGATATCTCGTGGGCGACGCCTTCAGCGCGGCCGACCTCTACGTGGGCGCGCATCTCTCCTGGGGCATGGGCTTCGGGCTGCTGGAACGGCGCCCGGCCTTCGAGGCCTATGTCGCGCATCTCGACGCCCGGCCGGCGGCCCGGCGCGCGGCGGCCATCGACGATGCCCTGATCGAGGCCGCAGGCGGAGCCAAGCCTCCAGCCTGACGACTCCGATCCAGCCTATCACGACGCATATCGTTACCGCCGGCCGAACAGCCGTTCGATGTCGGCGAGCTTGAGCTCGACGAAGGTCGGGCGGCCGTGGTTGCACGAGCCCGAGAGTGGGGTCGCCTCCATCTCGCGCAGGATGGCGTTCATCTCCTCAGGGCGCAGGCGGCGCCCGGCCCGGACCGAGCCGTGGCAGCTCATGCGCGAGAGGATCGCGTCGAGGCGCCGCCCGAGCGGCCCGCCCTCGTCGCCGTCGGGGCTGCCCTCCTCCAGGCCGGATTCCGACAGCCCGTCGAGGATATCGATGACGAGATCGCGGATCGCGGCCCCGGCCAGGACCGCGGGGATCTCGCGCACCAGCACCGCGCCCGGGCCGAACGCCTCGATGGCGAGGCCGAGCCGGTCGAGGTCGGGTGCCGCCTCGAGCAGTCGCGCGGCGTCGCCGGGCGCCAACTCCACCACGTCGGGGATCAGGAGCCCCTGCCGGGCGATGCCGCCGGCCGCGCGCTGGCGCTTCAGGCGCTCGTAGACCAGGCGCTCGTGCGCCGCGTGCTGGTCGACGATGACGAGCCCGTCGCCGGTCTGGGCGAGAATGTAGGTCTCGTGGATCTGCGCCCGTGCCGCCCCGAGGGGATGCCCGTCGGTCTCGGGCGCCTCGTCCGGCCGCAGGTCGGCGGCGGGCGGCGCCTCCTCGCCGCGGAACAGCGACTGGGCCGTCTCGCCGAAACCGTCGTGACGCGGCGGTTGGCCGTATCCCGCGGGGGCGCCGAAGGAGGGCATCCCCGGCGGCAGCGGGACGCTGCGACGGCCATGCGGGCCGGCCCCGGAATGGACGCTCATGGGCGCGCGCGCCATCGGGCGAAAGGTCTCGTGGGTGCGCAGGGTTTCGAGGGTATGCATGGCCGCGGTGGTGGCCGAGCGGGCCCCGGCCTGGCGCAGGGTCTCGTGGATGGCGCTGACGATCAGCGCGCGCACGAGGCCCGGCTCGCGGAAGCGCACCTCGGTCTTGGCCGGATGCACGTTGACGTCGACGAGGCCCGGCTCGCAGGCGATGGCGAGGGCCAGCACCGGATGGCGGTCGGCGCTCATGGTGTCGGCATAGGCGCCGCGTACGGCGCCGAGCAGCAGCCGGTCGCGCACCGGCCGGCCGTTGACGGTGAAGTGGATGTGGCTCGCCGCCCCCCGGTGGTAGGTCGGCAGGCCGATGTGGCCGGTGAGCGAAAAGCCCTCGCGGGCCATCGCCAGGGGGACCGCGTTGGCCCCGAAATCGGCGCCGAGCACCGCGACCAGCCGGCGCAGGGTCGCGGCCGGGCCGGGCTCGGCCTCGGCGGGAAAGACCAGCGGGCTCGCGCTCTCGGTGCGCAGGGTGAAGCGGATCGCCGGCTGCGCCACCGCCAGCCGCCGCAGGATGTCGCCAATGGCGGTGGTCTCGGCCCGGTCGGACTTGAGGAACTTCAGCCGGGCCGGGGTGGCGCTGAACAGGTCGCTCACCTCGACGCGGGTGCCGCGGGCGGCGGAGGCCGGTCTCACCTCGCCCTTCACGCCGGCCTCGACCACGAGGCTCGCCCCGGTCTCGGCCGTGTCCGTGCGCGTGGTGATGGACAGGCGCGCCACCGCGCCGATGGACGGCAGCGCCTCGCCGCGAAAGCCGAGCGAGGCGATCCGCCCGAGGTCACCGTCGGGCAGCTTGGAGGTGGCGTGGCGCTCCACCGCCAGGGCGAGGTCGTCCGCGCTCATGCCGGCGCCGTCGTCGACCACCCGGATCAGCCGGCGCCCGCCCGCCTCGATCGTCACCTCGATGGCGCGCGCGCCCGCATCGATGGCGTTCTCGACGAGTTCCTTGACCGCCGAGGCCGGCCGCTCGACCACCTCGCCGGCGGCGATGCGGTCGACGAGGATCGGATCGAGGCGACGGACGGGGGCGAGATCGGAGCGGGGCACGGGCCGAGCATAGGGGAGGCGACGGCGTGTTGCCATCGGATCGATCCCGTAGGGGCGAGGAAGCCGATGGACGGGTCGATATCATTTTTGATATAATGCGGCATGTGGAGCGTCGAGACCCTGAATGCGGCGGTCGACGCCGAGATCGAGGATCTGCCCGCGGATCTGAGGGCGCGGCTCGTGCGGATCGCCATGCTGATCGAGGCCGTCGGTTTCGAGGGCCTGCCTCACGACCCCGCAGCATGAACTCGATACGGCCCGCAAGAGGGCGAGTGAGGTTCCATGACCAAGATGACAGACCTTCACGCGAAATGGATGACGGACGAGGACTATCGCAAGGCCTACGTCGACCTCGAAGAGGAGTTTGCCCTGGCCCGCGCCTTGATCGCCGCACGATCGAGGGCGGGGCTGACGCAGGAGGAACTGGCGCAGCGGATGGAGACCTCCCAGAGCGCCATCGCGCGCCTCGAAACCGGACGCTCGAAACCGTCGGCGCGGACACTCGAACGTTTCGCCAGGGCGACGGGGACCAGCCTGCGCATCAGTTTCGAACCCGTCGGACAAGGGTCCTGACGCCCTTTCGTGAGGCCGAGGGCCCCCTCATCGAAACCGCGCTATCATCCGAACGGGACGGCGATCCCGGCTCTCGCCTGCAGGATGGCCGCCAGCGTCAGCCCCGCCCAGGCCAGCGCCGCCACGGCCACCAGCGCCGACCGCCACGGCAGGCGGGCGCGGAGTGCCAGGGCCGCCAGGATCGGAAGAGCCTGCTCGGCGTGCATCCCGAGGAAATGCCCGACCCGGAGGTCGCCGCCGCCGAGGTTCCAGCCGAGCAGGGGCAGGCGCGCGCCGGCCGCGCCGACGGACGTCCCCTGGTTCAGGCTGATCAGGATGCCGCCGGCCCCGCCCAGGATCACGGTGAGGGCGAGGCCCAGCACCACGGCGAGGCGAAGGCTCGCGTCGAGCCCCGCCACCGGCCGGCGGGCGATCGCGACGGCGAGCGGGATCTTGGTCGCCAGGAGCGTCAGGGCGCCCGCACCCATCAGGGCGTAGAGCAGGCCGTGCACGGGATCGCCGGTGTTGAAATGCGAGGCCTGCCCGAGCCCCGCCTGCAGGGTGATGTAGGCGAGCTCCATCCCGCCGGCCCCGATCAGCAGGGCGGTGGCGATCCGCAGGGGCCGCGACCGGCGCCGGTCGGGCCGCACGTAGCCGGTGAACCAGGCCGAGGTCAGTGCGAACAGGCCGATCGAGGCGAAGAACTTGGCGGGCTTGAGCCAGACCGAAGCACCGCCGAACTGGCGCCCGTCGACGAGCGGCAGGCACAGGGCGATGGCGCCGGCCATCAGGCAGGCGAGGCCGAAGGCGGTGAGTTCCGGCGCTCGCGCGCGCAACGCCGGGATCGGCGACCGCAGGGAGGACGGGGCGGTGAGCGCGGTCACGGGCGGGCCTCCGCACCGAGCGTCCCCGTGCCGGCGCGGATGACGAGGGCCAGCAGCAGCCCGAGGGGACCGACGAGGAAGGTGAGGACGAGGCAGGGCAGGATCAGGAGCGGCGACAGCCCCGCCGCCAGCCCGCTGCGGGCGATCCAGGTGCCGACGACGAGATCGAAGGCGAGGTAGTGGATCCAGCCCGCGGTGAGGGCGTGGTCGTTCGCGAACAGGGCGCGCACGTCTTGAATCGACGAGAACCCGCCGCCGGCCCCGCCGGCCAGCCCGGCGGCGAGGGCCCCGCCATAGGCGATCCCGAACAGCCCCGGCAGGACGAGGCCGGTGACGAGGAAGGTCCAGGGCCGCCACCGGGGCGCGAACAGCGACAGGCCGAGCGCGATCCAGGCGGCCAGGGCGACCGCGTTGGCGAGGGAGAACAGGGCGGGCGCCGCGATCATGGCTTGATCCGATCAATCTTTACGTCGTACAGATCGAACATGAGCGATGATCTTGACACTGTCAAGCGATCGGCGGCCAAGCCCGAGGGCTATCACCACGGCGACCTGCCGGCCGCATTGATCGCCGCGGCGACGGACTGCCTGCGCGAGCGCGGGATCGACGGTTTCTCGCTGCGCGAGACCGCACGGCGGGCGGGGGTCTCGCCGGCCGCCCCCCAGCACCATTTCGGCGATGCGCGCGGGCTGCTCACCGCGGTGGCGACGCGCGGCTTCCACCTGCTCGGCGACGCGCTCGCAGAGGCCGATGCGGCGGCGGGGGACCGCGATGCCCGCATCCGCGGCCAGGGCCGCGCCTACCTGCGCTTTGCCCTCGACCATCCGGCCGAGTTCGACACGATGTGGCGCTGCGCGCGCATCGATCCGGCGGACGCCGCCTACGCCCAGGCCTCGGCGCGGGCGTTCGGGCTCCTGGCGGCGGCGGTGGCGGACCGGCCCTTCGTGGCCGCGCAACGGTGGCCCGAGGAGCCCAACCCGCGGGCGGTGGCCTGCTGGTCGCTGGTCCACGGCCTGGCGCGCCTCGCCCTCGACGGCGTGTTCGGGCCTGCGGAGGCCGCGCGGGCCGGAGTCGACCGGCTGCTCGACCCGGTGATGGAGTGCCTGGTGGTGTGAGACGGTTTCCGCTTGGATAAGCGGGGACTGTATCACCGAGCCCGCGCGGCGCCTGAGCGAAGCCGAAAGCCGCATTGCGAAGCAAGCCAACGGATTTCGTATGAAGCGCCGGCCGGGCGTGACCGCGCGTCGTCGCAGCAGTCTTCAGGCGACGCCGGCGCGCAGCAGGTCGTGGTAGTGGACGAGGCCGACCGGGCGGTCGTCCACCACCACGATGATCGAGGTGATCTTCATCGATTCCTGGATCTCGAGGGCCTTGGCCAGCAGGGTCTCCGGGTTCACGGTGCGTGGCTTGGCCGTCATCAGGGCCTCGATGCGCAGGCCGTCGAGGTCGGAGCGGAACATGTTGCGGCGCAGGTCGCCGTCGGTGACGATCCCGGCCAGGCGCCCGTCCGCCTCCACTACCACCACCGAGCCGACGCCCTTGGCGTCGATCTCGGCGATGGCCGCGCGCACCGCGGTGCCCCGCGCGACCACGGGCAGCCGCTCTCCGGCATGCATGACCTCGCGGACCTGGCGCAGGGAAGCCCCGAGCTTGCCGCCCGGATGATAGATGCCGAACTCCCGCGCCGAGAACCCGCGCGCCTCCAGGAGCGCGATGGCCAGCGCATCGCCCAGCGCCAGCTGCATCGCCGTCGAGGTGGTGGGCGCCAGGCCGTTGGGGCAGGCCTCGCGGGCCTGCGGCAGGGTCAGGCACACGTCCGCCTCCCGGCCGAGGGTGGATGCGGGGTTTGAGGTGACGGCGATGAGGCCGACGCGATAGCGCCGGGCGTAGCCGATGATGTCGGCGAGTTCCGTGGTCTCGCCCGACCACGACAGGGCCACCACCACGTCCTCGGGCTGCACCATGCCGAGGTCGCCGTGGCTCGCCTCGGCCGGGTGGACGTAGAGGGCCGGCGTGCCGGTGGAGGCGAGGGTCGCGGCGATCTTGCGGCTGACGTGGCCGGACTTGCCCATGCCGGTGAGGATCACCCGCCCGCGCGCGGCCACGATCAGCGCCACCGCCGCCGTGAAGGCATCGCCCAGGCCGTTGCCGATGGCCTCCATCAGGGCGCCGAGGCCTTCGCGCTCGGTCTCGATGGTGCGCAGGGCCGAGGCGACCGCGGGGCTGTGCTCCCTGTCGCCGCCCTCGGGTGCCATCGTGATCCGGTCCGCCTGTACCATGCCCGCCCGTGTCTCCGCCTTGCGGGTTCCATCGCCGCGATCGCGCTATCGCGCAAGACAATGGTCGGATCGCGGCCGCATCGCCTCGCCCGGCGCCCGTTGACGGTGCATTAACCGCGATCGTTGTAGCTCGGTTAACCACGACGCCGCCGGGGACGAGCCCCGGCGGCGGGCGCGGGGGATGAGCGGAGCGACGTCGGCCGGTGATGCGCGCAACGCCGATCCGGAACGGCCAGGCCGTGGCCGCCCTCGCCTTCGCGCTGGCGCTGGCACCCTCGCAGGCCGTCGCCCAGGCGATCCCCGATCCATCCGCGCAGACCGGCACCGACGGCCTGCGGGGCATCGCGACGCCGGCCGCCGCGACGCCCGGCAACGCCGCGACGGGCGACGCCTCCGGCGGAGGCGGCCTCGACGGCGGATCGAGCGCACGGGCGGGGGCATCGGCCTTCACCGGCGCGACGCGGGCCGGGACCGGCCGCATCGGCGGGGCCTCGAGCGGCATCAACAACCGGGCGCCGGCCAACCTCCTGCGCCAGCGCGCGGCGCCGCCGCGCCGGCTCGGCTCGGCCACGAGCGCGGTCACGCGGCAGGTGACGCAGATCCCGCCGCCGGACCTGCGCCTCTCGCCCGTCGTCCAGAACCCCGTCGTCGGAGTGCCGCTTCCCGTCGTGGCCGGCTCCCCCGGCACCCTGCCGCTGGCCGGGCTGTCGACGCCCGGCGCCGTGCTCAATGCCGCCCTGCGGCGGCCGCTCGCCGTCGACGACGCCTATGCCCCGCTGGGCCTGCGCCTCGGCACCTTCACGGTGCTGCCGAGCGTGCAGCAGAGCATCGGCTACGACACCAACCCGGAACAGGTGGTCAACCGGGCGGCCAGGAGCTCGCTGGCCCTGCGCACCGAAGGCGACCTGAACTTCCGCAGCGACTGGTCGGCCCACGAACTCGCCGGCGAACTGCGCGCCGGCTACAACACCTATCCCGACAACGAGGCCGCCGACCGTCCCAACGGTGCAGGCAACGTGCGCCTGCGCATCGACGCCAACCGCGACACCCGCATCGACGTCGAGGGGCGCTTCCTCGTCGACACCCTGCGCGCCGGCAGCCCGGACCTCAACGCCACCGTCGCCGGCCGGCCGATCGTGGCCAGCTACGGCACGACGGTGGGCGTCACCGAGACCTTCAACCGGCTGCAGGTGAGCCTGCGCGGTCTCGTCGACCGCTCGGAGTTCGAGGACGCGCGGCTGACCAACGGCACGATCCTCTCCCAGGCCGACCGCAACCTGAACCAGTACGGATTGCGCATGCGGGCGGCCTACGAGATCTCGCCGGTGATCTCGCCCTTCGTCGACGTGCTCGGCAACACCCGCGTCTACGACCAGAGGACCGATTTCAACGGGATCCGCCGTGACTCCGACGGGGTCACCCTCTCGGCCGGCGCGGTGTTCGCGCTGACGCGGCTGGTCTCGGGCGAGGTCTCGGCCGGCTTCGAGCACCGCACCTACGACGACCCGCGGCTGCGCGACCTGACCTCGCCGGTGGTGAACGCCTCCCTGATCTGGACGGCGAGCCCGCTGACCACGGTCCGGCTCACCGCCGCCGCCGGCATCGTCGAGACGAGCCTGCCCGGATCGAGCGGCGTGCGCACCCAGGCGGGGACGCTGGAAGTCCAGCACGACCTCCTGCGCAACCTCTCGATCACCGTGGGCGCCGGCTACCTCGCCAGCGACTACGACCGCCTCGCCATCAACGAGCGCGGCTTCTCGGCCACCGCCCGGCTCGACTACCGCTTCAACCGCTGGCTGACGATGCGCGGCAGCTACATCTACCAGCAGATCGACAGCTCCACGAGCGGATCGAGCTTCAGCGGCAACACCTGGCTGCTCGGCCTGCGGGTGAACCCGTAGGACCGAGAGCCCTTATCGGACCATCGACAGCGAGGCGCCCGACTTCGACAGCGCGCCGTCGAGGGCGCCGCCGCCCTGGCGCAGACGCGCCGTCACGGTGCCGCCGGGCTGGTAGAGATAGACCTCGCCATCGCGAAAATCCCAGGCCGTGACCTTGGAGAGGTCCTTGTTCGGGCAGCCCGATGCGGAGGCCTTGTAGAGGTCGAGCGCCGGGGCGCTCGAGAGCGAGACCTTGCAGGTGCCGCCGGTGGCGTCCTTGGCGTTCCAGCTTCCCACCACCGACGAACGCCCGCCCGAGACCACCGGCGGCGTCGGCGGCGGCACGTAGACGGGCTCGGCCGCCACCGGCGGCGGCGCGGCCGAGGCCACCGGCGGGATCTCGGCGGGCACGGCACTGGCGCCCGGCGGCGGGGCCAGGGGCTCGGAGGTCACCGGGCCCGAGGGGATGGCGGGGACGGCGGGTTCGAGGGCCGCCTGGGGCCTCGGCGCCCTGCGGGTCGGTCCGTCGAAGCGCTGGGAGGCGCAGGCGCCCAGGGTGGCGGCGAGGGCGAGGCAGGCGACGGTCGTCGAGAGGGGACGCGGCATCGAGAACGGTTTCCGGCAGGACACGGGTCGGGTTGGCGCTGCCTCACCGGCAATTGCGCTGGCCGCAAGGCGATCTCCGCAGCCGTGTGGATCAAAGCCGGGCGAGGGCGGGTTTTGCCCGCCGGTGTGGCGTCGAGGCCGCACTCGTCTCGGTGCCATCGCCCGCGTACCGAACACCCTCCGGGCGATGCCGATGGGCGGACGTCGCTGACGCCGGCGCGATCGAACGGGGGCCTTGCCATTATAACCGGCACGATCGGTCGAAGCGTGCTATGGCGACCGGGAAGCCCGCACGCCCTTCGTGCCAAGGGCCATCCCGAGAGGCCCCAGTGGCGAATGCCTTCAAGAGCGGCGCATCCCAGTCGCGCAGCACCAACGATTTCAACGAGCGGGCCAAGCAGCTGTCCGAGCGCCTCGGCGCCATCGAGAAGCCGGCCCAGATGAAGCGCGGAAACGCGCCGCGCCGGTCCTTCAAGTCCGGCCCGCGCCCGGAGGCCGAGGCCGTGCCGGCGGAAGCCGAGACCGAGGTCGCCGAGACGGAGACCGAGAACGAAGAGGCCGAGGGCGGCGAGAAGTCCGACTCCGAGTCCTGAACGACGAAAGGCGCGCCCCGATGGAGCGCGCCTTCCGAAACCGACATCGATCCGGGTTCCGGAGATCCCGGTGTCAGCGCCTGGCCTTGGCCTTGCGCGCGGCGTAGCGGGCATCGCGGGCCGCCTTGCGGGCGATGAGCTCCTCGGCCTTGCGCTCGGCGGCGAGGCGGGTCTCTTCCTCCTCCCGCGCGATCTGGGCGGCGAGTTCGGCCTCTTCCCGGGCCCGCTTCTCTTCCGCCGCGGCCTTCTCGGCGGCGATGCGGGCGGCCTCACGCTCGCGCGTCCGCTCGTCGCGGGCACGGGCGATGGCCGCGCGGGCCTCGGCCTTGGCGATCATGTCCGGGTCATCCGCCGGGGGACGGGCCTTGAACTTCTCCAGCAGCATCTGCTTGGCGCTGGCGGAGTTCTTCCTGCGGTCGTCGAAGTTCCGATAGTCGAAGGCGCCCATATGACCTTTCTCGTGTGGTGAAGCGCGGTGCGAAGCCGCGTGTGACGACGCGCGGCCCTGAGGACCACGCCATGGTGTCTGCTCATGGTTGGAAGTGGGGATGGATATGCCTCAGGAGAGGCCCGAAATCAACGCAGAGCGTGTGTCGTCGACCTGCATTGGGCCCCGTTTCGTCGGGAAAACCACCGGACTGTTGCCTGGCTTCACCGGCCGCCACCTTCGATCGGCCCGCGTCCGACTGTGACCCGATGACGCCGCGCCTGCGACGGGACCGGGCGCCGGGGTTCGTCCCGCCCGTATCCGCTGGCCTTTCCCGTCGTCCCGGCGCCTGCGTCGCGGCCCGCTAGCCGCCTGCCCGCGCACGAAAAATCCCGTGCCGCCCTCCCCCGGAACGGCGTCGTTCCCACAGGCGCGCCCTTCGCCGAGCCGGGAACCGAGGTGTCCGTTTTGGCACCGTTCGGACGCGCGGCGATTTGCTCCCCCGCAACCTTATCGCTACGTTTGGGCCGCTAAATGCAACGACGTGACGAGGGCGACGGCGTCGACACGACGTCGTGGAGGGGGCGGTATGACTGAGCCGACGCGGCCGGGACGATGGGAGCGGTGCGCCGTTCCGATGCCGGCTTGAGGGAGTTCCCGTCCCCCGTGGCACGCTATCGGCCGATCCTCCAGCGCGTGGCGACCTGCGTCGTGGTCGGCTGCGTTCTGGTCGCCCCCCGCCCGGCCGCCGCCTTCGACCTGTTCGGTCTGTTCGGCTCGGAGGAGGAGCCGCCGGCGCCGAGCGTCGCCGCCGTGCCCTACACCGTGAAGTTCCAGGGCGTGGAGGAGGACGACGTCCTCCAGGCCCTCAAGGACACCTCTTCGCTCCACCGCCTGCGCCAGGAGGCCCCCCCCGACGGCGAGGGCGTGGTGCGCCGGGCCGAGGCCGACCTCAAGCGCCTGGGCGACGTCCTGTCCGGCTACGGCTACTACCAGGGCCGCGTCGCCATCGTCGTCGAGGGCGTCACCCTGGGCGGCGAGGCGTCGGTCGCCGCCGCCGCGCGCGCGGCGGAGGCCGCCCGCGGTCGCAGCCTCGTGCCCGTCAAGGTCGTGGTGGAGACCGGGCCGCTCTACACCCTGCGCTCGGTGACCGTCCGGGACCCCCGCGGCGGGGCGATCGCGACGGAGGTGCTGCCCCCGCGCTTCACCGAGGTCGACCCGTCGGTGCCGGCCCGCTCGGCCACGGTGCTGGCCCGCGAGGCGCAGATCGTCGACCGCTTCCGCTCGCTCGGCCATCCCTTCGTCAAGGCCGTGGGCCGCGACCCCGTCGTGGACGATGCCGCCCACGTCATGGACGTGACCTTCGTGGTCGATCCCGGGCCCATCGCCGGGCTCGGGCCGGTCACGGTCCGGGGCACGAGCGACATCGATCCGGCGGTGGTGCGCTCCTTCATCTACACCGAGCCGGGCGACCCCTATTCGCCCAAGGCCCTGGCCGACATCCGCCGCTCGGTCTCGCGCGTCGAGGGGCTCGGCTCCGTTCGCGTCCGCGAGGGCGAGGCGCTGGACGCCGATGGCAACCTGCCGATCTTCGTGGACGTGACCGAGCGCGACCGCAACCTGATCGGCGTCTCGGCCCGCTATTCCACCGTCGACGGGCCGGGCGTGCGTGGCTACTACGCCAACCGCAACCTGTTCGGCGGCGGCGAGACCCTGCGGATCGACGCGGACGTCTCCTATCTCGGCAACGACCTCTACGCGACGCAGCGCAAGCTCGCGGGCATCGATTCCAACGGCATCGGCGGGCGCCTCGGGGCGACCTTCGTCAAGCCGGCCCTGTGGGGCACCCGCAACGACCTCGTCGCCAACCTGTTCGTCGGGCGCGAGGCGCAGCAGAGCTACGTCACCGACGCGGTGGGCGGCACCATCGGCATCCGCCACCGTTTCTCGGACACCTTCTTCGCCCAGATCGGCGTCGACGGCCAGGTCGGGCGCTCGCAGGATGCCCTGGGCAAGCTCGACTACCGCCTCGTCGGCATCCCGGTCTCGCTGTCCTACGATTCCACCGACAACCTGCTCGATCCGACCAAGGGCGTGCGGCTCACCGCCTCCGCCACGCCCTATGCGGGCTTCCTCGGATCCGACCCCTCGATCTTCGTCGCCAAGGCGCAGGGCTCGACCTACTACGCCTTCGACGAGGCTGGCCGCTACATCATCGCCGGCCGGGTCGGGTTCGGCTCGATCTCGGGCGCCGACCTCGCCGACGTGCCGCCCAACATCCGCTTCTTCGCCGGCGGCGGCGGCTCGGTGCGGGGCTTCGCCTACCGCACCCTCGGCCCGCGCGGGCCCTTCAACCTGCCGGTGGGCGGCCTGAGCCTGCTCGAAGCCTCGGTGGAGGGTCGCATCAAGGTCACCGACACCATCGGCGTCGTGCCGTTCTTCGACGCTGGCACCGCCTTCTCGGGCAGCCTGCCGGACTTCGACGAACGCATCCGCACCGCCGTCGGCCTCGGGCTGCGCTACTACACCGGCATCGGCCCGATCCGGGTCGACGTCGCCTTTCCCCTCGACCGCATCAAGGGCAACAACGAACGCCCGGTCGCCCTGTACATCAGCCTGGGACAGGCCTTCTGATGGGTGTTTTCGGACGGGTTTTCGCTCGCTCCAGTCAGGCCGGCTCCGCCAACCCTCCCCCCTCTGCCGGGGGCTGGAGGTGGCTCGCGATCGTCGTGGTCGTGTGCCTCGCCCTCGCCACCCCCTTCTCCCTCACCCGTGCCGACGAGGCGGAGAAATCCGTGCTCGGGGGGCTGCTCTCGAAGGCGCTCTCGACGCCCGGCTCGCAGGTCTCCATCGGCGCTGTGGACGGCGCTCTGTCCTCCGACGCCACCATCCGCGACGTGGCGATCAGCGACCGCGACGGGGTCTGGCTGAAGCTCGACCGGGCGCGCCTGGTCTGGCGCCGGCTGGCGCTGCTGTCGGGCCGGCTCGAGGTCGAGACCCTGGAGGTCGGCCGCCTCGAGGTACTGCGCCGCCCCCTCCCCGCCCCGGTCTCCGACGTGCCCGAGCCCGACGGATCGCTGCTGCCGGACCTGCCGGTGAAGGTCGAGGTCAAGGCGTTCAAGCTCGGTGAACTGGTCCTGGGCGAGGCCGTCGCCGGCCAGCCGGCGCGGCTGGCCGCCACCGGCAAGGTCAAGCTCGGGCCGCCCGCCGAGGGACTCGACCTCGATGTCGCCGTGACCCGGCTCGATGCCGCCGGCACATTCGCCGCCCGCCTGCTCTACGTACCCACGGGTGACCGGCTCGACCTCAAGACCACCCTGGCCGAACCCGCCGGGGGCCTGCTCTCCAAGGCTTCCGGCCTGCCCGGGACACCGCCCATCGACCTCGACCTCGACGGCAAGGGCACCCTCGACGCCTGGAACGCCAGGCTCGACCTCGATGCCGGCCCCTCCCTCAAGGCCAAGGGCTCGGCGCGCATCCTGCGGGTCGGGATCGAACGCCGTCTCACCCTCGATCTCGCCACGCAGGTCGACGGGCTGCTGCCGGGCCCCGCCGCGGCGGTGTTCTCCGGCCAGACCCGCCTCGACGGCGGCCTGCGCTTTTCCGACGGCGGGGCGATCGCCCTCGACCGGCTCGAACTCGCCTCGCGCACCGCCCGGCTGACCATCGGCGGCACCCTCGGCGCCGACCGCATCGCCGACATCACCATCGCGGCCCGCTCCCTGCCCACCGACGGCGGGGTCACCAAGGCCTCCGACGCCGAACTCGAAAGCCTGACCTTCGACGGCAGCCTCAAGGGGCCGCTCGCCGGGCTCACCGTGAAGGGCGCGCTGAAAGCTGCCGGGCTCAAGGCGCAGGGCAGCGCCCTGGAGCGCGTCACCGCCGACCTCGACGTGGCGCCCTTCGTTTCCGGCACCGGTGCGAAGCGTTTCTCCATCGCGGCCGACGCCAGGGTGGAGGGATTGGCGCTCGCCGACCCGGCCCTGCGCAAGGCCATCGGTTCCAGGGCCGCATTGACCTTGCGCGCCACGCTCGACCCCGACGCGACCCTCGACGTCACCGGTCTGACCATCGATGCGCCCACGCTCAACGCGACCTATGCCGGGCGGATCGGCCAGAACGTGCTCACCGGCAAGGTGGCCGCTTCGCTCGCCGACCTCTCCGCTTTCGCGGGTCTGGCCGACCGGCCGCTCGCGGGCAGCCTCGACGTCAAGGCTCTCTTGAGCGGCGACCCGGCTCGGCGCGCAGTGAGCGCCGACCTCGATCTCACCACCCGCGCCCTCGCCCTCGGGACCGCGCCCCTCGACCGGCTGCTAGGACGCGCGCCGACGCTGCGCGGAAAAGTGTTCCAGGTCTACGACGGCTACGGCTTCGAGGGCCTGCGCTTTGAGGGCGCCCATCTCACCGCGGCCCTCGACGGGCGGGCCACCGGGCGCGCCGCGGACGTCCGGGCCAAAATCGACCTGGCCGACCTCGGCCGGATCGACGAGCGCCTCTCCGGCCGGGCCGCCGTCGACGCGCGCCTCGGCGGCACGCTCCAGCGGCCCGATCTCACCGCCACGGTCAGCGCCCCGAGCGCCACCGCCATGGGGCGCCCGGTCAAGGCCCTGCGCCTCGACGCGGCGGTCAGGGATCTCGCCGGCGCCCTCGACGGCACCCTGCGACTCGGCGGCGAGATCGGCGGCAAGACGCTCACCGGCGACGCCGCGGTCCGCAAGGTCCTGCCGGAGGAGTGGCGGCTCGATCGCTTCGCCTTCAACCTCGGCTCGGTGCGGGCCGACGGCCGCGGCACGCTCGACGGCGCCACCGGGCTCGCCGAGGCCGCGGTCACCCTTGCCGGCTCCAACCTCGACGACCTCTCCGCCCTGGCGCTGACCCCGCTCGGCGGCAGCATCGACGCCGCCGTCACCCTGTCTCGGGACGGCGTCCGCCAGGATGCCCGTATCGTCGGCAAGGGCGCTTCGCTCCGGGTCGGCGAGGTCGGCCTTTCGCGGTTCGACGCCGATCTCACGGGGCGCGACCTGCGCGGCCGCCCCGTCCTCGACGGTCGCCTCGAGGCCGACCGGGTGGTGGCGGCCGGGCAGACCATCGACACGGTCCGCCTCGTCGCCACCGGCACGCCGGCGGCGAGCGAGATCGTCCTCAAGGCCAAGGCGCGCGGCTTCGACCTCGACGGGGCCGCCCGGCTCGTGCCCGAGGCGCGGACGCGCATCGAGGTGTCCCGCTTCACCGTGGTGCGGGGCTCCGACAGGGTCGCCCTGGCGGGTCCGGCCACCATCACCCTCGACGGCGGCTCCGTCGTCCTGGACGGCCTCGTCGTCTCGGCCGGCGCCGGGCGCGTCAGCCTCGCCGGCCGTGCCGGGTCGAGCCTCGACCTCACGGTGGGCATCCGCGCCCTGCCCCTGTCCATCGCCCGCATGGCGGTGCCGAGCCTGACGCTGGCCGGCACCCTCGACGGCGAGGCGGTGGTGCGCGGCAGCCCGGCCCGGCCGGAGGGACGCTACGACCTCTCCGTCTCCCGGCTCGTGACGCCGCAGACCCGGCAGGCCGGCCTGCCGCCCATCGACGCCAAGGCCCGCGGCACCCTCGACGGCGGCCGCGCCACCGTGGACGGCCGGTTCTCGGCCGGGCGCGGCGCCGAGGTTACGATCACCGGCTCCCTGCCGGTGGCGGCCGGCGGCGACCTCGCCCTCAAGGCCAAGGGCACCTTGGACGCGGCGCTGGCCAACAGCCTGCTCAGCGCCGGCGGCCAGCGCGTCACCGGCCGCATCGCGGTGGACGCGGGCGTGAGCGGAACGCTCGCCGCCCCGCGCGCGGAGGGGGCCGCCGTACTCACGGGCGGCAGCTTCACCGACCCGCTCCAGGGCCTGCGCTTCACCGGCATCGAGGGCCGGGTGACCGGGCGGGGCGACACCCTCGTGGTCGAGCGCCTGACCGCCCAGGCCCGCAACGGCGGTGTCCTGCGGGCGCAGGGTCGCGTCGCGCTCGCCCCGGACGCCGGATTTCCCGGCACCCTGACCCTGCTCGCCGACAGGGCGGAGCTCGTCTCCTCCCCCCTCGTCACCGCCACCGCCAGCCTCAACCTCGCCCTGAGCGGGCCGCTGGCGCGGACCCCCAAGGTCTCCGGCCGCATCGACCTCGTCTCGGTGGACGTCTCGGTACCCGACCGCCTGCCGGCCACGGTGCAGCCGCTGCCGGGCATCCGCCACGTCAACCCGACCCCGGAGATCCGCCGGCAACTGGCCGCCAAGGCGCGCCAGGAGCAGGCTGTCCGGCGCAAGGGCAAGGCCGCCCCGCCGTTCGATGCCAGCTTCGACGTGACGGTCAGCGCCCCCAACCGCATCTTCGTGCGCGGGCGCGGCATCGACGCCGAACTCGGTGGCGACCTGCGCCTGACCGGCTCGTCGCGCGACCCCGTCGCCACGGGCGGGTTCGACATGCGCCGCGGCCGCCTCAGCATCGTCGGGCAGCGCCTCGATTTCACCCGCGGGCGCCTGACCTTCGGCGGCGAGATCGCGACCCCCGACCTCGACTTCGTGGCCGAGACCAGGGCCAGCGACGTCACAGCCCGGGTCGCCGTCTCGGGCCCGGCCAACCGCCCGACCTTCGACCTGACCTCGACCCCGAGCCTGCCGCAGGACGAGGTGCTGTCGCGCCTGCTGTTCAAGAAGGCGGCCGGCGGGCTCTCGGCTTTCCAGGCGCTGCAGCTCGCCCAGGCGGTCGCGCAGTTCTCCGGCAACGCCGGCGGGCCCGACGCCTTCGAGCAGGCCCGCAAGGGCCTGGGCCTCGACAGTCTCGACGTCTCCACCGGCGCCAGCGGCGGCCCGGCGCTCGGCGCCTCGCGCTACATCGACGAGCGCCTCAGCGTCGGGGTGAAGGCCGGCGCCAAGCCCGCCGACACCGCCGTCACCATCGACTACGACGTCACCCGCCGCATCAAGCTGCAGGGCGAGGCCGGCAGCGACGGCCGCACGGCGGTGGGGGTGGGCGCCGAATGGGAATATTGACCGCACCGGGCCTGTCGGGATGACCGACCCCGATCTCGTCCTCTATCCCGACCCGCGCCTCGGCCGGGTGGCGGCACCCGTCTGCGTCTTCGACGAGGCCCTTCGCGAGCGGGTCGAGGCGCTGGTCGGAACCCTGCGACGGGTGGCGGCCATCGGTCTGGCCGGGCCGCACATCGGCCTGTCCGAGCGTCTCGTCGTCCTCCGGATGGAGCCGGGCGAGGACGTGCGGATCTACGTCAACCCGGTGGTCACCTGGGCCTCCGACGAGCGCGCGGTCTTCGAGGAGGGCAGCGTCTCGATGCCCGGCATCCGCGAGGAGGTGGAGCGACCCGCCGCGATTCGCCTGGCGTACCGGGCCGTCGACGGCACCGCGCACGAGGAAGAGGCCGACGGCTTTCGCGCCGCCTGCCTCCAGCACGAGATCGACCAGCTCGACGGGATTTTCTGGATCGAGCGGCTCTCGCGCCTGCGCCGCGACCGTGCCCGCAAGCGGTTCGCCAAGCTGCGGCGCCCCGAGCCGTAGCCGCCGGCGCCGCGATCGCCCCCGCTGGCGGGGCGCACCGACCCCGTGATAGGCAAGGCCGCATGCGCGCGATGGTCCGAACGTCGGTTGTCTTGGTGGCGGGTCTGGCCGTCTCGGCCGCCGCCGCGGCCCCTGCCCGTCCCGTCCAGACCGCCGGCTGCCCGTCCCTGGCCAACCTGCGCATCCTCGCGCAGCGCAGCCAGGACGATGCCGCGGCCGCGGCGGCCATCCTGTCCGATCCGAAGGCCGACCACCTCGGCTGCAGCCTCCTCGAACCGGCCCGCATCGTGGCGGTGAGCGAACGCCTCGCCCTGGGCGGACGCGAGTACGAATGCCTCACCCTCCAGGGCACCGGCGTCTGCCACTGGATCCCGGCCGGCGCCGTGGCGCCCGGCCCCGCATCGCCGCCCGTCCGGGCTCCGGCCGAACGGACAAAGCGCTGAACCCCCTCCCCCGATCCGCACGGAGAAACGAGAGCCTATGGCGACCACGTCCCACAGCCGACCCACGACCCGTCGCCCCGCGCGGCCGATGGCGTCCCTGGCCCTGGGGTTCACCCTGGGCCTCGCCATCGCCGGGCCGGCGGTCGCGCAGGAGCCGGCGGTGGATGTCGTCGGTTGCGACACCCTCGTCGCCCTGCGGGTCCTGACCGCGGGGGCGACCTCGGCGACGGATGCGGCGGCCCATCTTTCCGCCCATCCGCAATGCCGGCTGATTCCGAAGGCCGGTCTCGGCGCCGTCAGTCAGCGCACGATGATCGGAGGCGCGCCCTTCGAATGCCTGGCGGTGAGCGGGTCGGACGCCTGCGTCTGGGTCGCCCCGTAACGGGAAAGACCGGATCCGGTCGCGCTGGCCACGCATTTTTCGAAAAGACCGTCGTTTTTTCGCGACCCGGTCTCCTGCGGTCGCTTTACCGGCCCGCCCGAACCGATCACCCTGGGTCGATCATCGGGGGGCGTGGAAATGGCGCGAGGAAGGCAGCGGATGTCCATGGGCGGCCTGTGGGCGGTCGGAGCGGCGATCGTGATGGCGGGCATCGTCGTGCCGGACGTCGCCCTCGCCCAGTCCCAACCGATCCGCAGCGCCCAGGACGCCGCCTGCCGGGACGAGGCCCGCAGCCGCGTCTTCACCGCGCCGGACCCCCAGGGCATCGGGCTCTACGCCGTCGGCCGCCAGATCTATACCGTTTGCATGAATAAACAGCGCCCCTCCGGCCGCACCAGGAGCCGCCGCGCCGGTCGCTGACGGCCCGCCTCAGCGCGGGATCAGGTGCAGTCCGTCGTCCGGAAGCAGGTTGCGGGCCGGGCCGCCGGTCTGCTGGCCGCGGCCCTGCTGGTAGTAGGGCAGTTCCGGTCGGCGATCGTTATCGCTGCCGGAGTCGTATTCCCAGGGCCGGTTCCAGGCGGCCCGGCCGCCGACTCCGGCCATGGGCCCCGCATCGACGAGTCCGCCACCGTAGCCGCCGGCGGCGACCGGCGAGGACGCCGCCACCGTCGCGACGGCGACGAGCGCACAGGCGCCAAGGCCAAACAGGGTCGGTCTACGGGGCATCGTCGGTGTCCTTCGCGCGCAGCGGTATCGATCGTTCTACGGTGTCTCGACAACGGCCAAGGTCGTCGCCCGTTCCTGATCCGGCTCGGGGGGCTGCGCAAACGAAACCGCCCGCCTTCCGAGTGGAAGGCGGGCGGTCCGTCGCCATCGATCCGAGATCGCGGCGATCAGTGCAGCGCAGCGCTCGCGGAAGCGGAGCGCTGCGACGTGCTGTTCGCGACCGCGGACTTGGCAGCGGAGGCCTTCGTAGCGGAGGCCTTGGTGGCGGAGGCCTTGGCCGAATCGGTCTTCGCCTTTGCGACCGTCTTGGTGGCCTTGTCGTCGGTCTTCGCCGTCTTGTCGGTCTTGGACTTCGCCGCCGCCTCGATGGCGGTCACGGCCTTGGCGCCGACGCCCTCGCCCCGCGCGGGGCGGGCCTTCAGGGTCTTGGCCGGGCTCGGCGCCGCACTGGTGGCCGGCACCGAGGGCTGCACCACGAGGAGGTGCGACTCGACCGTCGCGACGCGGGCGCCGAATTCGGCCTCCGCGCGCAGCCAATGGTCCTCGGCCCGTCCGAAGACCCGGCCTTCGTTCTCCCAGATGTGGTAGGCGCGCTCACGCACCCGCTGATCCAAGGCTGTCATGTCCGCTCTCCTGTCCGGAACCCTCCGGAACGATGGAAGCGGCTGGTTAACGAACGCTTAAATCCGGTTCCCGAAGGACCACCGCTCAAAGGACTGCCGCTCAATCGAAGCTGCGGCCCTTCGCGGAGGAACCGCCGAGGCTGATCTTCTTGGGAACCGGCGCGGCGGCGGGGCTCGGCGTCGGGGCGCGGGCCGGCTTGAGCTGCGACTGGCCGTGCACCACCGAGCCGATCTCGCCGGCCACCCGCACCAGGTCCTCGCGCTCGCAGGCGCGCGCCACGGTCAGGCCGAGCTGGTGCATGTGGCTCTTGCCGTAGAGGTAGACCGCGAGCTTCGCCCGGGTCGTGGCGGGGATCGCCGCCAGGATCTCGGGCAGGTCCTCCGGATCGGCCCGGTAGACCGAGCCGAGGAGGTCCAGGGGCACCGGGCAGTCCGGATCGGCCACGGGGCCGCTGGTGGGGTGCGATTGGGTCATGGGGTCACCTCGAGGGCGTGGGACGATGTCTGGGCGCGAGGGGGACGATTCCCGGCGCGCGATGCGCCGTGGATCGCATGGAGCCGCGGCCGATGGCCAGGGCACGCATGTCGCAAGGCGACCCGGCCTACGGGGGCGGGCTGGTCCGGGGCTGTGGCTGCGCCGCGCTCCGGTCCGGAACGGCGGGCGGGAGGTCCTTGAGGCAGCCCCGGCAGATGGAGGCGATGACGATGCGGGCCCTGGCATTGCTGCGCTCCCAGATCGCCTCCCGCGCCTGGAAGGCGCGGCGCGCGGCCTCGTCGGCCTCGCCGCGTCCGCTGCCGATGCCCTCGGGCGCCTCGCTGTGCGGACGGATGCGCAGGACGAGGGGCTCCTCGGCGGAGGCCGCCTGGGGCATCGCCAGGACGAGGGCGAAGAGAACGGGCCGCATGGTTCCCTCCGCATGTCCGGCCGACCGGTCCGCCGCCTGACGATCGTCGCGCCAGGGTTAACGCACCATGAACTGTCGCGCGCCGATCCGCTGGGTCGGCGCGCGGGGATCGGGCGTTCAGGGAACGAGGAGCAGCCCGCCCAGCGCCAGGAGCAGGGCCGGCGGCATGACCAGGATACCGAGCTTGAGGAAGCTCCATGCGCCCACGTCCAGGCCCTCTCGACGGATCGCCGTCAGCCAGAGGATGGTCGCCAGCGAGCCGGTCACCGAGAGGTTCGGGCCGATGTCGATGCCGATGAGGATCGCGCCCGCCACCCGTTCGGAGACGTCCGAAGCCTGGACCGCGGCCCCGGCGATCAGGCCGGCGGGCAGGTTGTTGACGGCGTTGCTCACGAGCGCCACCAGGACGCCGGCCCCCCAGGCGGCCTCGGCGGGCGCGGTGGCGGCGGCTCCCTTGAGCGCGTCCGACAGCATCCCGAGGACGCCGGTCCGTGCGAGGGCTTCCACCAGCACGAACAGCCCGGCGACCAGCGGCAGCACGCTCCAGGAGACGTCCTTGGCCACCGCCACGAGGCCGCCGCGCCGGATCGCCAGGACGATGAGCGTGGTGGCGAGGCCGGCCACGAAGGTCGGCGGGCCGAGGTCGCGCCCGTAGGCCGAGGCCGCGATGAGGACGCCGGCCGTGGCGACGATGCCGAGGCCGGCGAGCTTGCCGGTCCCCGACAGGGGCGCGGCCGCCACGTCGGTGGCCACCGTCTGCGCGGCCAGCACGCGGCGCTGGGTCAGGCGCAGGACGACGTAGGTGGCCGCCACCGCCAGCAGCGAGGGCAGCGCGAAGCGGGCGAGCCACTCGCTCAGCGGCGGCATGTGGGCCGCGTAGACGACGAGGTTGGCCGGGTTGGAGATCGGCAGCACGAAGCTCGCCGCATTGGCGATGAAGGCGCAGATCAGCAGGTAGGGCAGCGGGTTCTCGACCCTGGCCGCCTGGGTCGCGGCGAACACGGCCGGCGTCAGCACCACGGCGCAGGCGTCGTTCGAGAGGAACACCGTCACCACGACGCCGACGAGGTAGACGAGGGTGAACAGGCGCGTCGCCGAGCCCCTGGCCTGCCGCACCGCGATGCCGGCGAGCCAGTCGAACAGCCCTTCCTTCCGGGCGATCTCGGACAGCAGCATCATCCCGACGAGAAACAGGTAGACGTCGGTGCCCTTGAGGACGCCGGCCCAGGCCGAGGCCGGGGCGATCAGGCCGAGGGCGACGAGGGCGGCGGCTCCCAGCACCGCCCACACCGCCTCCGGCCACGCGAACGGGCGCAGGATGACGCCGAGGGTGGCCAGGGCGGCGATGCCCCAGGTCGCCAGATGCGCGCCCGGCACGGTCGAGACCAGGATGTGGGAGGCGAGGCCAGATGCGCCCATCCGCGGGGATGCCTTCGACGAGAGGGGATGGCCGGGCGGCGTCGGGTCGATCGTCCGGGGAGCCTATCTAGCGAGGTCCGCCGCCGCTGCAATCCTGCCGTGCGAGGCCTGCGCGGTCCGAAGGGCCTGCGCGGTCGCGTGCGACGGAAACCGGACAAGAAAAAAGGGCCCCGTCGAGGGACCCCGTTGTCTTCGGCCATTCCCGAGGAGGGGAATGGTGGGCGCGACAGGGATCGAACCTGTGACCCCTACCATGTCAAGGTAGTGCTCTCCCGCTGAGCTACGCGCCCGCACCGGAGCGATCCGCCCCGGCGAGGTGCGGCCTATAGCTTCTGCCCGATGGCGTTGCAAGCTCAAGCTGGCCGGGGACGGCAAGATAATCGGCGGCGGTCGTCCGAGCGAAGGCCGGCCGCCTCCCCTGGCGGGTGCCTCGCTGCATCCTGCGCGAAAGTGCGCTATGGGCTCGCGGGAGCGGCACGAGCCCCTGCGCACGATCCCCTGCGCACGACGGGGGATCGATGGCCGGGCGTGATGCGATGCCCACGAGGCGGGTGATGCGATGGGTCAGCGGCTGAGGAATGCGGTTCTACGTCGATCATGATCTCGGCCATGCCGTCCGCGGCTGGGTCGTTCCCGACAACCCGACCGCGATCGGTCGCATCGCCGTCGTCATCGAGGGCGAGCGCGTGGCGGAGATCCCGACCCGGGTGACGGACGACGCCATCCGGGCGGCCGGCTGGCATGCCACCGGGCAGTGCGTCTTCGTCGTGGAGGAGGCCGAGTTCCCCGGCCTGGCGCAGGCGCGGCGCGTCGAGATCTACGACGTCGAGACCAACGTCCTCGTCTATCGCCGGGCGCCCCACCCGAACGTCGTCCGCAAGAAGGTCGTCCTCGTCAACACGAGCATCCACCCCGAGACGGTGATCGAGACGGCGCTGTTCGACCACTTCCAGCAGAGCTACTTCGGCGTCGGCCGGTTTTCGGAGGAGGTGGCCCGGGTCCTGTTCGAGAGCCCCTGGATGACCTCCTCGTTCCAGTCGGGCGCGATCATCCTGCCGCGCTACGAGGGCTTCCTGCAGGGCGACGACACGCTGACGACCCTCCTCGTCCACGATCCCTTTATCGAGATGGCCACCCGCCTCCTCTGGCTGCAGGACCGCGCCGTCGTCGCCGCCGACCCGAGGCAGCGCTGGCGCCTGGGCAGCGTCGCCGAGGCGGCCGAATACGTGGCGGGGCACGCCCTCGACGACGCCAAGAGCCTCAAGCGGCTGTTCAGGATGCTGCCCGAGCCGGCCTACCACTTGCTCTTCAACCCCCTCACCCGGCTGTGCGGGACCAAGCTGCCCGACGACCGCGTGCATCCGGGCAATTCCATCGTCGCCATCGAGGTTCTGTCCCGCGTCGGCATCGTCGGGCACCGCCGCTTCTTCAAGGCGTTCATGACCACCCTCTACGACCGCCTCGGCATCCTGGAGCCCGTGCCGACGCCGGCACCGATTCCCGATGCGGCGCGCGCCCTCGCCGAGCGCCTGCGGGCGGTCAAGCTCGCCGAAGACATGCTGGTCTTCGACATCGCCATGTCGGACGCGGTCCTCAACGCCGTCTCCAAGGGCTGGAACGACTCGTGACGAACGGTCCGGTCGTGGTCCGGTCGCCGCCCTCGGTGCGGTTGTCCCGCGGCGTCGGGCGGCGCGAAGCCCTGTCCATGAGCCGCGACGGGCAAACCTTCTGGCTCGACCTCGCCGGTCGCCGCCTCGCCGGGACCTGGGTGACGATCCGCCTGCGCGACGCCGGCAGCGGCGGCGTCGGGCGCTTCCTGCTCGATGCCGTCTCTTCGGGGCCCGACGGCAGCGTCGTCCAGAACCTGCCCGAGACGGCCCAGGGCAACGACAGCTTCGGCTGGACCGGACGCCTGCCCGGCGCCCTGCTCGGCCTGCGCCTGACGCCGCTCTCGCGCGACCAGCCGGTCTCGGTCTCCGACCTGTCGATCCGCCGTCGCCGGCGCCCCTCGCTCCTGCTCCAGGCCTTCCTGCGCCAGCCCACCCTGACGTCGAAGGCGCTCTACTGGCGCTGCCTCGGTCTCAAGGTGCGGGCCCGCGGCTTCCTCGCCCGCGCCCTCGGCCACCGCGGCGAGACCGCCTATCGCGAATGGATCCGCCGCTTCGACACGCTCCACGAGGCCGACCGGCGGCGGCTGCGCCAGGAGATCGCGGAGTGGCGGGATCCGCCGCTCCTGTCCGTGGTCATGCCGGTCTACGATCCGGCCCCCCGCGTCCTGGCCGCGGCCCTGCGCTCGGTGCGCCGGCAGATCTATCCGCACTGGCAGCTCTGCCTCGTGGACGACGCCTCCACCGACCCGGCGGTCCCGCGCCTGATCGCCCGCCACGCCGCGCGCGACCCCCGCATCCGTGTCCTTCGGCGTGATGAGAACGGCCACATCGCGCGGGCGACCAACGACGCCATCGCCATGGCCGAGGGCAGCCACGTCGCCTTCCTCGACCACGACGACGTCCTGGCCGAGACCGCCCTCTATCAGGTCGCCGCGGCCCTGCGGGCCGATCCGGCCCTCGACCTCGTCTACAGCGACGAGGACAAGATCGACGGACGCGGCCGCCGGTTCGAGCCGCATTTCAAGTCGGACTACAACCGCGAGCTGCTCTACGGGCAGAACTACATCAACCACCTCACCGTGGTGCGACGCGAGACGCTGCTGGCGGTGGGCGGACTGCGGCCGGGCTTCGAAGGGAGTCAGGATCACGACCTGCTGCTGCGGCTGTCGGCCGGGCTCGACCCCGCCCGGGTGCGGCACATCCCCAAGGTCCTCTACCACTGGCGGGCGGCGGGCGGCTCGGGCACCTTTTCGGACAGGGCCCTGGCCCGGGCCGAGGCCGCACGCCTGCGGGCGCTGGCGGAGGTGGTGGAGCCCTCGGGCGGGCGGGCCGAGCGCGGTCCCTACGGCTTCAACCGGTTGGTCCGGCCGGTGCCGCAGCCGAGCCCCCTCGTCTCGGTGATCGTGCCGACGCGGGACCGCGCGGAACTGCTCGCGGTCGCCCTCGACGGCCTGCTCGAGCGCACAGCCTACGGCCCGCTCGAGGTGGTGGTCGTCGACAACGACAGCCGCGAACCGGCGACCCGCGACCTGTTCGCGCGCTACGCGAACGAGCCGCGGGTGCGGATCGTGCGCGTGCCGGGAGCCTTCAACTTCTCGGATCTCTCGAACCGCGGCGCGGCCGCGGCGCGGGGCAGCGTGCTGCTGTTCCTCAACAACGACATCGAGGTCGTCGAGGAGGGCTGGCTGCGCGAACTCGTCTCCATCGCCGTCGATCCCGAGGTCGGGGCGGTCGGCGCCAAGCTCCTCTATCCGGACGGCACCCTGCAGCACGGCGGCATCGTGCTCGGCATCGGCGGGGTCGCCGGCCACAGCCACCTCGGGCTCGATGGCGACGACCCCGGCTACTTCGCGCGCATGACCCTGTCGCAGGAGGTGTCCGGCGTCACCGGGGCCTGCCTCGCCATGCGGGCCGGCGTGTTCGCGCAGGTGGGGGGGTTCGACGCCGAGCATCTCGCCGTCGCCTTCAACGACGTCGATCTGTGCCTGCGGGTCAGGCAGGCGGGCTACCGCATCGTGTGGACCCCGCACGCCCGGCTCATGCACCACGAGTCGAAGAGCCGCGGACCCGAGGACACGCCCGAGAAGCGGGCGCGGTTCGAGGCAGAGATCCGCGTGATGCACGACCGCTGGGAGCCTCAGCTACGGTCGGACCCGTTCTATAATCCCAATCTGTCGCGGGTCTCGGCGCATTTTCGCCTCTGAACGGCCCCTCGGAGCGGCGGCGTTGCGTCGCAACACGCTCGCTCCGGCATTCGCGGGGGCACCGGGCATCGCGATCTCGCCAGGCTCGGACCGATCGTTCGTCCTGCATCGACACTACAGCGGCGGCTTCGGGCAGAGTTGCGCGATATCCCCGCCCTGTTCGGGATGCCGCCGTCCGGCCAGTGCCAGGGCCGCCGTGTCATCGCGCCAATGAGGCCGCCGCAGCCATGTCCTCGTCGATGCCTCGACTGCGGCTCGACGGCTGACATCGCCCATCCGCCTGTGGACGACGGCGGCGCGACGGTCGCGGAACCCGACCGGGTCGGAGGATTATGGCCGTTGTTAGGTTTCGGTGAGGTCGAAACCTGAAATTACAGTGAAGATCGGCGCTGTCGATCCTGCAATCCCCCGGGGGTACCATTGATGAATACGTGCCACAGGTCTTTCGTTTCATCCACCGAATGGGCTTGGCTATTCGGACCCGGGTTGGACAGCGTCGTGAGTGCATACTAAGGGTGACGGTGATCGCCACCTTGGGGGGCGGTCGGCTTTGTTCCCCGTTCAAGAGCGTGTGCGAACCGAACGTGACACAACGTACAGACATAGCGATCATCGGCCGGTCGTGCCGCCTGCCCGGTGCTCCGAGCGTGGACGGCCTCTGGCAGCTCCTCTCCGAAGCCCGCTGCGCCGTCAGCCGCATTCCGGACGATCGCTGGGTCCTCGACCGCTTCGGGCACCCCCGTGCCCAGGAGCGCGGCAAGAGCTACACCTGGGCCGCGGGCGTCCTCGACGACATCTGGTCGTTCGATCCGGCGGTGTTCGGCATCTCGCCGCGCGAGGCCGAGCAGATGGACCCGCAGCAGCGGCTCCTGCTCGAACTCACCTGGGAAGCCCTCGAGGATGCGGGCCTGCGCCCCTCGGGCGTGGCCGGCAGCGGGATCGGCGTCTTCGTCGGTGCCTCCTCCCTCGACTACGGCAACCTGCGCGTCCTCGATACCGCGTCGGGCGACGCCTATGCCGCCACCGGCAACACGCTCTCGATCCTGTCGAACCGCATCTCCTACATCTACGACCTCAAGGGCCCGAGCTTCACGGTCGACACCGCCTGCTCGTCCTCCCTCGTGGCGCTCGATGCCGCCGTGGCGGCCATCGCCAGCGGGCGGATCGACACGGCGGTCGTGGCCGGCGTCAACCTGCTCGCGAGCCCGTTCAACTTCATCTGCTTCTCCAACGCCCAGATGCTCTCGCGCCGCGGGCTGTGCAGCGCGTTCTCGGCCCAGGCCGACGGCTACGTCCGGTCCGAGGGCGGTGTCGTCCTCGTGCTGCGCTCGGCCAAGGCGGCCGCCCGCGACGGTAACACCGTGCGCGGCGTCATCGCGGCCAGCGGCGTCAATTCCGACGGGCGCACCACGGGCATCTCCCTGCCCTCCGGCTACGCCCAGGGCGAGCTGCTGGAGGCGGTCTACCGCGACGCGGAGGTCGATCTCGACCGGCTCGTCTTCGTCGAGGCCCACGGCACCGGGACCCAGGTCGGCGATCCGATCGAGGCCGGCGCCATCGGCGGCCGGCTCGGCCGCCCGCGCCAGGCGCCGCTGCCGATCGGCTCGATCAAGAGCAACATCGGCCACACCGAGCCGGTCTCCGGCCTCGCCGGCCTGCTCAAGGCCAGCCTCGCCCTCGAGCACGACCTGCTGCCGGCTTCGCTCCACGCCGATGCCCTCAACCCCGACATCGCCTTCGACGACCTCAACCTGACGGTGGCGACCAAGCCCCTGGCCCTGCCGCGCAACGGCGCCGAGCGGTTCGCGGGCGTCAACTCCTTCGGCTTCGGCGGCACCAACGCCCACGTGATCCTCACCGACGCCGCCCCGGTGGCGGCGACGGCGGGCGAGACGCGGGCCCCGGAGATCCTGCTGCTGTCGGCCCAGAGCCGGGCCGCCCTCAACGAACTCGCCCTCGATTACGCCGAGCGCCTCGATGGGGCCGAGCCGGCCGAGATCGACCGGGTCGCGGCCGGCGCCGCCCATCGCCGCGAGCGCCTGTCCGCCCGTGTCGCCGTGCCGCTGCGGGCCGACGTGGTCGGCGCCCTGCGCGGCATCGCCGAGGGCGAGGAGCACGAGGCGGCCGTGGTCGGCACCGCCGTGGACCGCTCGGCCGAGGTCGCCTTCGTCTATTCCGGCAACGGCAGCCAGTGGGCCGGGATGGGCCGCGAGGCCTATGCCGAGAACCCGGTCTTCCGCACCGCCTTCGACCGCATCGACGTGCTCTTCGTCGCGTTCTCGGGCTGGTCGCTGAAGGAGGCCTTGTTCGCCGAGGACCTGGAGGAGCGCCTCGTCCAGACCCGCGTCTCCCAGCCCCTGATCTTCGCGATCTCCAGCGCCTCCACCACCGCCCTGCGGGCCTCGGGCCTGAATCCGAGCTACGTGCTCGGCCACAGCGTCGGCGAGATCGCCGCGGCCGAGGCCGCCGGGATCCTGAGTCTCGAACAGGCCGTGCGGGTCATCTTCTACCGCAGCCTGCACCAGGAGACGACGCGGGGGCTCGGCACCATGGCGGTGCTGCTGGCGCCGGTGGAGGAGATCGAGGTCTTCCTCAAGGACTACCCGACCCTCGACATCGCCGCCTACAACAGCCCCAAGGCCGTCACCGTCGCCGGCCCGGTGGCCGCCATCGACGCGGCCATGAAGGCGCTGGCGCGCAAGCGCCGCCGCGGGCGCAAGCTCGACCTCGAATATCCCTTCCACGGCCGGTTGATGAACCCGACCGAGAAGCCGCTGCTGCGCGATCTGGCCGGCCTCAAGACCCGCGCGGGCACCACCGCCATGGTCTCGACGGTCACCGGCACGATCCTGGCCGGCAACCAGTTCGGCGCCGGCTACTGGTGGCGCAACATCCGCGAGCCGGTCCGCTTCTGCGAGGCGGTGCAGGAGGCGACTCGCCGGGGTGCGCGCATCTTCGTGGAAGTCGGCCCGCGCGCCGCGCTGCTCTCGCACATCGGCGACGCCGTCGAGCCGCTCGGCATCGAGATCGCCACCGTCGGCGTCATGAACCGCAAGCCGGCCGGCGGCGATCCGATCGCCCGCGCCATGGCGCTGGCCCTCGTCCAGGGAGCTGCCGTCGACGAGGCGTCGGTGTTCGGCGAGAACCCGGCCGGCGACGTCGCGCTGCCGCTCTACCCCTGGCAGCGCCGCAGCTTCCGCCTCGCCGAGACCACCGAGGGCGTCGGCGGCCTCACCGCGCGCCAGTTCCATCCCCTGGCCGGCTCGCGGGTCGCCCCCGACGGCCTCGACTGGCACGGCCACGTCGACGTCGCCACCGTGCCCGAACTCGACGACCACCGCATCGAGGGGCAGGCCATCCTGCCCGGCGCCGCCTTCGTCGAGATGGCGCTCAGCGTCGCCCGCGAGGCGACCCGCAGCGACGCCGTGGTGCTGGCCGAGCTCGAGATCCAGTCGCCGATGGTGTTCGGCGAGGACTCCCTGCGCGAGGTCACGGTCCGCCTCTCGGGCAGCGGTAACCAGATCCAGATCCTCAGCCGTCCGCGCCTGACCGCCTCCCCGTGGCAGCTTCATGCCTCGGCCAAGATCGTCGACGGCGCCTATGCGGTGCCGAAGCGGGTCGACATCCATGTCCCGGCCGACCATGCGGTGTCGGGCGCCGAGCTCTACCGCCGGGCGGCGGCGTCCGGCCTCGGCTTCGGCCCGAGCTTCCGGCAGGTCGCCCTGAGTGCGCGCATCGACGAGACCACCATCGTCTCGGAGCTGGTGCCGGCCGAGGCCGACCCGCGCTTCGCGCTGGTGCCCTCCCGGCTCGACGCCTGTTTCCACGGGTTGATCCTGCTGTTCGCCGATCTCCTCGGCGAGGATTCCAACAAGGCCTACGTGCCGGTGCGGTTCGGCGAGATCCGGCTCGTGAAGCCCGGCGCGGTGATCGCCCGTGCGATGATCAACACCCGGCGCTGCAACGAGCGCAGCATCCTGGCCGACTTTACCCTGGTCGACGCCGAGGGCGAGGTCGTCGCCACCATCCGCGAAGGCCGGTTCCAGGCCCTGCGGGCCAAGGGCGGCAACGATCTGGCCGCCTTCGCGATCGCCCAGCGCCCCGAACTCGCCACCGAGCCGACGGCCATTGCCGCCTCGCGCCTGCCCGGCATCGCCGAGATCCTGCGGCCGCAGGCCAAGGCCGCCCGTGCCGCCGCCGAATCGCCCTTGGCGCCCGGCCACCTCCTTCTCGAAGGCTGGGCCACCTCCCTCGCCTATCGTCTCGCCGAAGGCCTGCAGCGCGCGGGCGCCGTGGCGGTGGACGAGCGCGTACCCGAGGCCATGCGCCCGTGGGTCCACAACGCGCTGTTCGCCCTGGAGAGCAGCGATCTGGCCACCCTCGACAACGGACGCTGGACCCTGCGCAAGGACGTGTCGCTGCCCGCGCCCGACGAGATCATGCGCTGGATCGCGTCCGATCATCCCGAGCTCTCGGCCGAACTGGTCCTGGTCGCGGACATCGGCGCCGTGGTCGGCCGGCTCCTGGCCAACGAACTCGATACCGTGCCGACCCTGTCGCAGAACGCCCTCGATGCGTTCGTCCTGCGCAGCGCCACCGCCCGCGCCTCGGCGAACGTGATCGCCGGCATCGTCACCGCCTGCCGCGACCACCTGCCGCGCGACCGCGCCCTGCGCCTCCTCCAGGTCGGGTTCGGGCCGCTCTCGGCACAGGTCGCCGCCTTCGTCGACGGGATCGAGGCGCAGCTCACCGTGTTCGAGGCCGACCGGCGCCTCGCCGAGCGTGCCCGCCTCGCCCTGCCGCGTGGTGTCACCGTCGTCGAGGATCCCGCCGAACTGGCGATGGCCGGCTTCGACCTGATGCTGGCCAGCGACGTCCTCCACCGGGGCGACCGCGGCCTCCTCAACCGGCTCGCCGAGACGCTGGCCACCGGCGGCGTTCTCCTGGCCGTGGAGCCGGCCGCCTCGCTGTTCCGCGACCTCGTCTTCGGCCTGACGCCGGGCTGGTTCCAGTCCGACACCGACATGCCGGTGGGACGCCTCGACGACATCACCGGCTGGCAGCGCTCCTTGAGCGACACCGGGCTGGTGCGCGTGGCCGTCGACCGGGCGGTCTCGGCCAACGGCGACGACCTCCTGCTCCTGGCGGAGGCGCCGCCCCGGCAGCGCCCGGCCGCGGGCCAGAGCTTCGCCTTCGTCATCGGCTCGCACGACGCCTTCGCGGCCGAGACCGCTTCCTCCCTGGCGACCCTGCTCGTCGCCAGCGGCGTCCACGTCTCGATCATCCTCGATTCCGAGCAGTCGCTGCTCGAACTCGAGCGCGACACCCCCGATACCGTGGTGTTCCTCGCCGGGGCCTTCGGGCGCGAGGGCGAGGCCTCCGACCGCCTGCGCGACCGCTGTCTCAGCCTCAAGCGCTGCGTCGAGCATCTCGGCTCGCGCCAGACCCGCCTGTGGGTGATCTGCCCCGGCGCCACCCGCGACGGGACGATCGAGGGCAGCGCCGTCGAGACCGGCGTCTGGGCCTTCACCCGCACGCTGGCCAACGAGGTCGCCAATCTCGACGTGCGCCGGGTCGACCTCTCCGCGGAGAGTTCGTCGAAGCGCTCGGCCGAACGCCTGCGCGACCTCATCCTGTCGGGCACCCCCGAGACCGAGATCGTCCTCGACGACGACCGCACCCGCGTCATCCGCTTCACCCCCGGACAGGCCGCGCGGCGGCCCGGCGCCGACGCGGTGCCCGCCCCGGCCGCGCGGCTGGAGCGCAGCAATACCGGCGGCCTCAACGAGATGGCCTGGGGGCCGGCCGAGCGCCGCGCCCCCGGCCTCGGCGAGGTCGAGATTGCGGTGGAGGCCACCGGCCTCAACTTCCGCGACGTGCTCTGGGCGCTCTCGATGCTGCCCGAGGAGATCCTGGAGGACGGGTTCGCCGGTCCGCGCCTGGGCCTCGAGGTCGCCGGCCGGGTCGTCTCGATCGGTCCGGGCGTCAAGGCGTTCAAGCCCGGCGACCCGGTGGTCGCCTTCGCGCAATCGGGGTTCTCGACCCATATCGTCGCCCCCGAACTCGTGGTGGCCCCGAGCCCGCCCGGCCTCGACGCGCAGGCCGCCGCCACCGTGCCGGTGGCCTTCCTCACGGCCTATTACAGCCTCGTCACCTGCGCCCGCCTGCGGCGGGGCGAGTGGGTGCTGGTCCACGGCGGCGCCGGCGGCGTCGGCCTCGCCGCGCTGCAGATCGCCAAGCTGAAGGGCGCGCGCGTCATCGCCACCGCCGGCTCGCGGGAGAAGCGCGCCCTGGTCAAGGCGCTGGGCGCCGAGCACGTGCTCGATTCGCGTTCGCTCGCCTTCGTCGACGAGGTCCGCCGCATCACCGGCGACGGCGTCGGCGTGGTCCTCAACAGCCTGTTCGGCGAGGCGATGGAGCGCAGCCTCAACGTCCTCAAGCCGTTCGGCCGCTTCATCGAACTGGGCAAGCGCGACTACGTCGCCAACACCCACATCGGCCTGCGCCCGTTCCGCCGGAACCTCTCCTACTTCGGCGTCGACCTCGACCAGGTGCTCCAGCACCAGGGCGAGGACGGAGCCCGCCTCTTCCGCGAGGTGATGGCGCTGTTCAAGGAAGGCGGCCTCAAGCCCCTGCCCTACCAGCCCTTCACGGCCGACGAGGTCTCGGACGCCTTCCGCCTGATGCAGCAGTCGGGACACGTGGGGAAGATCGTCATCGCGCCGCCCAAGGCCGGCAGCGTGATGGTGGCGCGCACGACACCGTTCACGGTCTCGGCCGAGGGCGTGCACCTCCTCACCGGCGGTCTGGGCGGCTTCGGCATCGAAGCGGCGCATTGGCTCGCCGACCGCGGCGCCCGCCGCCTCCTCCTGGTCGGCCGCAACGGCGCGGCGAGCGACGAGGCCAAGGCCGCCGTGGCCGCACTGCGGGCCAAGGGCGTCACCGTCGAGGCGCGCGCCTGCGACATCACCGATCGTGCCGCCGTGGAGGACCTGATGTCCGGCATCGAGGCGGACGGCGGCCGGCTCGCCGGCGTCATCCACGGCGCCATGGTGCTGCAGGACGGCCTGATCGCCAACATCGACGCTCCCGCCCTCGACGCGGTCCTGCGTCCGAAGGTGGTGGGTGCCGAGCATCTCGACGCGGTGACCCGCGGTCGCGACCTCGACTACTTCGTGCTGTTCTCGTCGGCCACGACCTTCATCGGCAACCCGGGACAGGGCGCCTATGTCGCCGCCAACGGCTTCCTCGAAGGCCTCGCGCGCCAGCGCCGCCGCCTCGGCCTGCCGGCCCTGGCCGTCGCCTGGGGCGCCATCGGCGACGTCGGCGTGCTCGCCCGCAACCGCGCCGTGATGGAGACCCTGGCCGGTCGTGTCGGCGTCACGCCGATGGACGCCCGCCGCTGCCTCGACCTGATGGCCGAGGCGCTGGAGAACCAGGGCCGCGAGTCCGACGACGCGGTGATCGCCATCGCCTCGATGCACTGGGGCAAGGCCCGCGAGCGCCTGGCGACCATGCGCTCGCCGAGCTACGCCGAACTCGGCTCCGACCAGCAGATGGACGCTGGCACCGTCACCGCGATCCACATCGGCGCCCTGCTCAAGACGCAGGATCTCGACACGGTGCGCAAGACGGTGGCCGACGCCATCGTCGAGGACATCGCCCGCATCCTGCGCCTGCCCAAGGACGACATCAGCCGGGTGCGCCAGCTCTCCGAGATCGGCCTCGACTCCCTGATGGGCGTCGAACTCGGGGCGAGCCTGCAGGAACGGTTCGCCCTCGAGGCGCCGCCCTCCGGCATCTCGTCGGGCCTCACGGTCACGGAGCTGACCGAGACGCTGATCCAGTCGGTCTCCGCCCCGGTGGACGATGCGGCCGCCGCCGTCATGAGCCTCGCCCAGCGCCATGCCAGCGAAGGGGTCGACGTGCGCAGCCTCCAGCCCTTCCATGCGCTGGTGGAAGAGAACAGCCTCGACATCAAGGAGATCCTGATATGACCGACACGGCGAGACCGGACGGCGGTCGTGCGGCTCTGGCGGGCTTCGTGACCAATCGGCTCGGGCGCACCGCCAACGCGGTCCGCCCGGCGGCCAAGGCCAACGAGGCCGGCTCCGGCGATGCGGCGGTCCAGCGCTTCGAATCGCTGCCGGGTTACCGCGAGCTCAAGCTCCAGCGCTCGGCCGCCAACCTCATCGGGCTCGGCAACCCGTTCTTCCGGGTCCACGACACCCGTGCCGGCGCGACCACGCGCATCGACGGGCGGACCTTCATCAACTTCTCGTCCTACGACTACCTCGGCCTCAACGGGCACCCTGACATCAACGAGGCCGCCCGCAAGGCGCTCGACGAGTTCGGAACGTCGTCCTCGGCGAGCCGGATCGTGGCCGGCGAGCGCCCCGGGCACCTCTCCCTGGAGCGGGCCCTGGCCGAGCATTACGAGACCGACGCCTGCGTCGTGATGGTGAGCGGGCATGCCACCAACGTCACGACCATCGGCGCCCTGATGGAGCCGGGCGACGTCATCTTCCACGATGCGCTCATCCACAACAGCGTCGTCACCGGGGCCAAGCTCTCGGGCGCGCAGCGCCGCTCCTTCGCGCACAACGACCTCGATTCCCTCGAGACCCTGCTCGGCGCCACCCGGCACGAGCACCGCCGCGCCCTGATCGTGGTGGAGGGCCTCTACAGCATGGACGGCGACGCGCCGGACCTGGCCTCCCTCGTCGCCCTCAAGGAGCGCTTCAACGCCTGGCTGATGGTCGACGACGCCCACGGCCTCGGCGTGCTCGGGCGGACCGGCATCGGGTTGGCCGAGCATTGCGGCGTCGATTCGCGCTCCGTCGACATCTGGATGGGCACGCTCTCGAAGACGCTCTCAGCCTGCGGCGGCTACGTCGCCGGCCCGGCCGCCCTGATCGAGTACCTGAAGTGCACGGCCGGCGGCTTCATCTACAGCGTCGGCATGTCGCCGCCGCTCGCCGCCGCCGCGGAAGCCGCCCTGGGCCTGATGCATGCCGAGCCCGAGCGGGTGGAGCGGCTGCGCCAGAACGGCCAGCTCTTCCTCGCCTGCGCCAAGAAGCACGGCCTCGATACCGGCACGAGCCTCGGGCTCGCGGTGATCCCGGTGATCGTCGGCGATTCCCTGAAGTCCGTCACCCTGTCGGACCGCCTGTTCAAGCGCGGCATCAACGTGCAGCCGATCATCCATCCGGCGGTGCCGGAGCGGGCCTCGCGGCTGCGGTTCTTCATGACCTCCGACCACACGCCCGAACAGATCCGCGAGACGGTGACGGCGGTGGCCGAGGAGCTCGCCGACATGGAGAAGGGCGGATCGCTGATCGAACGCCTGATGGCCAAGCGCGGCGGCGCCTGAGCGAAGCCCATGTCCGCATCACGAAGTGATCAACCGTGAACGGTATGACGCACAGGCCCGACGCCTGGCCTCGTCGATCAAAGGCTCCCGGTCTCCGGGAGCCTTTTTCGTTGGGGCCCCGACTTTCTCAGCGCACGCCCGAATAGACCGCCGCGCCGGCCGTCAGCGGGCTCGCGACGGTGGAGAACACGGAGAGGACCTTCTGGACCTCGGAGAAGGGTGCGTTGGAGACGTAGATGAGGTCGCGGTTTCTCATGCGGAAGGCCTGGGTNGGGCTCGCGACGGTGGAGAACACGGAGAGGACCTTCTGGACCTCGGAGAAGGGTGCGTTGGAGACGTAGATGAGGTCGCGGTTTCTCATGCGGAAGGCCTGGGTGAGGAACAGGCTGTTGGGGTCGCGCATGTTGATGCGGTAGACGACGGGCACGAGGTTGGTGGCSAGCAGSGGGCTGTCGGGCTTGAGGCGGCGCACGGCGCTGGCGGGCTCGAAGCGGAAGATGAAGGCGCCGGCGGGGTCGGCGAGGTTGTCGGACAGGCCGCGCGACTTGGCGAGCGCCTGGGCCAGCGTGATGCCCTCGGCCGAGAACGGGATCTCGGTGGCGTTGCCGAGCGCGCCGACGGCGAGGAAGGTCTGRGGGTCGCGCACCAGGGTGAGGACGTCGTTGGGGCGCAGGAAGATGTTCTCGCGCGGGTTCGAGACGATGGTGGTCATCGGCACGGTGGCGGTGAGGTTGCCGCGCGAGAGGCGCACGAAGGTCTCGTTGACCGGCGCCTTGACGCCGCCGGCGCCGGCGACGACGTCGAGGATGCGGTCGCCCTTGCCCGAGAGCGGCACGCGGGCGCCGGCGGCGACCTCGCCGGTGACGGTGACCGACTGCGAGATCGGCCGGGTGACCGAGACGAGCACCTGGGGCTGGATGGCCTTGCCGGCGAGTTCGCTCTCGATGAGGGACTGGACGTCCTGGGTGCGGCGGCCGGCGACCTGGATGCGCCCGGCGTAGGGCACCGAGATGGCGCCGTCGCGCGAGACCACCTGCTCGGGGATCATCGCCGACTTGGAGCCGGCCGAGAAGCGGTCGGCCACCAGCGGCCCCGAGAACAGGCCGCCCGAGCCCGCCTCCCACACCGAGACCGCGACGTAGTCGCCGACCCCGATCACCGGTTCGAGCGCGGGCCGCCGGTCCCCGAACGAGGCCAGCAGGCTGTCGAGCGCCCGGCCCCGCATCGCCTCGATCACGGCYGCGTCGAGGTCGACGATCTCGTAGCGCGCGAACGTCCCCTGCGCCGTCGTCACGTCCGCCCCCTCCAGAACGGCGCTCGTCGTCGGACCCGCCGCAGGCAGGATCGACGAGCAGCCCGA